>JAQGPA010000084.1 GCA_028293325.1 Pedosphaera sp. | reverse complement strand
CCGGTAGCACAAAAAAACATCTTTCCCATGCTCGTTCTCTAAGGCCATTGGCCTCAGACGCAAGGACCCCAACAAATATTGTCCAAGGTCTTTCACAAAAAGTGCCAAACTCCAGTTAAGGTGATTTTGGGATTCATTTTTTTATGAAGCTTAAAATGGAGGAAAGAAAAGTTCCGAGTTTACGGAGGGAACCGGCGGGCAGGATGCCTACCGCTACATGTCCTGTCGGATGGGGCATTATGAGTAACAAGATAAAACAAGGTAACTTGAGGCTCGGCCGGGGTGGCCTTGAGGCTGGTCAAGGTAATTTGAGGTAATTCGAGCCTAAATTTTTTTATGAAGACGGAAGTTTTACCACGAAAAGCAAGAAGGATGCGAAGCTGGGGAGAAGGCTGTTCCGCACGGCGCACTAGGGAAATGGAATTTCGGAACCCTCACCCCAAAACCCTCTACCGTCCGAGTGCTTCCGCACGGGTCATCAAGGGAGCGGATTACGTTGGGGTATTTTTACGGTGCGAAACCGACTTATGCGAGGGTCGTTCACATACTACATGTCCGGCGGGCAGGATGCCGCGCCTCCACGGCAAGCGGGACGCCCACCGCTACATGGCCTGGGGTCCTTCCAGATCCGCCTTCGCCGAGGCTTCCGCCTTCGCCGGGCTATGGCGGGATGAGTCGGCGGGACAAGCTACAAGGCCAGTTAAGGTAAAACTAAGATCAACTAAGGTAGTTAAGGTAATACTAAGATGTTTTTATGGTGCTTCCGCCTTCGCCGAGGCTACGGCGCGACGAGATGGGGCGGGGCACCATGGGGACACCAGGCTCAGTCCAGGCATCGGAAGGTATCGGAAGGTTAGTCAAGGTAACGGAAGGTTGTTTTTTTATGAACTCGGGGGGGGATGGTATTGGGGAGGGGTGGTTGGGTGGATTCGGGCGCTTGCTCAGCGATACGCGCTGCGGGCTGCCAGCCCGCGATACAGCCGACTGCCAGTCGGCGCTACGACCGAGACGCTTGCGCCTTCGCCGAGGCTTCCACCTTCGCCAAGGCTATGGCGGCCAGGGGCTGTGGAAGAGGGAAGTAATGCTCAATGTTTGATGTTTATGTGGTCTTGTTCCGGCGCGCTGGTTGTTTTGGCATTGCTGCGGCTAGTGCGGCACATAGCCGCGCTCCATCAAGCGGTGCAGGTGGTTCCTGCTGCATGGGGTTGCCAAAAGCACATGTTCAGGGTTCCTCGTTCGGAGTTTGGGGATGGAAAGTGAGCTGAGTGAAGCCAGGTAAAACTAGGTGGAAATTTTTATGGTCAAGGTAAGACAAGGTGCAGGCAGATGTCGGGGGCGGCTAATTCTTGAGGTAGCCGTTGGCGCGGAACCAGTCCACGGCGTCGGCGAGGGCTTGCTTGGGCGGGGTCTGGGAGAGGCCGAGTTCGTTGATGGCTTTGGTGGGGTTGAAATACATTTTGTGCAAGGCCATGCGGACGCCGGCCAACGGCGCTTTGGGTGGTTTGCCGGTGAATTTGGAACGGATTTCGTCGATGTGGGCGGCGAAGAGGGCGACGCCGTAGGGGATTTGAAATCGGGGTGCGGGGATGCCGGTGATTTCCTGCAAGACGGCAAAGGCTTCTTTCATGCTCCAATTGCCGGTGGCGTTGCCCAGAATGTAGCGTTCACCTATCCGGCCTTTTTCGGCGGCGAGGATGTGGCCGATGGCGACGTCGCGAACGTGGACCCAGTTGAGGCCGGTGTCGAGGTAGGCGGGCATCTTGCGGTTGAGGAAATCGACGATGACCTGACCGGTGGGGGTGGGTTTGACGTCGCGGGGTCCGACAGGGGCGCTGGGGTTGACGATGACGATGGGGAGACCTTTGGCGGCGAGTTTGCGGGCGAGGACTTCGGCGCGCCATTTGGAGATTTTGTAGTGATTGGAAAGTTGGCTGCGCTTGATGGGGGCGGTTTCGTCGGTGGGCGGATAAAGCAGACCGCGATAGAGTTCGGGAAGGCCAACACAGCCGACGGTGCTGGTGTAAACGATGCGGGAGCAGCCGGCCTCGGCGGCGGCTTCGAGGACATTTTGGGTGCCGTCAACGTTGGCGGCATACATGGGGGCGTAGTCCTTAAGCCAAAGATGATAACTGGCGGCGACGTGGAAGCACCAATCGCAGCCACGCAGCGCGGCAGCGAGGGCAGGGCGGTCAAGGACGTCGCCAGCGACGCGCTCGAAGTCGGCGCCGGCGAGACCGCGGAGATCGCTGGCGGGGCGGAGGAGAGCCTTGACGCGATGACCGCGAGCGAGGAGTTCGTGGACGAGATTGGCACCAATGAAACCGGAGGCGCCGGTGACGAAACAATTCATATCCGTAAGGAGTTAAGCATGAATGAATACGAAAACACACGCATAAATTTGAGGGGAGGAGGCGCGAGGGTTGGTGGCGAGGGCAGGCGAAGGGCGGGGCTGACTTTTTTGGGTGGCGAGGCCGCAGAAATCTTGACTTCTGGCGCGGAGTTTAGAAATATCAGCGGCAGCCGTATGCCCGAAAAAAGCTGTACCAGAAAAAAACTATCCCGCGAAGAACAGAAGGAATTGGACATTAAAATCGACTTCATGGAAGGAGTCGTGAGGCGGGATCCGAGTTACGTGGAAGCGCTGCAAATTTTGGGGGACGATTACACACGGCGGGGTAAATTCGTGGCCGGGCTCAAGGTGGACGAACAGCTTTCGCAACTGCGGCCGGAGGACGCGCTGGTGCAATACAATCTGGCGTGCAGTTACTCGTTGACCGGCAATTTTAACCAGGCGATTGCGGCTTTGGAAAAAGCACTGAATTTGGGCTATCTCGATTTCAAATGGCTGGCCCAGGATCCGGACTTGAGCGAACTGCGCCAACATCCACTCTACAAAAATATCCGGGCGAAGATCCGGAGAATGAAAGCCAAGAAGGACTGAAGTCCCGGCGGTTGAACGGGGCCAGCACACCCAACTTATTCCATGAACGTTACAGTTCGCAGTCGTACCCGCCATTTTCGCACAGTTGCCTTTGACGCAGAACGGAACGCCGTGTTGCTGATTGAGCAACGGTTGTTGCCGCACGAGTTTAAAGTTATCGCCACGCGCGATTTTCGGGAAACTGCGCGGGCGATCCGGGAGATGATCGTGCGCGGCGCGGGCGCGATTGGGGCGACGGCGGCGTATGGCCTGGCACAGGGGGCGCGGGCTTTTCGCGGACGGGACATGAAGCGGTTCGAGCGGCACGTGGAGGTGGTGTATCAGACGTTGAAGGCGGCGCGGCCGACGGCGGTGGATCCGGTGAACGCGATGAATGACGCGCGCGCGACGATGAGCGCCGGCGAAACGGTTGAGGAGCAGCAGGCGCTGGCGTTGGCGGCAGCGGAGGAGTTCGCCAGGCATGACGTGGAACATTGCGAGGCGATTGGGCGTCACGGGGCGAAGTTGATCCGGCCAGGAATGAAGGTGCTGACGCATTGCAATGCGGGGTGGCTGGCGTTTGTGGATATTGGCACGGCGACGGCGCCGATGTATGCGGCGCAGGCGTTGGGCAGGAAATTTCATGTGTATTGCGATGAGACGCGCCCGCGTTCACAGGGGGCGACGCTGACGGCGTGGGAATTGGCGCAGCAGAAGATTTCGCACCAGATTATTGCGGACAATGCGGCGGGGCATTTGATGCAGCGGGGACAAATTGATTTGGTGATTGTGGGGAGCGACCGGACTTTGGGGCGCACCGGCGAAGTGGCAAACAAGATTGGCACTTATACGAAGGCGGTGTTGGCGAAGCGGCATGGGATTCCATTTTATGTGGCGATTCCGTTGTCCACGATTGATTGGACGATGAAGTCGGGGTTCGACATACCGATTGAGGAGCGGCATGAAAGCGAAGTGCTGGGGGCATGGGGTGTGACGGCCAAGGGCAAACGCGAATATGTGCGCGTGGCGAATCCGGGGAGCGGGGCGTTCAATGCAGGATTTGACGTGACGCCGGCGGAGTTGATCACAGGGATCATTACGCCGGCGGGGATTTTCAAGCCGCGGGAATTGTGGGCGAAGCGGCGGAGTTTGGGTTATGTTCTTTGAAACATCAATAAAGGCTTGCGCGGTTGCGCGACTCAATTAATGTTGACGAAGCCCGTGGCGGGGTAGCCAAGTGGTAAGGCACGGCTCTGCAAAAGCTGCATTCGTCGGTTCGATTCCGACCCTCGCCTCCAGCCTTCGCTCGTAGGGACGAGCTACGGCTGGCAGGCCAGCCAAGTGTTAGATGCAGGAGAAGGTGGGTTGATTAAATAAATGAAGGGGTATCATTACGTTTATACGCTGCAATCGATTTCATTCCCGGATAAGCATTATACAGGGCAAACGCAGGCTCTTCATGAACGCCTGGCGGAACACAATGATCGCAAGGTTCCCTACACCTCAAAATTCGCGCCTTGGATTATAAGAACCGCGACCGCTTTCAGGAACAAGGAACGGGCCATCGCGTTTGAGCGTTACTTAAAATCAGGCTCAGGCAAGGCGTTTTTGCAGCGGCATTTATGATTACTTTCCGTTGTTTGAGGCAACTCGCTTTTTGAAACATGTAGGTATCGGTTCCCGCCAGACTGCTATTATGGCGGGAGCAGGGGCGAAATGGGGGTTAATTGCTGGATGAAAGATTGTTGAAAGATTGGCACCTCTGCGTCCGTAGTGACTATGGATAAGGTCGATTTCTGGAGCGGGGACGGGCTGTTGTCATGCCCGAAGGCTCCCGGGAAGACCTCCAGCTTATATCTATATGATTACTTGGAACCAAATGGGCTCGATTCTGGAATATGGTCAGTCAACGTTGAAGGTGGGACCGTTCGAGTTTTTATCACCGGAGACGGTTTCCGGAACTGCTGAAGAGTTGTCGCAAATTGACAATGTGGATACTGCTTGCCGGTATTTTGCCAGGAATTACAAATGGCCGGAAGGATTGCGTGATTGTCAGAAACGAGCCATTGCCCGGCGGGTTTTGTTCGCGTTTACCATTATTCGTGCCATGACGGCGTCCATCGATTCAAAACCGACCAATATCAAAGTCGATCTAGCGCCTCCGGCCCGGGATCCCCGGCGGACGTTGGAGTGGCTGCTTATTTCAGCATGGCAAGCAGGCGGCGAAAAGGTGATAACGGCCACAGAGGAATTAATACAAGTTGCGTTGAATCCAAGTGCAACCAAGAGCGACTATGGTTGCTTGCAGAAACAAGAGATGCAGTCGTCGATGGCAGCGCGTTACTCGCTTTGAAGGACAGCCCAAAGCTCTTGCGTTTATCAACGGGGTTCAGTGACCAGAAGTCGATGCAAGGTGGCGAGCAGGTCTTCCGTGGCGAAAGGTTTTTGTAAATAGGCCTGCATGTTGGATTGGCCTGCATTGGCGAGCATCGATTCCGGGCCCAGCCCGCTTACGCCGATGACTTTGATCTTGGGGTTAATTTGCCGTATGGCTTGGATTGCTTCGGGCCCATTCATGATGGGCATCATCATGTCTGTAACCACCGCTTTTATCTCTGTGGCATTCCACTGATAAAGTTTCACCGCCTCCGCCCCATCCATGGCGGTTAAAACTTTGTAGTTGAAACTTTCCAGCAACAGCTTTGTCACTTCCAGAATGGCAATCTCATCATCGACCAGAAGAATCGTTTCACCCTGCCCGAGGATCGGTCCTGGCGGTTTATGTTCGGGTAAAGGCGTTTCAACGCTGTTGGCTGCGGGCAGATAAATCTTGAAAGTCGTTCCTTTCCCGACTTGGCTGGACACCTGCACGAAGCCGCCATGTGTTTTAATGATTCCCATGGCGGTGGAGAGTCCCAAGCCGGTTCCCTTGCCGACTTCCTTGGTTGTGAAAAAAGGCTCAAAAATATTGGCCAGCACCTCCTTCGGCATTCCGTGGCCAGTATCAGTGACGGTCAGGATTACGTGAGGTCCTGGAGCTTGCTGAGAGCCGGCTGCGCTTACTTCACTGAGGATGATATTAGCCGCTTCGATCAAAAGACTGCCGCCGTTGGGCATGGCATCGCGAGCGTTAACACACAGATTAAGGAGCAATTGATGAAATTGAGTGGCATTACCCTTGACCGGATAAAGGTCCGGCGCAATCCGGCTTTGAACTTTAATTGAGCGGGGAAAGGTATCCTCAGCAAGTTTGACCATTTCATTAATCAAGCGGTGTATCGGCAATCGAGCATGTTCACCGCCCACGCCGCGTGCGAAGGAGAGGATTTGCCTGACCATATTGACACTGCGTCGGGCGCTGGTTTGCATTATCCCCAACAGTTTTTTGCTTTCTTCAGTCACCAACTCCTCGCGAATAAAGTCCGCAGCCATCAGAATGGGCGCCAAGGCATTGTTGAGGTCATGGGCAATGCCCCCGGCCAGAGCGCCGATGCTTTCCATGCGTTGCGTGCGCAGAAACTGGGCTTCAAGTTGCCGCTTTTCGGTAATGTCAGTATTGATGACGAGAATGGATTTAGGTTCACCACGCAGGCCGCGCATCAGCGTCCAACGGCTTTCAACAACAATTTTGCTTCCTTGCCTGGTAACCTGATTTAATTCCCCCTGCCACTCGCCCTTTCGGATCAGACTTTGAAGGGCAGCAATCGGGTGGGTTAAATCATCTTGAAAAAGCAGTTGATTGGCATTCCTGCCCAAGGCTTCCCGGGCACTCCATCCGTACAGGCGCTCGGCGCTTCTATTCCAATAGAGAATGCGTTGATTCATGTCATTCAGACAGATGGCGTCACGCGCCTGGTCCAACAACGCGGCTTGCTCCCGAATTTGCTCCTCAGCCAGCAGCCGCTCTTTTGATGCCTTGGCTTCAAGGAGGGCGCGCTGGATGGCCGGGACTAATCGACTGAGCCGGTCTTTGGTGACATAATCAGTGGCGCCCTGTTTCAAGGACTCAACCGCCTTATCTTCGCCAATAGTTCCAGAGACAAAAATGAAGGGAATTTCGGGGCATTTTACGCGCGTCAATTGAAGAGCGGATAATCCATCGAATGCAGGGAGTGAATAGTCCGACAGTATCAAATCGAAACCGCGCTTTTCCAAAGCCGCTTCAAAGTCGCTTCGGGTTTTTACACAGGTGATAAAGCAATCCAGGCTTCCCCGTTTAAGGTTTCGCTCAAGTAATTCCGCATCGGGCGCACTGTCTTCAAGGTGGAGAATTTGCAGCGGTTTCACAATTTATGCAATCAGGGTTGTGCTGCTCACGGCAGCGTTCACAAAAACAGAATGTTACCAGACACACGTCATATATTAAATACGTATGCAAAACTGCTGATCTTTCAAGAATCGCATAACAAGGGTCCGTTCGTGTCCTTTAAGTAAAGAGATTCCTGTCTTGGAGAATGATGCTTTTTACTCCTTTCATGGCGTGTGGAGGGACAATCTTTCAGAAATCACTACTTACGCGGAATGAACCGGTCGCGGGAACCATTGTTCTCAGCCATCCTTGTTCGGGAGATCCATTAATTCTGGCTTTTCAAGTGTTCATTGGCGCGGGTGAGGCGGTCAAGTGTCTTTGGGCTGTCCGGGTGCAAGGACAAAAGTTGCTGTAAATGAAATACAGCCGCATACCACTCTTGATTAGCTTCACTATCTTCCGCTTCAAATTCGTGCCAGGCTTCAATTTCCTGCGCGGATACGGTGAAATTCGACGGATATTGGGCCTGGAGGCGTTGCCACATCGCTTCGGGTGATTTTGATTTGGATGAAGACAGCCCGTCCGTGGAATTAGACAGGTTGCCCGATAATAAACGGGAAATCATTTTTAAATCATCCATGGGAATTTTGTCCAAGGGCAATTCCCATATCCAAGCATTGCCTCTGAAGTCTGAAGCCACAATTCGATGCCCATCCGCCAGGAACTTTGCGCCCTCCAATCTGTGAATGTGCCGCAAAGGCGGGGTCAATGGATAACCAGTTTCTGCGCTCCAAACACGAGCGCTTCGATCTATGCTGGAAGTCACGACCCATCGATTATCAGGACTAAAAGAGACTGTGTGCACTTGTTCATTGTGCCAGAGAGCCACGCCAAGCTGTCTGCTGGTAGCCACATCCCAGACCTGTGCGGTAAAGTCTTCGCTTGCAGTGGCTATGCGGGTGCCGTCAGGGCTGAATGCGGCGAAAAGAACTCCATCGGGGTGCACAAGCCGAGCACCTACGGGTTGTCCGGAATCGGCGTTCCATACCTGGGCGAAACAGGGATAGATCTGATCATCGGCACAGCAAGTTACCAAGCGACTTCCATCCGGGCTAAAATCCACAAAAGTAACCGGTCGCGGATGATTTAACGGGGCAAACTTTGCTCGTCCACTATCCGCTTCCCATGCATAGGCGTTGGTGCCACTTCGGGTGGCAATTAAATTACCAGCGGGGTTGAAAATGGCTGATGCGACCGATTCATCATGGAGTAAAGGCTGGGACAGTGGCGCGCGGGTCGTGACATCCCAAGTTTGCGCCATTTTGCCGCCGAAAACTACCAGGCGTTTGCCATCATCGCTAGGCAACGCACGGACAACAGAATTTGAAACCAGGAGACCGGGCGCGACTAGCTTGCCAGACGTGGCATCCCAAACTTCCAGCAGTCGGTTGGTTTCACCCGATGGGGTCTGCATTAAACCAATGCTCACGATAAACCGGCCATTGCGGCTAAATTCAGCCCTCTCCAACAAAGGACTTTCGGGGGCCAATTGGAAGGTGGCGTTGGCACTGCTGGTGTTTCCCACTTCGATGCTTTTTTCTATGACACCTAGAAAACGACTGCCGTCCCGGCTGAATGAACGCCGTACGGGAATGGGCGGCACTGCACTGCCGGCCAGGTCCCAGACTCGCACCGAGCCATCCGTGCAAGTGGTGATTATGCGACGACTATCGGGGCTGAAGGAGACATGCGTTACAGCTGAGCTATGCTTCAGGCTGGGGTTAAAATCGAAGGGTTGCAAGGTATCGGCGTGCCAAAGGCGAACTGTGCGATCGAAACTGGAGGTAACGATTAATCGTCCATCAGGGCTGAATTCAGCACACTCCACTCCAGCATGATGAAGCAAATTGGGCCGGATAGGCTTGCCGGTTGTGACATCCCAGACGCGAGCCGTATGGTCAGAGCAAGCGGTGACCAGAGTTTGATTGTCAGGGCTAAATGCCGCATACTTGACCCAACTTAAAGGCGTGTGTTCGAGCGGTTTGCCAATCGGCTGACCCGTGGTTGCATCCCAGACAATGGCAGTGGCATCTTCACCTCCCGTTACAATCAGCCGGCCATCGTTGCTGAAATTAGCGAATCGCACCCGGCCGGTGTGTCGTTTAAGCAGCAATTCCAACTGGCCCGTGCGCGCGTTCCATACGCGTGCATTGCCATCATCGCAAGCGGTTATGGCGCGAAGCCCGTCTTTACTAAACTTGGCGCCAAGTATGGTGTCGGGATGAGACAAGCGGAGCACTTCTTCGAGATTGGTGGAGTTCCATATACTGGCTGTGGACTCTTCGCTGGCCGTGAGGATGAATCTCATATCCGGACTAAAATTGGCGGTGCACAATCCCTTCGCCGGCCCAAATGTAGCCGAACATAATTTGCCGCTCGCAAGGTCATAGATTGCGGCTTTACCAAAATACTTCGCTATCAAAACTTTTTTTCCATCGGGACTAAACTCGCCGTCATGGACGTCGCCGCCCAGAAACCAGAGGTGCGTCAACTTGGGGCATTGGGCAAGGGTGGAGTTGAATCGTAGGCGGTGCGCCGCCTCCTGTTGCGCATTTCCGCGATCCAGTTGCCAGGCGTCGACAAAGTAGGGGAGGGCCTCCAGGAGGTTGCCGGACTCCACCGAGCGTTCACCAGAAATGATATTCTCAACCACCAACCGTTGCCGAGATGCAATAACGTTCCGCCATTCACGATAGACCTGAATTGAAATGACTGATAGGGCAAGCATAGCCAAGGCGGAGATACCTGCGATCTTCTTCAAATTGGAAAACCTGCGTTCCAACATTTTCAAACGCTTAACGGATTTTCCATTTGCCAGGATCAGTAGATCCGCGTGCATGGCCCAGGCGGATTGGTAACGCTGGCTGACGGGATTCCTGCAGGCGTTGAGGATTACTTCGTTAAGCTCCAGGAATGCCTCGGGATCGGGTAGTTTGTCCAGCAGGGTTGGTAATTCAGGAAAATCCTGGCGGTCCTTTCCGGTGCTGGCTTCATAGAGCACCTTGCCCAGACTAAAAACATCCGCCTGAGGTGTGCCGGGACCTTCGGGAGGGATGAACCCTTCCGTGCCAACGTAGGAACGTGCCTCGTTAACATCAGCAACCAAGCCGATATCGGCCAATTTGGGCACACCATTTACAAAGATGATGTTGGAAGGCTTGACATCACGGTGAACCAAGTCATGGCCATGAAGTTCAGAAAGCGCATGACTCAAGGCGATCCCCAGCCGCAAACATTCCGACTGGGGAAGCTGGCCATGTTGCGAGATTTCTCTAGCCAGCGTTTTGGGTGAGTAACTTTCGGGTTCGATCTGTTGGCCGGATAGCTGGTCGTCACCCAATTCCATTATGTAATAGAAATATCCCTGCTCCTCATTGATGCCGACGTGAAGAATGTCAACAAAGCCCTCATGCGAGCGAGAGATGGGTTCGAATTTACGAATGCCCGATAATTCCCGTTCAAAAGGCCTCTGATTCTCAAAAGATTTGCGGAAAACAATTTTTACCGCACGGTACATGCCCATGGTGTTTCGAGCCAGCCAGACTGTGCCATAGCTGCCACGGCCAATGCAGCGTAACAACTGGTGATCGGGGATGTGGGCGGGGACTTGGGAGGCGTCTTGGGTGCCCGCAGGGCCATTGTCGAAAGGCGCAGGCTGCCGGCCATGGTTTTGGGCGTCGTGATCCATTATTTCCGCAGCGACGAATTAATCATAACGGGAAAAACAAAGCAACATGCGTCGCTCCGTTTTAGCACCGAGTGGAAAACCGAAAAGGACCTGCGAATGAAATTGAGAACGGTGCCATGATGGCACGCCAGCTATGCGTGCCAATTGGCATCAAAATCGATGGCGCGATGACAGTTTCGGCCCAGCATGTGTGAGGTGGCAATATGTTGAACCAGGGACGGAGCATGATAAAAAATTGGACTTTTCAGCCGGCAGGCGAGACGGGCGATTTTTCTATCCAGAGCGCCATCCGCACGCTTCCAAGATTTAACGAGATACTCCAGAGTTGTTCGTGATATGAGGAAGGCCTGACTGCCGAATATCGAGTTTGGATCGACAATCCGGGCGTTATTTTTGAGGTCGCACGCCAAATCTCGAACTTGCGGGTTGTATAAGCCGGCCAAAGTCACGCTGCCAGTCTTGATGGGGTTCCATTTGAGCAGGTTATGGTAGATATGATGGTTGAAGTTCAGGGCATCCTCCAGGAGCAAAATATAGTCCGCATTTCCCTGAAGACTTTCCTTTAAGGCAAGCAGGGCGCAATCCGATTGCCTTTGTGCATCATTTTCCGCACCGGTATCCTCAATATGTATCCGGAGCGCGGAGGTGCCCCAGTCCGTCTTCGCCAAATTATCCAAGGTTAGCCGGCGTAATTTGCCCCGTTCCACGGATGAAATGATGACTGCTTCGAACTTCAATCGCCTTGCGTTGAGCTTTGGATGCGTGCCGGTCTTCGTTTTATCTTTTATCACCCGGCCCAAGCCGCCGTCCCAGACGAGTCCCAAATGTGTGAGGAAATCGCGACATTCCTTTTCAAACCAAAAATCTTGAACATGCTTGTTGCGCTGGAAAAGATCCCACTTGTCCATATTGCGATGTTGAAAGATGCGGCGCCGGCGGAAATCATGCTGGCACATGGTGGCTTCGAGCGTGTGTATTGGTTGTTGAACGAGGGCATAAGCACGCTTCAATTTGCGGAAGGCGAGATGAAACGTTTCCTTGTCGCCGTGCAGAAACTGATAATAAAAGTCCGAATTCTCATTAAACCACATGCAGAGGTTAAGCGCGGACCAACAGCGCTTTTTGTCAACGACGATTTGGCCGCTTTCAAATTCCGGCTCATTTGGTTGTCGCATGCCGCAACTCCGCCAAATGGGGGCTGCTTTTGAGCTGTCGCATTGACCATAATCGGGCCAGAAAATCGCCCCCTTGTCCCGGAACTGAGGTGTGTCGAACAAAAACTCGGGGTTGACCACTGGCACGTTATCCGCATCCAACAACAAGACTTCCTGGAATGATGAGTGGAGAATGGCATAGGGCTTCAATTCCCAGCCGTGCAGAACACGAACTGGAAATTTTTTCTTTATCGTCTGGGCGTTGATGCACTCCACCCCGAGTGGAGCCAGCAGGGCTTCCATGTTTGCCTCCATTTCTTTCCAGCCCAAGTGCCATACTTGAACCGGCAATCGGCATCCCAAGCGTCGCAACATATTTATGCACACCCAGGCATTGGTGAAGTACCTTACGCCGCCCCCACAGATTACAATGCCGCGGCCTTGATAACGCGCTGGATAGGGCGGAATGGATTGAATGAATCGCTCACAAGCTGAGCCAGCGTTATGCAAGTTTAACGGCTGTTCGTCGTAAGGGTTTTTACTGGTGGCGACAATACCTCGCTCGGCCGCCTTGCGCTGGCCCGGCGAGAGGTATTTCATGTCTTTTCGATTAAAGTATGTCTCTATGTGATGAATAACCTCCGCAGGCTGGATAATATCCAGGCAACGCGGAAGCTTGTTGACCACGTCCACACACAGATGATCCTTCCGATCCCGCGTATTTCCGTCTCGCAATGGTGCGACACGATCCTTCCAACAACCGCCATTCGTGCAGCAGGGCAGGGCGCCATTGGTATGAATAAACTGATGATCAGGATAAGCCTCCCAGTGCGCCGGTTCGCGTCCGCCGGCAATGACGACGCAGGGACGGTTGGATGGCAATCGATCTTTGGTTTCCACCGCCGCGGCCAAGTGCATTAAAGCGGTTACTGAGCAGAGAACTCCCTGCGAATGGTGGACCAGTCGAATTAATTCGCGCAGACTTGTTTGTCCACGCAGGTCGATAACACCCCCCAACTTGGGGTGGTGATGGCCATAATCACCCACCTGAACAAACTGGATTTTGTCGCGAAAATAATCAATGAGCTCCTGGTAGCGCTCCGATGCCCACCATTTGATCGTGACATCATACTTTCCTCCCGCCGCCACTATCCAGAAGGGTATATTTTCTCCAGTGGCCTCGTAAACTTGTGAATACCAAGCTTTTTCCTGCTCGGAGAGGTGGAGATCACCTTTAAATGCCGTGGGTTTGATGGCCAGATCCAGGCGTTCGTTCAGGAATTCTATAAAGCCATGCAGGCAATGGTAGGGTGTGGTATTACATCGGTTAATTAGTGGATAAGCACAGTCAATTATTTCGGCTTCCGAATCATCGTCATGCAACTCAGTGATATGCGGATTGTTTTCCCAGATGTCTGGACAGGCCGTCCGCACATCAGTCACGAATCGTCCGGGATACCAGTGGTGCAGATCGCGGATTGCCGCGGTCAGCATGACGAGATCGCCCGGCGAAAATCCACACTTGAGAATCAACTTTCGCATCGGTGGCCTGAAAGCTTGGAGAAAAGGCTGATAATTTGACGGGTTCAGTTTGGCCATCAAGTCGCCCGCTCCTCCCCTGCCCATTGGTTTTAGCGAGCGGCTGGCTTAAATTCTTTTTAGGTATTGTTCGGGGCTGAGCTGGGTGAGGTGGGAGTTGGACTTGGATCTGAGATGGAATCTGTCGCCGCAAACGACTTTCTTGTACGGCGCGCGGGTTTGGGGCTGAATCCGGGTTTAGCCAGCCGTTTAGGGGTGGATTTTTTTTTGTGCGGCATAATGATAGTATAGTTCAGAGTTGATAGTTGGCGGATGACCGCGGCAATAAGAGCATGGCAAGGCCGATTTTCGGCGGTAAATCTTCATCAAAACAAAGTAGTTTTTTGCCATTTTAAGAAAGACAGAAATTTTTGCTTCTGATGCGGACCGACAATTTCTTTAGAATGTTTCGCTTGGCTTCGAGTAAAGCACGACGGGGTGCGATGGAAGAGTTTGACAATGCCTGTGGGTTCAGAAGAGCAGATAGAGTCGTTGAGCTATTGCTGCGTTTGGTTTTTGATTTCCTCATAAATTTCACCTTTTAGCGTTGAGCCGGCATTAAATAGGCTTAGTTCGCAAGTGGGTAATCTCTTTTTTGATCAAGTGGCTGATTCGATGTTTGGTCAAATAGACTTTGCCCGCACTAACTTTCAACACCTGGGCAACTTTTGAGGCGGGCCAACTTTTGAACACATAAAGGTCGAATATCTGATACTGTTTCGGCTCAACCTTTTTTTTGACCCTCTCGATAGCGGCTTCCATGAGGTTTTTTTCCCACTCCTCCTCCCAAACCGCCTCCAGTTTCAGACCTAGAGGATCGACGACGCGTTCAACGCAGTCAGTTTCGGTGGAAGTGGGAGATTCATGCCTTTCATGCTCAATATCTCGCTGTCGCTTCCGAATTTGATCTACTATCCGCCAACTGGTTAAACGTAACAACCAGCCTTTAAATGAGCCCTTTTCCGCGTCATAGTCAAAGTTTGGCATGCTCTTTAAAACCGAAAGCACGGTTTCTTGCACAACATCCTGGGCTTCAGCATCCGTAAGCCCCGCCTTCACGCCGGCACTGTAAATCAGCTTCCAGTAGGTATCAAAAAAGACCTTCCAGCTTTCCTGGTCGTTCCAATCCTTCAATCGACTCAGCAGTGATTGTCGGGTCGGAATAAGTTCATTGGTAATATTCATTCCTGCATTTTTCTGCCAGTTAACACGTCATTAATCAATACTACGTATTGCCAATGCCATTTCTTTCAACCTTATTTCAATCCGATGGGAGTACCCTCATGGCGATCGGTCCGATTTGAGCAACTATTCCTCACAACCAGAAGTTTTTTGAAAGATTGCCGCCCCGGCGTCCGTAGTAACAATTGATAGGTTGGGATTTCGAATGATCCGGGCGGATGGATCGTAGTTTTTCCAGCCCATAGCTCCGATGCTTTTGACAGTCATGGGATTCCGGCCATGCTAATGGGTATATGCCGAAGCTTGGAAACGAGTGAATGGCAAGAGCATCGACGCATTCAAACAATTTAAGCTGATAGCGTCCCGTCGAGGAGGTGGGGGAAAGAAGCTGCTGCTGACGCCGGTTGGCAGCAGCTTCTTTCCTGAATTGGAGAAAAGGCAGCAAAGAATGGGATCAAGCGCCAAGGTTTTACCAGCCCGACATTACTAAAATTCAAACCGATTTAAGTGATTAAGAAAGCCTCACGAGTTTCCACGCAGACTTGACACTGTGCAAAGTGAAAACAATCGTTTGCCGGATAAGGTTTGAATAAAAGGAAAAAAATATACGCCCTTCGTTGCGGCATTTGACTATGATCCCAATAGCGTGAAGTCATTGCGGCTGGCAAGAAAATATTTCTTGCCGCCGACAGCCGCAAGACGGAAGCGGTTGTTTTGGTGGCGCATTAATTACCCATCTTAAACAAAGGCTCTTGGAGCAGCGATGGCCTCGGCCTTTCGAGCAAACCTCCGTGGAAGACGATCTGATCGATTTTTTTTACTCGCGAAACTGAATATGTGGTTGGCACTTGTTGGTCGTCATTTTCCGGCGTGGCAATTGCATCAAACGGTTCGAATCGGTGCGCAATCTTAATGTGCCCGTGATGGGGGGTAGATTCATGCTTGTCAATTTCTCCCACTGTCTCAAATATAACGGGGTGGAAATTACATGGTAGCAGAGCAGGTTCGCCACTGGGATGATTGCAAGAGAAGAAAATTTATTGCGTTCGTAATCGTTTGCGGAAGTATCCTCCGCGGCTGGCAGGCGGGGAAGAGGGCATTTAATATGGGAGGCGCTAATTATGAGACCGAGTCTGCATTCGGGTCTTTGCCGAGACTGAAATCACTCCGTCAGCCAATCATGTTCCGGGGGCCAATCAATGCGTACACAGGTTATGGTTTGCACGCGTGCCAGGTCATCACTGATCTAAGTCGAATGGGGCATCCAGTGAAGGTTCGGCCTGTTGAGATCGGGGAAAAGTTTTCCAAGGTTCCGCTGCGGATTAGAAAACTTTTTGTAGGCTGCGCTCAACCTGATGAATGGGAACTGCTTCTTTATCCTCCTCATCTGCCACCGACTGCCGGGAAGCGGACGGTTTTTTTTACCATGTGGGAGGCGTCCCGGTTGCCTCGCCGATGGGTGGAAACGCTCAATAAAGCCGAATGTGTAGTGGTGCCCTGTAAATGGAATGCGACCAGCTTTCGCGCTAGCGGGGTGAAGCGGCCGGTTCGGGTTGTTCCATTAGGGATTAAAACGGAGATTTTCCCGTTTGTGCCAATGAATATGGCAGGTCCCTGTGTCTTCGGAACCGCCGGCAGACTCGAAGGCGGTGGTAAAAGGAAGGGTTTGCAGGAAATGATAAGTCTATTTCAGAAGGCATTCCCTGCCGAACAGGATGTGCAATTGAAAATAAAGTGCTTTCCGGACTGTGGTATTCCAGCGGCAAAAGATGCGCGCATTAAAATCACGGCCCGATTTCTTACCGAACGTCAGATGGCAAGCTGGTACGCTAGCTTGACCAGCTTTGTTTCCATTTCCCGTTCAGAAGGCTGGGGATTGATGCCGCAACAGGCGATGGCCATGGGGCGTCCATGCATCATGGTAAAATTTGGCGGCCATGCTGAATTTTTCAACGAAGGAGCCGGATATTGTGTGGATTTCAAGTTGGAGCCGGCGGGGTTTAATTATAGTGGTAGCGGTTTTTGGGCTGAACCCGACAAAGATCATGTAATAGAGTTGATGCGACGAGTTTACCGAAACCGCAGGGAAGCTTGTGCTCTGGGATTAAAGGCCACTCAAATTGCCTCGGCATTTACATGGCAAAGGTCAAATCGGGCGCTATTGAGAATTTTGGAAGAAGTCGGCATGGTCTCATAAATAAGGAAGCATGAAGAAAATCATAACCATGGTCCTATATAACCGGCCTGACTATACCCGGACCGTGCTGGAAGCTTTGCGCCGATGCTCAGGAATTAGTGAATACTTGATTTTACCTCACATGGAACCTGGAAATGAAGAGGTATTAGCTCTGGTTAAAGCAATTGATTTTGCCGAAGTCCGAATCACTTTAAATAAGGAGAAGCTGGGCATCGGCCGAAATACCTACCTGGCTTGGGAGCATGGGTTTAAGGAATCGGATTTCATCGTCCATATTGAAGACGACACGGTCCCAGCGCGTGATTGTCTAAGATATATGGAGTATTGCCGTGAGGCTTACCATAAAAACCATGAAATATTTTCCATAGCTTCTTATAATCGTTTACCTTGCGACCCGTCTGAATATCACGAAATTTCCCGCCGGCGTGCCTATACTTGCTGGCTGATCGGACTTTGGAAGGACAGATGGAAGTGGGTAAAGCGCAGGTGGAGCCCGGATCGCACTCAATACGCCACGCACCTGAATCATAAGCTGGCCAAGCATGATCTGAAGGAAATTTATCCCTTACTTTCGCGTTGCCAAAACATTGGCGCGGAACGGGGAACTTTTGTGCCATCGCCACAGTGGCACCGGAGCCACCACCATACGGAATATTGGGTGGAGAATCATGATTTGCAGCCAGGAACATATTGGGAAGCCGGACCATTGGTTACGGCAGTCATGATTACCGGAATGCACAAGGCAAGGTATCCCCTGGCACGAGTCGCCTTGGAATGCTTTAAAAGGCAAGGCTATCCAAATAAGGAACTGCTGATTATTAATCATGGGGAAGAATCGCTGTTCTGCGGTGACCGGCGGGTGCGCGAGTTGCGGCTGAAGAAAGGAGTGCGTGATACGGTTGGCGATTTGCGTAATCTGGGGCTCAAGCATGCCGCTGGAGATTTTATAATTAGTTGGGACGATGATGATTGGCACCATCCCGAGCGAATCCAAATCCAAATGAAGGCCCGCAAGGGAAATGCGGCAGTGCTGCTGAAAAATCGAATTCATTACAGTTTTGAAAATGGCGCTGCCTGCTATAACAGTGCGCCAATGGGTGCGCATTCGACCATTTTACATCCACGAGCAGTAAAATTTCGCTATCCCAGTTTAGTGCGGGGCAGTGACTCCATTTTTTCGCAGTGCTTCAAAAAGCACATGGTCATAGATAATGATCCGGCATTATACTTCAGATTTTATCATGGGCTCAACTTATGGAATGCCGATCATATCATGGGCAAGATGGCGAAAGCGGACATGACGAATAGACTTCAAATCAATCAAGAGCACCAAAGACAGTTGGTAGACGTTTTGTCCCTCTATCGCGGGTGGAATCCTTCGCTGCCGGCATCAGTTGAATCGAGAACTGTCTGATAAAGCCATTGGTCACCATTCTCACAGATTAAAATAGCGGGCTATGAGGCCTGCGGATTCTGTATTCAGGCTGGCCATCTGCGACCAAAGCATTGGTTAAGCAGATCGCACGCTGACAACTGAGCCGACCGGCGACGGGAAAACCCTCGACAGTCCGGCCATTAACGTGGCAATACAAGCAGCCGCCCAGGCCGGTGGCGGAACGGTGTTTTTGCCGGCAGGGACGTATTTGCGCGGGAGCATCCATCTGGCGAACAATATCACTTATTTCTCGATGCCGGCTCAATCATCCCTCGAAGGAATGAAAGCGAAGTAGCCGCGGTTTTCTATTTGGCTTCCGCCAATTCTGCGGCACAGTGATTGGTCATGAGCAGTGTTGAATTGACCGATGCCTTGTTCGCAAAGCTGGCCGGCTGGGAAGCCGTGAAGCTGGCTCGCACCCTGGTGGCGTTGGATCGTGTGCTCAGTTCCGACTGGCAACCGCCGCTGCTGCGTGGAGTGGTGCAGGAAGGCTCCGCCACGTATCGCGCCGGACTGGTTATTAAGAGCGCGTTGGATGCCGAAAACCTCTGCACCTGTCGCGAATCACGTCAGCGGGGCTCGATCTGCGCTCATTCGGTGGCGATCGGGTTGCATTATTTGAGAGGACAGGCGAAACCGGCGGCACCAACCAAAGCCAAGCCGGAGGAACGCCCAGTGCTCAATACCAGCGCGAAGGCGCTCCGCCGTGCGCCGGTTGGGACCAGCGGCGAACCGCTCGAGTTATTTGTAATTCTGCCGCCTAACTTTGCGGAGGCAGCTGGCAAAGGCAGGGTGATGTTGTATTTGGAGGGAAAATGGCGTAAAGGTCGTGCGCCATTGAATGCCTTGCCGTTCGACGTGCCGTTTGTCCTTACTGATCAGGACGCCGCACTGCTCGATAAGTTGGAATTGCTGAATGAAGGTGATACCCCTGCGATGGTGATGTTGAACATCGGCCAATTCGTGGAACTTTTGCCGCGGTTGGCGGGGCATCCGCGCATCACCCTCGGCCGGGCGCAAGAGATGGAAATTTTGGGCGAGCCGTCGCGGTTGGCCGTTCGTGCGGCGCTTGAAAGCAATGGTGAAATTGTCCTGCGCCTCGCTGATGCGACGCCGGCTGGCGTGATTCGTGGCACGACCGCATGGGTGTTCCAGGGGCAGACGTTGCGTCCGCTTGGGCTGCCGACAGGGTTGGAGGAATTGTGCAGCGGGCCGTTGCGCATTTCGCGCAGTCGCATGCCCCAGTTTCTAAATTTGGCGTGGCCCAAGCTGGTGGCCAACTGCGACGTGCAGGCAAACTTTGCACTGGAGGATTTTGTGCTCGAAGCAGCCACGCCGCAATTCAAGCTGCATTTGGCTGGCGGGTTGGCCATGTTGCAGGCAAAGCTGGATTGTTGCTACGGGGGAAAACCGGTCGCAGCGATGCCATACGACATGCTTTGGATGGCTGACCCAGATGCGCTCTTGCGCTATCGCACACGGAATTTGGAAGCGGAGCAAGCGGCGCTCGCGCGTCTGTTGAAGTGCGGATTTACCGGCCCGGATGCACAGGGATTTTACCAATTGAAGGGGCAGAACGCGGTGTTGAATTATTTTGCGCGCGAGCATGCGCGGCTGGAGAAGGAGTGGGACGTGACGCTGGAGGAGCGGCTTGAGCGGAGCACGGAGCAGAATCTTGAGCGCATCGAGCCGAGATTTCAGATTATGCCAAGTGGCGAGCAGTGGTTCGACTTGAACGTGACGTATGACACCAAGGGTGGCGAACGGTTTGCGGCAGCGGACATCCAGCGATTGTTGCTGTCGGGTCAGGGGCATACGCGGCTTAAAAACGGCAAGTTTGCGCTGCTGGATACCGGCGCGGTGGAAGAGCTTCAGGAAGTGCTGCTCGATTGCGCGCCGCAACAGCACGCTGAGGGTTATCGTCTGAACAATGCGCAGGCCGGCTTTCTCGATGCCACATTGCGGCAGCAAACCGGCTGGCAGGTTCAGGCGCCGGCAGCCTGGAAGCAACGCACCGCGCAGCAACGCGGCGAGTTAAAGTTGGAATTGCCGCCATTAGGAGAACTCGAATCGGTGTTGCGGCCATACCAAAAGGAGGGAGTGGCCTGGCTGCATTTTCTCCGTACCAACGGCTTTGGCGGAATATTAGCGGATGAAATGGGGTTGGGAAAGACGGTGCAGGTGCTGGCGCTGATTCGTTCGGGCCGAGACCACCGGGAGGAAAAAACGTCCGCCCCGGTGCTGGTTGTTTGCCCGACTTCATTGGTGTTCAACTGGGCTGCTGAGGCGGCGAAGTTCACGCCGGATTTGCGCGTGCTCACCCTGCAAGGACCAGCGCGACGTGAGTTGTTCGCGCAGATCCCGCAGCAGGATTTGGTTATCACCAGCTATGCCTTGTTGCGTCGCGATGCAGAACAATACCGCAGCCTGGAATTTGACACCGTGGTGCTCGATGAGGCGCAGCATATTAAAAACCGTCAGACGCAAAATGCCCAGGCGGTGAAATTGATTCGCACCCGGCATCGCCTCGTGCTCACGGGCACGCCGCTGGAAAACTCCGTCCTGGATCTCTGGTCCATCTTCGATTTTCTGATGCCCGGCTATCTCGGTACGGCCCAGGATTTTCGCGAGCGCTACGAATTGGCGATTGTGCGCGACAAAGATGTGGCGGCGCAGGCGCGTCTGGCGCGGCGGTTGCGGCCATTCATGCTGCGCCGCTTGAAACGAGAGGTGGCGGCCGACCTGCCGGAGAAGATTGAACAGGTAAGCTACTGCGACTTGAACGAAGAGCAGCGTGCTTTGTACCAACAGGTGTTGGAGGCCAGTCGCCGCGAGATCGTTAATGCGGTCGATGCCAACGGGATTGCCAAAAGTCGGATGGTGGTGCTCACCGCACTGTTACGACTGCGACAGATCTGTTGCGATGTGCGATTATTAAAAATCGGCGAGAAGCAGCCGGAGGAAGGAGCCACGTTGCCGGCTGAAGGGGTGCCGGCGACTTCCGGCAAGGTGGAGTTGTTTGGTGAGTTGATGGAGGAAGTGATCGATGGCGGGCATCGCGTGCTGGTGTTCAGCCAGTTCACCAGCATGCTGGCTTTGTTGCGCGAGCAATTGAACAGTGAAGGGATCGAGTTTTGTTACCTTGATGGCAGCACCAAAAATCGAGCCGAGGTGGTGGAAAAATTCCAGCGTAATTCACAAATTCCCGTGTTTCTGATCAGCCTCAAAGCGGGCGGTGTGGGTTTGAACCTCACGGGCGCGGATACGGTCATCCACTTTGATCCCTGGTGGAATCCCGCCGTTGAAGCGCAGGCGACGGATCGCGCGCATCGCATCGGGCAAAAAAAGGTGGTGACCAGTTACAAGCTAATCACACGCGGGACGGTCGAGGAGAAAATCCTGAACCTGCAAAACCGCAAGCGCGCGCTCCTCCAAGGGATGTTGGTCGGGGAAGAGGAGTTGGCGGAAGCGCTCAATTGGGAGGAAATTCAGGATTTGTTGGCGGGTTGAGCGTTTTGATCTTGTGAAGTTGAATGGGCCGCAGCGTCAACCAGACCGCGATATTTATCGAGGGCGGCTCAAAATTGTAGCGGACGATGATGCTTCATACGACAAATCGGGCGGGGGTTTAAGCAGAAGCGGAGTGTGGGACAGCAATTGTCCGGGGGTATATGAGAAGTTGCAGGAGAAGGTTGCCTGAAACGCCAAGGGGGTGGGAGCGGCAATTGATTTAGAGTGCGGAATTCACGCGTTGGCAGGAGATGAATTTAGCCTTTTGCGTTGAGCAGAAGTAATTAATACTAATGGGGATGACGCTGATGCCGTATTTGGCCGGTCTGGGAGTCCTGCTTTTTGCCGGCATAAGTTTTTTCTTTGCGCTGGCAGAATCGGCATTGTTTTCCCTGGGCAAATGGCAGGTGCGGCAGCTGGCCGATAAATGGCCAGTAGCCGGTGGCGTGCTGGCACGGTTGCTGGCCGAACCGCAACATCTGCTGTCCACCATTGTGTTGGGTAACACGGTAGCCAATGGGTCCATCCTGGCCATTACGCTTTGGGCGGCTTCATGGGATCACTGGCTGTTGTTTGTGACGTTGCCGTCGCTGTTGGTCTTGATTTTGGTCGGTTGCGAAATGATTCCCAAGACGCTGGCAGTGCGGGCACCGGAGGTATGGGCTTTGCGAGTGGCGCGGCCGATGCTTTTTCTGCAAAATGTGACACGGCCTTTTCGTCAGGTGGCACAAAGGATTAATTCAGCGATCCTCAAGGCGGTCATCCCGAACTCATTAAAACCGCGGGCGGTAATGTCGGACGAGGAATACCAGGAGCTATTGGAAATGGCATATCAACAGGGGACATTGGCACAGTCGGAGAAGGAGATCATTCTGGAAATCATCGGGCTGGATCAGCAGACAGCCAAGGATGTGATGAAACCGCGCGGGCAGATGGCGTGCATATCCGATGACCTGTCGGTGGCGGAAATGATTGGCGCGGCGCGGGAATTCAAGCACAGCCGGTTGCCCATCTATGATGAAACACCCGATACGATTGTGGGCGTGCTTAATGTGCGGGCGTTGTTGCTGGATCCGCAAGTGGACCTGGCCGATGCCATTGATTTTCCCGCCTTCGTTCCGGAGAGCATGAATTTGTTGCAGCTTTTAAAGAGCTTGCAGCGGCAACAGCGCGGGCTGGCGATTGTACTGGATGAGTATGGCGGGACAGCGGGTATTGTAACGATGCAGGATATTTTGGAGCAGATGGTAGGTAAAATTCGCGGAGAAGGGAAGCCGGAGGGATTTGTGATGGAACGGTTGGGCGAGGGACGCTGGCGGGTGAACGGTACGATGCGGCTGGAGGATTTTCGGCGTGAGTATCCGGCGTTAGGCGAGGTGGCGGAGGTGGACACCATGGGAGGATTAATGGTGGCCGAGAACGAAACCGTGCCGGCAGTGGGTGAAGCGGTGGTGTTTCGCGGCCTGAAATTGACGGCGCTCTTAGCAGACGAGCGGCGCGTGCGGGAATTGCAGGTGGAGACGTTAAGGAAATAAGCACATGGGAAACGGCATATTAATTGGGTTGGTCATCGGATTGAGCCTGGTGCTCTCCTTTCTATTTTCGGGCATGGAAGCGGGGGTGCTGGCGTTAAACCGGTTGCGCATCCGCCAACTCATGCGGACGGGGAACCGGCGGGCACAGGCATTGAATGATTACCTCGAAAAACCGGAGGATTTTCTTTGGACAATCCTGATCGGCAACACACTCGCCAATTTCACGGCAGTGGGTCTGCTGGTGATTCTGCTGCATCATTGGCTGGGACAGCAGGCGGGGTGGTTGGTCGCCGGTTTTTTGGCGGTGATGTTTTTGTTCTATGCCTTTTTCGAATTGCTGCCAAAAACGCTTTTTCGAATGCTGCCGAACCGGCTGACGCTGGCGTTGGCCGGGCCTTTCCGATTTATTCATTGGATCCTTTCGCCGCTGGTCTGGGTTATGACCCGGCTGTCCCGGGGCATGCTGCATTGGACGGGCGGGAAAACATTTACGGGCAATCTTTTTGGCAGCCGGGAGGAAATGCGGCTGGTGATGCAGGAATCAGCGCAGGGCTTGACCTCCGAGGAACGGCTGATGATCAATCGCGTGCTGGATTTGCAGAATATCAGCGTACGCGATATCACCATTCCAATGGCGAATGTTGCGAGTCTCACGACGGAAACGCCCATGAGCGAGGCGTTGAAACTAGCGCGAGAACGGAAGGTTTTTCGATTGCCGGTCTGGCGAGAGGAGCATGGTCAGCGACGGGTGGCGGGGATCGTGAGCTTGAGAACAGCGCTTTATAATGCCGATTTGGATCTCACCAAGGCGGTGGGGGATTATCTGGCACCCGCACTATATATGGAGGAAGGTTTGAGGCTAGAAGCGGCGTTGAAACGGATGCAGCGGAGCGGCCAGCGGCTGGCCATTGTTTTAGGGCCCGACCAGCGTGAAATCGGAATTGTGAGTTTGCAGGATATACTGAAAGTGATTTTTGGAGAGGTGCGTTTATAACATGGATGCGTTAGCAGCCAATCTATTGAAATTGCTGGGCGTATTTGCGCTCATCGTGACGAACGGATTTTTCGTGGCCGCAGAGCTGGCGCTGGTGAAGATTCGTGACACGCAGATTGAAGGGTTGGTGCTTAAGGGGCATCGCCGCGCGAAAATTGTGCGCCGTCTGATAAACAATCTCGATGCCACGATCAGCGCAATTCAATTTGGGATTACCCTGGCGAGCCTGGGATTGGGTGTGCTGGTGGAACCGGTGTTTGAGTCTTTGCTGGGGCCGGTCTTCAATGTATTGAGCGTGGAATCGGCGGCGATCCGGCATACCGTGGCGATTTTAATTGGTTTCCTGGTAAATATTTTTTTGCTGGTGGTGGTGGGCGAACTGGGGCCGAAGTCGCTGGCGATTCGCAAGACATTGCCGGTGGCGTTGTGGACGGCGCAGCCGCTTTCTTGGTTTGCGTGGCTTACCTTTCCGATTGTCTGGCTGCTGCACCACTCCGCGCAATGGTTATTGCGCCAATTTGGAATCCAGCCGGCCAGCGAGGGAGACCGGGCGCATTCCGAAGAGGAGTTGCGTTTATTATTCGCGGCTTCGCAAAGGCAATTCGGCGGAACCCGATTGGGACGCGACATTGTGCTGAACGCGCTTGACCTGCGGCGTCGGGTAGCGCGCGAGGTAATGCGACCGCGCCAGGAAATTGTCGCGTTGGATACCAAAGCGAGCATCGCGGAATGCCTGGATCTGGCGGAAAAGACGCGGTTTTCCCGTTTCCCGCTCTGCGAAGAGGGTGATTTGGACAAGACGCTGGGCGTGGTGCACTTGAAGGATTTGTTCGCGATGCGGCAAAAGGCGCATACCGGCGCTGATCTGACGGGAGTGGCGCGCAAGTTAATTTATGTGCCGGAAACGGCGCGCTTGGAGAAACTGTTGCAGTTGTTTCTCGAACGCAAGTTGCATTTTGCGATTGTGGTGGACGAGTATGGCGGCACGGTGGGGATGGTGACGCTGGAAAATATTTTGGAGGAATTGGTGGGTCAGATTCAGGATGAGTTTGACCAGGAAAAACCGCTGGTGGTGAGGACGGGCGTGCAGTCGTGGGAACTCGCCGGGACACTGCCGCTGCATGAATTGGGAGAATTGGTGCAGGAACCATTGCAGGAAGAGGGAATTACGACGGTCAGTGGCTGGGTAACGCATCGATTGGGAGGTTTTCCCAAGGCGGGCGATGTGCTGGTGTTGGGAAATTATGAGTTGCGCGTGGAGGAAATGGATGGATTGCGCGTGGCGAAACTGAGGCTCAAGCGGCAGGCGGAGGAGGCGGGAGAAACCAAAACTTAATTTTTTAACTGCCAGCGCGCACCCCGGAGAGCAAGAAATGCGACGCCGAGACTTGCCGCCAAACCGAAGCCGGCAGCCCACCAGAGATGATGCAGGGCGTTCGCCGCGGCCAGGAGAAGATTTACGGCGAGCCAAAGGACGAGAGGGTGAGAATCCGGGGGCGAATTTTTTTGCGGATTTTTGTTGATGAGCCAGGGAGTAGTGAAGACCAGAATGAGGAAGGCAGAGATGGCCCAGCCCAGAAAGTTGACCCACGGAGCGGTATACCAGGCCGGTACGCTTGGAGCGGTTTGCCAGATCCAAAAGTGGTTTATCATGGCGGCGAAGGGTTCGAGGCTGAGATCAGTGATGACGGCGAGAAGGCAAGTCAGACCAATGGTAAACCATCCCAGGTTGGGCAATTTATGCCAGGGGCGCAGGATGGACCGGGCAACATCCCGGGAAGTAAGAATAATCACGACCCAGAGAAAAGGAATGGCCCAGGGCAGGGTATCATACAACTCCGGGCCGAGATCCTCGGCATAAGTGTAAGAGCCGAAGGGAATACCGGTCTTTAGGCCAATGGTTTGAATAATACTGGAAATGCCAATGACAAACACCGCGGCCATCAAGGCATTTTCAATGGGCAGGTAGCGGGTAAGCCCGGCGATCGTCGAAGCCGCCGCGAGGAGCAACAACCCCGCGAGCCAGCGTCCGTCATCGAATGGTGGATCGCGCCAAAAGACGATGAGCCAGGCAACTGCGCACAGGACAAAGGCTGATAAAAACACCCGATGCGCGAGCAGTCGTCCGGACAGGCGCGGATGGGTTGGTGGAGCGGGTGTCATGTTGTTTGCAGGATCGACTTGGCGGCCAGCCGTCCTTAAAGTGGTATAACAGTAGCTAGATTATTCAATGCTGAAAGTCAGAAATGAATTTAGCAAGCCTGAATGGGTTTGCCGCACACCGGGATGTCCCGGTGTTTGGTGAACTGCCTTGTAATTGGACGCAGCCGACAGTAACCCACGAAACACCCAACGTATGACGCTTGAAGAAATATCCATATTGTTAAAAAAGTGCGCGGACCAGATGAACGCCCGCTATAAAAAGGTGGTTTTCGATGAATGGGCCATCCTTTCGCTGGCCGATAAAAAGAGTCGGATTCTGGGCTATGCGGGTCCGAGGAATGATGATTTTCTCAAGAATTTTGCCAATGACCTTGGACCTTTGCGTAGCGTGCTGCTGAAGGATGAGCTTGGCGTTGGTGATTTTGAATTTGCCCGTCACGCGACGGGAACGCAATTTGAGGCATTCATGGTACTGGGTGACGGTCTTTATCTTATCTGCAACAACACGGCCAATTCGATGGATGGAATCGCCAAGGATCCGCACTGGCTGGAGGCACAGGTGCCGTTTGTTGAATTAAGCGACAATGTGCGGTCGAATCCGCTGGTTTATTCGTTCTAAGACTATTTGCCCAGACCTTGACAAAGAAAGTAAATGTAAGCGGTGATCAAAACCCAGCCCATAAAACGCGGGAGACGGCCAAAAAAGGCAATAAAGATGAAATGAAGCAAGGTGGCTCCGAGCAGGATGATGATGCCGGTGATGAAGAAGGCGGGCGTTTGGATGGACTTGAAGAGGGCAAAAACTCCAATGCAGAGGGGGATGCAGATGTGGCCATCGCCGACCTGTGAGGTGTAAACAATTTCCGGGCGTTTCGTCCAACCGTAATAAACGGCCAGCATGGCATTGGGGAGGACCATCAGCCAACCGCTGAGCCAGCCCATGTGATTGACGCTAATAAAGCCGGTGTGGATTTTTGAAATCCAAGCGACCAACCAATCGGTGCTGAGGTAAACGGCATAGGCACCGACGGCCAAGAGCCCCAGATCCACCAGCAGCATCCAACTGAAGGATTTGTTTTGTTGCGCGTTGGTCTTGAGGACGTCAAAGACCTGGAAGCATTGCCAGAAAAGAAAGAGGCCAACGAGGACCAAGCCATCGGTGAAGCCGATTTTGCCGTCCTGACCCAGCGCCCAGGTTGCGCCGGTAAAAAACAAGACGGCCAGCAAGGTGAGCAGCAGGGAAAGACGATTCACCTGGAAAGCGTGCCCAGACTTTTTGGCTTTGCCGGCCTTGGCAGCCTTACCCGTCTTGCCGCCACCATTCTTTTTTTCGGGAATAATATTCATGCCCCAAATGATGGCAGGTATGCCGAGGACCAACGTCATATTGGTGACATTGTTGACGAGGCAATTGGTAAGGACCTCGGTGGCCGCACCGCCTTTTCTGCCGAGGACAAAAGCAAAGATCAAATTGCCGATGCCGGAACAATAGGGCATGACCAGCGTGCCCAAAACGGTCCCTTCAAGACCGCCTTTGGCCATGCTTTCAAGCCGCCAGATCATCAGGAATGAGGCGGCCATGAAGAGGGCGAGGAAGAGCCAGGGAGCCCATGCGCCCGTACTTTCCAAATGTGTGGTCAATAACTGCACGGCGCGGAGTAAACCAAGTGGCGGGTGAGTTGGCAATTGCTTGCGGACAGAAGTGGATGAAATGAAAGGAGCATCAGCCGCCAGGAATTAACTTTGAGCGCACCTGATCAAGGCCAAGGCCATGCAATTTGACGACTTTATGTCGTGAGGTGTGGCCGCGCACGAGTTCCACCCGACCGCGCGGGCAATCGAGCGTCTCCGCCAACAGCCGGAGCAGGGCTTCATTGGCGGCGGCATCCACGGGAGGCGCGGTCACCTTGATCCGGAGTTCGTGGCCAAGCGGTTCGCCGATCTTATTGGCTGATGCTCGCGGCTGCAATTTGACAGAGAGGAGCACTCCGTCCGACTGGATCTTGATGAAGTTGGGCAGGGCGGGTTCGTTATTCATTTGCGGAACAGCGGATTTGCCGCAATCCTTCCGGGAGCTTGGCGTGATGAAGTGTTTTGCGCCATGCTAAAATCATACCCGTGATGGATACGAGCATGTTTACCGCCAGCAGTTTGTTCGCTTCGTTGGTTTGGGGAGCGATTGGTTCGGGCATCTTCATCTATGGGTGGAAGCAGAAATCAACGATTCCGGTGGCGGGCGGACTTCTGATGGCGGGTATGACTTACTTTGTGGCTTCCGCTTTTTATATGTCCCTCATCGGGGTGCTGATTTTAGCGACGATGTATTGGATCAAAAGGCAGGGTTATTAGTCCAAGAGCACCGTGAAAAAACCTGCCGCAATCAGTGATTACGGCAGGTTGACGAAAGACGGAACGTGGTGATCAACTACGCATTGTAAGTGCTGGAGGAAACGTCACCGCCGTGCCCGGTCCAATTGGTGTGAAAGAACTCGCCGCGCGGTTTATCGATGCGTTCATAAGTGTGCGCGCCGAAATAATCGCGTTGCGCCTGAAGCAGGTTCGCCGGCAGACGCGCGCAACGATAGGCATCGTAGAAGTTCAGCGCAGTGGAAAAGGCGGGAGTGGGGATGCCTTTTTTCGCGGCCATGGCCACGACGTTGCGCCAGGAGCGTTGCGAATCCTTAATGGCCTTCCGGAAGAAATTATCCAGCAGCAGGTTGGTCAGCTTCGGATTTTTGTCGAAGGCGGCCTTGATCATGCCAAGGAACCGGCTGCGGATGATGCAACCACCACGCCACATCAAGGCGATGCCGCCGTAATTCAAGTTCCAAGCATTCTCCTTGGCGGCAGCGCGCATGAGCATGTAACCCTGGGTGTAGGAGATGATTTTCGAGGCGTAGAGCGCACGGCGAATGTCCTCGACGAACTTGGCGCGATCGGTCGAGATTTTGGGCCGCGGGCCTTTGAGTTTTTTGGCGGCGATGACGCGTTCGTCCTTGAGCGCGGAGACGCAGCGGGAATAGACCGCTTCCGCCATCAAGGTGATGGGAATGCCGGTGTCCATGGAAGAGATGACCGTCCATTTTCCGGTGCCCTTTTGGCCGGCGGTATCGAGGATTTTGTCCACGAGCGGCTGGCCGTCGGTGTCCTTGAATGCAAGAATGTGAGAGGTGATTTCGATGAGGTAGGAGTCAAGCTCGCCTTTGTTCCATTCCGCGAAGACTGGCTGCATTTCGTCGGCGGTCATGCCGAGGCCATCCTTCATCAATTGATAGGCTTCGCAGATCAGCTCCATGTCGCCGTATTCGATGCCGTTGTGGACCATCTTGACGTAATGACCCGCGCCATTTTCGCCGACCCAATCACAGCAGGGAGTGCCGTCATCGACTTTGGCGGCGATTTTCTGGAAGATGTCCTTGACGTGAGGCCAGGCAGCGGGCGAGCCGCCGGGCATGATGGATGGACCATGACGCGCGCCTTCCTCACCGCCGGAGACCCCGGTGCCGATATAGAGCAAGCCTTTGGACTCGACATATTTCGTGCGCCGAATGGTGTCCTGATAAAGGGAGTTGCCGCCGTCGATGATGATGTCACCGGGTTCCAGGTGCGGGATAAGTTGCTCGATGAATTCGTCCACCGGGCTGCCGGCTTTCACCAGCATCATAACGCGGCGCGGGCGCTTGAGCAGTGCGACCATTTCGGGAATGGAATGAGCGCCGATGACATTGGTGCCTTTGGCTTCCTTGGCGAGGAATTCATCCACCTTGGAGACGGTGCGATTATAGGCGACCACGATGAAGCCGTGATCGTTCATGTTGAGAATCAAATTTTGCCCCATTACTGCGAGGCCGATAAGTGCGATATCCGCTTTTGGTTCCATGTTATATTTCCTTCCAAGAGTTACGATACTCGAGTTGGCAAACTGCGCCAGAAATTTTTAGCTGTGATTGCCGAGTTGCAGGCGCGGCTCGGATTCAAGCAGGCTTTTGAGGTTGGGCCAATTGGCTTCGTTCATGTCATTGAAGGCCTGCAAATAGACCGCCACGGCTTCGGGCGGATATTTCGCCAGTAAAACCTCGATGGCCGCCTTGAGTTTGGCGTCATCCACAGTCGCCGGCAAATCGTCCACCACGCCTTCATTGTGGGGAATTTCCAGCGCGGTAAGGAAATCCATCAGCATGGTTTTTTGCTTTTTTACCAGCCAGGTGCGGATCAAATTACCGGCTACCAGCTCCAAGGCTGGGCGCGTCAGCGCCGCGAGCATGGTGGTATGGCGTTCCGAGCGCGGTTGGCGTTCGAGGAAAACCGGCCGCACCTTGCGGGTCTCGGCGACGGCATTGAGAGTCATGCGATAAAGCGGTTTGTCGCCTTCGTAGGCAAAAGCGATAATTTCGCCGGCGAGCGCGGGCGACATAAAACCGAAAAGTTCATGTGCGGTTAACATAATTTAATTTGAATGCGCATTAGTGCGGAATTTTGACAAAAATGCAAGTATTGCGTCAGCCAACGGTCGTTAAGGTGAGCTTGTGTTTTTGGGCGAGTTGTTCGCAAATTTCCGGTTCCAGCAACAAAGTCCGGCCTGGTTCCAGTGCCAGAGCGGAAATTTTTGCGGCCGCACAGGTTTCCAATGTTTTGGGACCTATGCACGGGATGTCGAAACGCAGGTCATGATTTTCCTTGGCGACCTTGACCGCCACGGCGCCACCGGCTTTGCCGGCCAGTTCCCCGCCGCGCGCCAGGCATTTATCCGTTCCCTCAAAGCCCTCGACTGCCAGGATGGTGCCGTTTTTTACCACCACCAACTGCCCGATTTCCAGCCGCGACACTTCCCGGGCGATGCGGTGCCCGAAGGCAACGTCGGACGATTGGGCGGTGGACAATTTCGGGCCCAGATTGAAACCCGCCGCAGGCATAAGGGGTTTCAGCCAGGGCGTGGCCTCGATCAATTCCACGCCATCTTTTTTTAATTCGTTGGCAATGGCGCCGAAGATGGTATGGGCGTTGCGTTCTTTCAATTTGAACAGCAGGGCCATGGCCCGCAGGTCCGGGCGCAAATCGAAAAGATTACCCGGTGAAATCTGGCCGGCCATCACGCACCGGGTCACGCCCCGGTCGGTAAAAGCGGAAATTAATTTTGAAAGTTGGCCCACCTTGAGCCAGACAATGTCATCAACGAGAGCAGCGAGTTGCGGATCCGTTTCACCTTCAAAGGCAACCGCCACCAGGCGTTGAACGCCCAAGTTGCGGGCCTGACGGGCGAAAATCAACGGCAGCGACCGGTTTCCAGCAATAATGCCTAAAGTGTCAACCGGGGTCATCGTTAGATTTCCTCACCTGGCTGGAAATTAAATGGCTGAGCGGGCAGGCAGGGGCAAACCCAAGCCTGACTTGGGAGACAGGTTGGATTCGTTTCCAGTATTGGAAAAGTAAGCAGCATCTCATTACCAACGGTGTCCAGTTTAAGGACAAAGCGGGTAGTTTGTAAACGTATAGCTTCAGGGTATTTCGGGCAAACATTATCATGTTTACGATTGAAGTTTTCAGGTGTTTTGGCCTGTAAACTGCTTTCGGGTAGATGGCTTCGCATTGTTGGTTTTGCGAGGTCGTTATGGGTGGGGCGCGCGTCTAGGGCAGAGCCCCCATTTTTAGATGCAATGAAAACGGAATCGCAACAGGCAATGCAACTGGATACAGCCGCAGTTTGGGCGGATGAAGCTCCAAAAGTCTCACCTCAGCGCGGCTTGGCTGCGGTGAGGTGGATCGTTGCGCTGGCGGTATTGGTGACGGCCTTGGGGGTAGGCGGCAGCATTTGGATTTACCTGTCTGGCATTCAAAGTTTGCGAGCGCAGGCTGCCCAGGTTGTGGACAGCGTCCCGAAGGGTACGCATGAAAAGCTTTCACGTCTGATAAAGCAGACCGATTTACTGGCGCTGGAGACGGCCACGGCATCAGCAGCGGGGGGAGTCGCCATTTTGCTGGTGATCGTGCTGGGTGGCCGGTTATGGCAGCGTGGTTCGATGGCGCAAGTCGCGAAGTTGAATGAGGAATCGGGGCAGCGGATATTGCGGCTGCAAGTCCAAGTAACTGAACTTCGCCTTGCCGAAGAAGAGGCGGGCAAAGGAAAGTCGGAACTGGAAAAGCGGATGGGCAGCCTTTCCCAATCCCATGCCGCGCTCCAGAATGAAGTCAACCAGCGGAAACAGTCGGAAAAATCTTTGGCGCAGGAAAGGCAACAACTGGAGCGGTCCAAGGACGTGTTGGAAATGCATGTGCAGGTCCGCACACAGGAACTGCAAAAATTGCAACGCCGCAACGAGTTGATCCTGAACTCCGCCGGTGAAGGCATCTGCGGTTTTGATCTTCAAGGCAAGGCAACCTTTGTTAATCCGGCCGCCGCCCGCATTACAGGTTGGAAAATTGAGGAGATGATTGGCAAGTCGGAGGAAGAAATTTTTTATCCGGTCAAAGCGCGCGACGTGAGCAAAGGGCCGTGGTTGCTCAGGGACGAGAAAGGGAAATTGTTGCCCGAGCAGATATTTTACCGCAAAGAGGGCATAAGTTTCCCCGTCGAATATGTGCAGACGGCAATTAGTGAGAACGAGAAGGTGGTGGGCGCAGTGGTGATGTTCAAAGACATTACCGAGCGCAAGATGGCGGAAGACAAGCTGGCGCACAAGGCCGCGGAACTGGCGCGTTCCAATGCGGAGTTGGAGCAGTTTGCCTTTGTGGCATCGCACGACATGCAGGAGCCGCTGCGAAAAATACAGGCTTTTGGCGATCGATTAAAAATCAAATGCGAGGCGGTGCAACTGGAGGAAGGGCGCGATTATCTGGACCGCATGCAGAGCGCAGCCGCGCGGATGCAGACATTAATCAATGATTTATTGACCTTCTCGCGGGTGATCAGCGCGTCGCAGCCCTTCGTGCCGGTGGATTTGGGCGCAGTGACCCAGGAAGTGCTGGTGGATCTGGAGGTTCGCCTTGAAAAGAATAACGCTCAAATCACAGTGGGGCAGTTGCCCACGATTGACGCGGATCCGACCCAAATGCGTCAGTTACTGCAGAATCTCATTGGCAATGCCCTCAAATTTCAAGCGCCGGGCGCGGTGCCAACGGTCAAGGTAGAAGCCCAGATGATTACGCGTGATCAAATCCAGGAAGGCACGGTCTTTCCCAAGCCTCCGCCAACAGCGAGTCCAGATGACAAATTCTGCGTGCTGACAGTGCAGGACAACGGCATTGGTTTTGAAGAGGAATATCTCGAGAAAATATTTGCTGTGTTCCAACGGTTGCACGGACGAAGTGAATATGAAGGCACGGGAGTCGGATTGGCCGTATGCCGCCGCATCACGGATCGCCACGGGGGTTTAATCACCGCCCAAAGCAAACTCGGGGAAGGGTCGATCTTTATCGTCATTTTGCCAATGCAACAGCGCAAGGTGGAGACGCCAAAATGATCGCCGCGCCCAAAACGCCGGTGATACTCATGGCAGAGGATGATTCGGATGATCGTCTGCTGGCGCGCGAAGCGCTGGAGGAGGCGGGGTTGACCGCGGACTTGCGATTCGTGGAAAATGGAGCGGAGTTGATGGATTATCTTCATCATCGCAACCGATTTCGCGAGCCGGGGAGTTCGCCACGACCCAATTTGATTCTGCTGGACTTGAACATGCCGAAGAAGGATGGCCGGGAAGCCCTCAGGGAAATAAAGGCGGACGCCGAACTGAAAAGGATTCCCGTCGTGGTATTTACCACCTCCGGGGCCGATTCGGACATTGCGCGAGTATATGAACTGGGCGGCAATTCCTTCATCTCCAAGCCGACGGCATTTGATGCGCTGGTAAAGGTGATGAAGACCATCGGCCAGTACTGGTTTGAGGTGGTCGTGCTGCCGGCCAAGGGCTGAGCCTGTTATGAGCGAATTGGAATTAATCCGGGTGTTGTTGGTTGAAGATGACGAGGATGATTATGTCCTGACGCGCGGCCTTTTTTCACAGATACAGGGACGCCGGTTCCAACTGGAGTGGTTCAAGTCTTATCAACTCGGGTTGGAGGCCATGATGCGGAACCAGCACGACATCTGCCTGGTGGATTATCGCCTGGGTGCGAAGAATGGGATTGATTTATTACGGGAGGCGCTCGAGCGCGGCTGCCAGGCACCCGTCATTTTGCTGACCGGATTGGGGCAGCAGCAGGTTGATGTGGAAGCAATGAAAGCGGGCGCGGCGGATTATCTGGTGAAATCCAGCCTGCAAGCGGATGCGCTGGAACGTTCGGTTCGCTACGCGCTGGAGCGCAAGCGGGCGGCGGCAGTAGCGGCGTTCGAGCAGGCGAGTCTGGCCGCATTTGGCGCCGATATTGGACTGGCACTGACGCAACGCGATGCCTTGAGCGTGATTCTTTACCGTTGCGCCGACTCCATGGTCCGCTATTTGAACGTGCATCTGGCGCGGATTTGGATTCTGGATCCGACCGAAAAAAAATTGCATCTGAAGGCTTCAGCGGGCGCGATCAATGATGTGCAAAGCCAGGGGAATCCGCTGGCCACGCTTAATCCGGACCGGCACTTGATCGGTGACGGCCAGCCAATTTTGGTCAATAAAGTCGTGGATGATCCACGGGTTCCCGGCCAGGAATGGGTCAAGCATGAAGGCATTGTGGCTTATGCCGGTTATCCATTAATGCTGGAAAACCGGCTGATTGGGTTGATGTCAATTTTTTCACTGAATGCCCTGTCCGAGGCGGCGATTCAGGAAATGGGCTCCGTGGCCAACGGGATTGCGCTGACCATTGAACGCAAACGTTCCGAGGAGGCGCTCGATGCCAGCGAAATCCGCTATCAAACGGTGGTGGAAAGTCTCAAGGAAGTGGTCTTCCAAGTGAACGAGTTTGGACACTGGACCTCCCTGAATCCGGCCTGGACGGAGATCACCGGATTTGAGGTCAAGGAAGTGATCGGCACGTTATTTCTTGAATTTATTCATCACGATGACCGGCAGAGGAACAGTTTTATTTTTCTGCAACTCATCGAGCGCAAGCTGGATTATTGCCGGTACGAAACCCGTTTGCTGGGCAAGGACGGGAAGGTCCGCTGGGTGGAAATTTACGCGCAGCTTACCTTGAACAGTGATGGGAGCGTGCTGGGCACATCCGGCAGTCTCACTGATATCACGGAACGCAAGCAGGCAGAAACACAAATTCAAAAGCTCGCCGCCTTTCCGCAGGTCAATCCCAATCCCGTACTGGAATTTGATGGGGAGGGCCAGCTTACCTATTTTAACGACGCCGCCCGAGAGATGGCCCGGACGTTGGGACAGACGCATCCGCTGGCGATTCTGCCACGCAATGCCGCGGACCTGGTCAGGGAATGCCTGGCGTCCACCCGCAACAAGTTGCGCGAGGAAATCTCCCTGAATGGGAGGACCATTTCGTGGTCCTTTTTTCCGATAGTGGCGAGCCGTGTCGTTCATTGCTATGGCACCGACATCACGGAAATGCTGAATCTGGAAGCCCAATTTCGGCACGCGCAAAAACTGAAATCGGTGGGGCAACTGGCGGCAGGTGTGGCGCACGACTTTAACAATATTCTCACGGTGATTCAGGGTTACTCTGATCTCCTGCTGGCGCGGTGTGATGGCGATGTCGGATTGACGAACCCGCTCAAACAGATTTCCGGCGCGGCGCGGCGCGCTTCGGAGTTGACCCGACAGTTATTGATGTTTAGCCGCAAGCAGATCATCCAAACGAAAGCGCTCGATTTGAACGCGGTGTTGCGCAATCTGTCCAGCATGCTTGGGCGTCTGCTGGGGGAGGATGTGGCGGTGGAAACCAAGTATGACGCCGAGTTGCCGGCCATTGAGGCGGATACCGGCATGATGGAACAGGTGGTGATGAACCTGGCAGTCAACGCACGGGACGCGATGCCGAAGGGCGGGCGGTTGTTAATAGAAACGTCCACGGTGGAAATTGATGCCGCGGGTGCGCGACAGCATCCGGAAGCGAGGGCGGGGAAGGCGGTTTGCCTAAGCATGAAGGATACCGGTTGCGGCATGGATGCCGGAACGTTGAGCCGGATTTTCGAGCCGTTCTTTTCCACCAAGGAAGTGGGGAAGGGGACGGGGCTGGGATTGGCGACGGTTTATGGGATCATTGCCCAGCATCAAGGCTGGATTGAGACTAAAAGCGAAGTCGGCGTTGGCACCACGTTCAACATATTTTTGCCGGCGGCAACCGGAGTCGCCAAGCGGGATACCGCGTTCCTGCACAAACCAACGGTGGTAAAGGGAGGCAACGAAACGATTCTCCTGGTGGAAGATGAGCCGATGTTGCGGGAATGGGTGAAGCAGATCCTGGAGAATCTGGCCTATCGGGTGGTGGAAGCGGGCACGGGCGTGGAAGCCTTGAAGGTGTGGGATGAAGGAGACGGGAAGATCGATTTACTACTCACGGACATGGTGATGCCGGAGGGAATGACCGGACGGGAACTGGCGCTGCAATTAAAATCACGCGCGCCGAATCTCAAAGTTATTTACACGAGCGGTTACAGCACCGAAGTGATGATGAAGGACGCCGAGTTGCCGGATGTGCCTTTCCTGCCGAAACCATACGCAGCACCGCAACTGGCTCAGTTGGTGCGGCAATGTTTGGATGCGGGGGTTGCGGCCAGGGCGGTTTGAGTTGCTGCAATGCGGGACTGGTCGTGGGTGCCTGTCACGCCTTTCTCACATCACCTTGTCCAACGTGATTGGCAATTCCCGCACCCGTTTTCCTGTCGCGTGATACACCGCATTGGCAATCGCGGCTGCCACGCCGACAATCCCAATCTCCCCCAAGCCTTTCGCCCCCAGCGGATTTATGATCTCATCCCGCTCCTCCACAAAAATCACCTGAATGTCCCGCACGTCCGCTTCCACCGGCACGTGATACTCGGCAAAATTGTGATTCACGATCCGTCCCAGATTGTGGTCGACCACGCTCTCCTCCTCCAACGCCATCCCAATCCCCATCACCACCGCGCCCAACACCTGGCTCCGGGCCGTCTTCGGGTTGAGGATACGCCCGCCCGCCACCGCACTCACCACCCGCGAGACCCGCACCGTTCCAAAATCTTCATCGACCTTCACCTCGGCAAACGTCGCCGCGTGCGTGTAAAATGAATATCCCTTCCTCTTCGCCTCATCCGGCTCAATTGATCTCTCCTCTTCAATCGCATTCACGCCTCCCTGCCGCATCGCTGCCGTGATGGCCACCGCCTTGGTTGCATCACGCTTCAATCTCACCTTGCCCTCCGCGAACGTCACGTCTGCCAGACTCGCTCCCGCCAGCGGAGAATTCGGGACCGCCTGCGCCAGTCGAAACACTTTTTCGCGCACCACCTCACAGACGTTCTTCACCGCCGAACCAACCGACGCCGCCGTAAAAGATCCTCCCTCAACCTCCGCCTCCGGCAAAGCCGTGTCACCTAGGTTGAATGTCACATCCTCGATCGGAAGCCCCAGCGTTGACGCCGCAATTTGCGTCATGATCGTATATGTTCCCGTGCCAATATCCGCCGTCGCGCTGGACACTGTGAGCTTTCCTTCCTGGGTCAATGCCGCCTTCGCGGCTGCTTTGGTTTGAAACGCCACCCACGCGGCGCTCGCCATCCCCCAACCAATCAATTTCTTTCCCTCGCGCATCGACCGCGGCGTCGGGTTGCGCCGCGCCCAGCCAAACCGTTCCGCTCCCTGTTGATAACAGGCGCGCAGCTCCTTGCTCGAAAAAGGTTTTCCCTCGTTCTGATCCTGCTCGGCGTAATTTCTCAACCGCAATTCCAGCGGATCCATTCCCAACTTCACCGCCAGTTCGTCCATTGCGCACTCCAGCGCATAGAACCCCGTCGCCGCTCCCGGCGCCCGCATGTCAATCGGCGTGCATAAATCCAGCGGCACAAGCTTGTAATCGAATTGCACGTTCGCGCATTGGTAAAGCAGCCCCGACCACGGGAGCACGTTCTCCGCGTAACTCTCATAGCGCGATGTCTCCCCAATCGCCTCGTGAATGATCGCCTCCAGCCGTCCCTCCTTGGTCGCGCCGAGCGATACCCGTTGCCACGTCGCCGGCCGATACCCCAGGGAGAACATCTGCTGCCGCGTCAACGTCACTCTCACCGGCCGTTTCAATTCTCGCGCCGCCATGAATGCCAGGAACACCTCATATTGCGGCCGCAATCCCGAGCCAAACCCTCCACCCACGAACGGCGAGATCACCCGCACCTGCTCGGGCGGGCAGCCAAATATCTTGTAGAGATACCGCTGCACGTTGTCCACGCCTTGGGTCTTGTCATAAACCGTGATTACCTCGTCCCCGTTCCATACCACTGTTGATGCGTACGGTTCCATCGGATTATGATGTTCCATCGGCACGATGTACTCCGCCGCTACTGTTGACGCTGCCGCCGCGAACGCCTCTTGTGCGCGCCCCCGGGGCTTCGGCTTCTTGTATTCCGTTTTTCCCTCTTCCGGCACGTAAGCCTCTCCAAGGTTCTTAAGCGGATCGGTGGCATGCGGCTCCACCTGATATTCCACCCGGACCAGCGTAGCCGCATAGCGCGCCAACTCCAATGAGGCCGCGACCACCAGCCCAATCGGCTGCCCGCTGTAAACAACTCGGTCGTCGTGCAGAGGACGAAACGGCGAGCCGGTGGGCGCCACATCGTCACGGTAAGCGTCGTCCGACAAAGCCAGTGTCGGCGAGTTCTCGTGCGTGAACACGTGGAAAACTCCTTCGAGCTTCAACGCCTCGCTCGAGTCAATCTTGTGAATCCTTCCCATGGCAATTGTGCTCGAAATTGCATATCCGTAAGCGAGACCGGGCACGTTGAATTCACCCGCGTACTTCGCGACGCCTGTCACTTTCGCCAAGCCATCCACCCGGCTGATGGGCTGGCCAATATAGTCGGTAGCTACAGTTGGCATTAGCTCTCCTTTCCGGCAGCTTGTGCCAGTGTGCGAATCACCGCCCGCTTCGCCAGTTCAATTTTGAATGTGTTGTGCTGGTAGCCCACGGCCCCGCGCAGCAGCGCTTCCGCAGCCATGGCAAAATTTTCCCGCTCCGCCGCGCGCCCGCGCAGCAGCGCCTCGGCTTCCAAATTCCGCCACGGCTTGTGCGCCACGCCGCCCAGCGCGATCCGCGCCTCGCTGATTCGCCCGCCCTCCAGTTCCAGCCCCACCGCAACGGACACCAGCGCAAACGCGTACGACTCGCGGTCGCGCACCTTTACGTAGGCGTGGTGTTTCGCAAATCCCTTCGCCGGCAGATCCACCGCCGTGATGATCTCTCCCTTCCGCAGGTTCGTATCCACTTGCGGCGTGTCGCCCGGCAGCCGATGGAACTCGCCAATGGGAATCGTCCGTTCGCCGTCAGGCCCATTTACCCGCACCACGGCTTCCAGCGCCGCCAGCGCCACACTCATGTCGGACGGGTTTGTGGCTATGCAATGCTCGCTCGCGCCCAGGATGGCGTGGATGCGGTTGAACCCGTTGATGGCCGCGCAACCGCTGCCCGGCTCACGCTTGTTGCAGGGTGTTGCGACATCATAAAAATAATAACACCGTGTCCGTTGCAGCAGGTTTCCGCCCGTCGTCGCCATGTTCCGCAACTGGGCCGACGCCCCGGCCAGAATCGCCTGTGACAACAACGGATATCGCGTCCCCACTTCCGGGTGATATGCCACGTCTGAGTTCGTGACGAGCGCGCCGATCCGCAACCCACCACCCGCAAGCACCTCAACCTTCTTCATCGGCAGTCGGTTGATATCCACCAGCCGTCCCGGCCGCATGACTTCTTCCTTCATCAGGTCAATCAGGTTGGTGCCGCCCGCAATGATCATCGCCGCCTCATCATGGGCCAGTTCGTCCAAAGCTGAGCCCAAATTGCCCGCCCGCGTGTAAGAAAATGCATTCACCGGCCCACACTCCTTTCCTTTGCCTGCATCGCCTGCTCGATGGCAGCCACAATGTTCACATAGGCACCGCAGCGACAGAGGTTGCCGCTCATCAACTCACGTATGTCATCCGCCGTTTTCGCCTTACCCTCGTTGAGCAGACCGACAGCGGAACAAATCTGGCCGGACGTGCAGTATCCGCATTGGAAGGCATCGTGTTCGATAAACGCTTGTTGCAAAGGAAGCAGCGCCCCAGCTTTCGCCAAACCTTCAATTGTCATAATCTCAGCGCCATCCCTCATGACCGCCAAGGTTAGACAGGAATTGATACGCTTGCCATCCACCAGAACCGTACAAGCTCCACATTGTCCGTGGTCGCAGCCTTTTTTGGTTCCCGTTAGATCGAGGTGCTCGCGCAGCGCGTCCAGCAGCGTTGTCCAGGGCGCAACCTCCAGTTGCTTTCTTGCGCCGTTGACTTTAAGAGCAATCGAAATCTTTGGTGGCGCCGCCGTAGCGGTTTTACTCTCGAAAGTTGTAATCATAACAAACCCTTTTTTGAAATGCTGTAGCGCATGTAATCCTCCTCCCCGGTCTCGTGTGCAAGCCATCTGGTTGCTGTGTAGCAACAGTCACAGGCACGGCTTGAGAAAACCATGGGGTGTTGTCCCCGGTTTTTCGTCCGGCAGAGCTGCAAGGCTTGGTGTTGGGTATGGAAAACGCCTTTGACGCTCCCAAGAGATGGAGGAATGCAAAAATGGAGGTGCCCGGAGGAGGAGAAATGGGGTTCTCCCCTTTGTTGCCGATGGAATGGATGCGTGCGAGGCTTTGAAAGTGAAATCGGAACGAGGAGGAAAGGTTGGAATGCACCGAAGCAAGAGATCAGGGTACATCGCGAAGCTGGGGATAGGCTTGATGCTCCTCGTGATTCTGACAGGGGGGTGCGCAAGTGAGGGCTATTACGGCTATGCCGGGCCTGGTTATTACGATTATTATGGCCCAAGCTACTACGGGGGTATCTATGGGCCGGATGTTTTTGTATTCGGGCATCACGAGCACGGCCGGTTCGATCATGATTTTGGCCGGCGAGGGTTTGCGAGCCGAGGTGCTGTAGGCGGGGTGGGTCATGGGGGATTTCACGGAGGAGGATTTGGCCACGGAGGAGGTGGTGGTCACGGCGGCGGCGGCGGCCATGGAAGATGACGATCAGACCACTGAAATCTTATGAACATGAGAATTTTTAAGTTTTCTTCCATACCGGCATTGGCCTTAGGGCTTTTGTATCTGACCTGGCTTGGGCAGGTTCGGGGCGAATACCAATCGACTGTGTCGCAACGCACCTTTACCTCACCGGCGGAGGCTACAAATGAGCTGGTCAACGCGGCCAAAGCACATGATCGGCAGGCAATTCATGAGATCTTCGGCCCTGAAGTCACTAATCTAATGACCGGCGACCAGGTGCTGGATGAGAAGCATTTTGAAACTTTCGCCAATAATCTGACGGAGCGGTGTGATGTCCTGTCGCAGGGGAGTGACCGGGTGACGCTGGAAATTGGACGGGACCCGTGGCCCTTTCCGATTCCGCTAATAAAAACCAACGGAGCGTGGATCTTTGACACGATTGCAGGCGAGGAGGAGATCATCAACCGGCACGTCGGCCGGGACGAATATTATGCGATTGGAGTTTGCCGCGCTTATGTGAAGGCGCAGCGCGCATACGCCGATCGGATTGCCAGCACCACCGGAACGCCAAAATACGCTGAGAAATTCAGGAGTAGTCCTGGAAAGATGGATGGTTTGTATTGGCCGGCGGAGACAGGCGGCCAACAGAGTCCATTCTCGGCCTTCGTGGCGGAAGCCGCTTTGGAAGGATATAACTGGACCGGCGGTGAAGGTCCGCGTCCATTTCACGGATATTGTTTCAAAATTCTGACGCGGCAGGGACCTGCCGCACCGGGTGGCAAAAAGAATTACGTCTCGCATGGCGAAATGACCGGCGGCTTTGCCCTGGTCGCCTATCCCGTCCGCTGGGGCGAGTCAGGAATCATGACGTTCATAGTGAACCAAGACGGAGTTGTTTATCAGCGGAGCCTGGGTGAACGGACCCGAAGTATAGCCACCGCGATGAAGGAGTATAACCCGGACAACCGCTGGACCGAGGTCAAGGAGTTGGGAATCACCAGCTTGACAGCGACCAGCCGGCTGAGCAAACACCACACGCGTTAACAAAATAAAAAGGCACCGTCTCTTTAAAGGGTTTATTTCCTTAAGCGGTAAAACCGGTTGCCGGCCGCCGGAGTGTTGGTATAGGTGTACTGGCCATTGACGATAACCGGCGTTGGCAATGCCGGAGTCCAAGAGACCGGTGGCATGATATTCGTTATGGTATCGAGCGTATAGCCGGCGACATTGGTCGGCCAGGTGATGAGCAGATTCTGACCTGACGGCGTGAAATTGATTATGGGCGGCGGATAAACCGTGAAAGCTTGATCCACGTTTGGCGCTGGATTGTAATTGGCATTGCCGGCTTGCGAAGCCCGAACAGTAATGGTGCCGGTGTTGGTAATGGTGACATTATTGCCAGACAAGGTTGCGGGACCGGACAGGATGCTGAAACTGACAGTAAGTCCGGAACTGGCGGTTGCGCTCACGGTAAAGGTGGGTTCGCCGAGGGTTTTATTGGTCAACGCTCCGAACGTGATGGTTTGATTGGTTTTTGACTGCGAGAATGTCACCTGGACGTTATGGTTGGTCTGGATATTGGAAAGGGTGTAGCTGGTGCCTCCGGCTTGCGCCAAGTTCCCATCGACCAGCCACTGGTTCACGGAGTAGCTGGCATTTGGACTGGCCGTGAACAACTGACTGCTCCCAGCGCTCTTGTTAAAGCTGCCGGTCGGACTGATGGTGCCGCCCGCCACGGGAAAGGCGCTGGCATTGATCACATAGCTGGGAACCTGGCGGGTGTAGCCAAGCGCATCCAAGACGCGGAGTTCCACTCCCAGAACGGGAAACGAGTTAGGGGCCGAATAGGCATCCTGAACCTGGGAGGTCGCCTGCACGCCGTTGAAGCTATACCAATCAGAAAAATCACCGCCTGCATGTTGATTGAAGCGCGCCAAGTCCGTGGTGCCATCGAGAGAAAAGTAAGCGGCAGCGTTGATATCGCTGGTGAAACTGCGAGCGCCATTTTGATCAAACCGGAAGAGATCCTCGGGGCTGATGGCACCAGTGGGTGCCGGGTCGCCATTATTCAAATGGTTAAGGGCCGAGCCTAGACCGAGGACTTCGTCAATCTCATGGGAGGCTACCGCGAACAGGGAATACTTACTCGGATCCGGATTGACCGAAGTGAGATTCATGATGGCGATATTCAAGCTGATCGTGCCGTCCGGTTGTCCCTGTGTTGAGTTCAAGCCCAACGCCCGACAGAGAGCAAGATTGATATTGACGCTCGCGTTGCCGTTCACGGGATTAAGCGAGCCGGACGGTACCTCAGTGAGCGCCTGGGTATCATCCGCCGAGGTGGCATGAGAGATTAGCGCTGAGCGATAACTCGAATATGGGAAAGGAAAATATGAGTAACTACTCGACCCCAAGCCGGTATTGACCTTCTTAAAAGTAATGGCGACGGTGAGTGGATCGGAAAAACTGCTTTGGTACACGGCAATGGCCGAATTGATGGTGGCCTCAATGGTGGCGGCGTTGGGATCGTTGGCAATGGAACTGTCGAAAGTTGGGATGATGGTGAGACCACTGGGTGGCAAACTGGTGGTGAAGCTGGGATTGCTGGACCACACGCCTGTCTGGGCGCCGTTGTGGGCATTCACTTCCCAATAGTAGGTGGTGCCAGCGTTCAGCGGAGTGCCGGGCGTGTAACTGGTGGTAGCGGTGGTCGTGTTGATGACGACGCTTGCCCCGCCGGAGGTGGCAGTGGGGTCGGTCGGCAAGTCCGCCGGGTTGGTGGCTACTATGATCCGATAAGATGCCGCGCCCCCGACAGCGGACCAACTGAATGCCGGGGTCGTGGATTGCCCGGTGCTGCCATTAGGCGGACTAAGCGGTGTGGGCGCGGGCAGCGGCAAGGCGTTCACCGTGATATTTTTGATGTAGGAATTATTTGACTCATCGCTCTCGGGAATGACGCCCGTCGCGTCAGTCGTAATCGTAATCGTGTGAGAGCCGGCAGAGAGCGAGCCGATGGAGTAATTATTTAACGGTGCGTATGAGTTTACGGCCAAAGAAGCGACGGACCAGGAGTGATTGGACACACCGTCCACATAAAGGAAGGTGTAAAAAGTGTTACTGGCCGCCACGTTGCCACTATTAATTACGGCCCAATCGATATACAACGTATCGGCAGTTGTCAGGGTGGGACTGTCAGTGATCGATCCTGAAGCGGTGGAAACGACAATTTTATCCGACCAGCCAGCAGGCTGATAGGGACTCAGGTCGGGGAGGTTGACGGCAGTGACTGTGAAATTGATGGTGTAGGAGTTATCAGCCTCGTTGCTTTCGGGAACACCACTGCCTGCATCGGCTATGATTGTGATCGAGTGAGTGCCGACGCTTAGGGGGAAATTGATCAGGTCATCAGTTGCATACGTATATACGTTTGCGTTCATTGAAGCACTCTGAGTCCAGGTATCAAAGTAATTCCCGTCCACATAAACATCCGTGTCAAAGCCGACGCCTGTCGCCGTTGTTCCATTGTTGATTACAGCCCAATTGATATAAACGGAGTCGGCCGTTGTGAAAGTGGGGTTAGGGTTATTAATTGTGCCGGTTGTTTTTCCCACCACAATCTTATCTGACCAACCTGTCGGTTTGTACGGAGTCAGATTTGGCAGCGCCATGGCGGTCACGGCGGACATAAATGAGAAAAGGAGCACGCCTGCTTTCAACCCAAAGGTAATTCCGTTCTTCATGATTTTGTTTTTTAAGGGGCCGTGAGTAAGGCGTGGGCGTGGCGAATCGGCAGGTGTTTTGATACGGTAGATTCGGATACAGCAATGCCGTCGCGCATAAACATTACCCTTCTGATTTCTTATTTATCCCGAATCATACAAAATCGGGAACTCGTTGATGGACAAGGAATATAGTTACAGGAAAGTGAGGGAAGGCAAGTTAATTATAGGGTGGGGATGACGTCGATTTGTAGTCTTTAATGGAAGTTCTCCAGTCCGGCTGAAGCTTCAGGCTGGCAATCAGTTGGGTGAGGATGACGGCTGTGGTAACGACAGCGCATGAGCACGGACTGATTCGAACACACTCGGGGGCAAAATCCAAAGAAGATCAAAATAATCTGTCCTTTTTTTGCATTTGGCGGACAGGTTTAAGCGAGTAGCTGAAAATCTTGTAACTTTTTAGGCCGGATTGTGTTCTAATTGGGAAGCAAGCGGAGTGGGGATGCCATGGGAAAGAACCATATATTTCAAAGTCGCGAGCGGGTTGGCGCATCAGGCGGCGCGAGTAACCGGTCGGCCTTTACGCTGATTGAGCTTTTGGTGGTGATCGCGATCATTGCAATTTTGGCGGCATTGCTCTTGCCGGCGCTCTCCTCCGCGAAGCAAAGGGCGTGGGCTACCCAGTGCAAATCCAATCTGCGGCAAGTCGGTTTGGGCATGACGATGTATGCGGATGACTTCAACGGGCTTTATCCCATTTCCGGCGCGGCGATTGCCTGGGACGGGATCGATCCGTCAACGCATAGCCAAAGTTGGATGCAACAGCTTTTCCCGTATGTAAAAAGCAAGGAGCCGTATCATTGTCCGACAGACCGTAAGGCCCAATTCAGCTATTTCAACGGCGAACGGGCCGCCTTTGTCATTTCCAATACATTCGCCTCGGTCAACAGCCGCCAAATTTCATTTCCCTCCGCGTTGGTATTGTCCGGGGACACCATCGGCGACAATTTTCAACTTGATGATGCGGATAAGGATGATTACACGCAAAGTTGTGTCGGCGGTTCCGCGGATCCCTCTGACACGGAGAAATGGCAGGCCCATTCCAAGGGGCAGAACATTCTTTTCCCCGATAACCATGTGAAGTGGTATAAGCTTTATGTGGCCGGGGAGATGACTTTTCGGTACGATGTAATGACCAATTGGGAGGGGATGCCGCTCACGGCGAATTGAGGACCATTGTTTTTTTCTTTGACACGACGGGTGTTTACGAGTGGCATGGGTTGCGATATATCAATTACAACATTTATGAATATCCTGCTTGTGCTCATGATCGCCAGCCTGATGATTACCACCGGATTCGCCGCGGAAAAGGAAACGCGCTGTTTTGAGATGCGCACCTATTATGCGGCACCGGGAAAGCTGGACGATTTGCTCGCCCGTTTTCGCGACCATACCGTCAAGCTGTTCGAGAAGCATGGAATGACCAACGTTGGCTACTGGGTGCCGCTGACCAATGCAGAGAACAAACTGGTTTACCTGCTGGCTTATCCCAGCCGGGAGGCGCGGGAAAAATCGTGGAAGGAATTCTCGACCGACCCGGAATGGCAGGCCGTGCAGAAGGCCTCGGAGGAGAAAGGCAAGCTGTTGACCAAGGGGGTGTCTGTATTCCTGGCGGCAACGGATTTTTCACCGGTGGTGCAGCCGACGCAGGAAAAGGAGCCGCGGGTATTTGAACTGCGCACCTATCATGCGATGCCGGGCAAGCTCGATGATTTGCTGGCGCGTTTCCGCGATCACACCACAACGCTGTTCACTCAGCATGGGATGACACAGCTTGGTTATTGGCTGCCCACGGAAAAGAAGGACGGAGCGGGAGAAATGCTTATTTATATTCTGGCGCACAAGAGCCGTGAGGCGTGTGAGGCTTCCTTCAAAACGTTTCGCGCCGACCCGGAATGGATCAAGGTCAAAGCCGCTTCCGAGGCCAATGGCCCGTTGACGCTGCCAAAGGATGGAGTGGAATCCACCCTTATGGCACCGACTGATTTTTCGCCAACAAAATAATAACAGCAACGCAGGCCTGTTTTATTGAGAAATTTCAATGACTGGATTGGTCATTGGTTCGTCAAGGTTTTCCTGCATTGGCTCCGCTACCTCAGGCGGAGAAGCTGCCTCCGGTTGCTTTTTCAGGACGGGCGGGAGCAAATTTCCCTGTTCATCCAGCTCAGGAAACCAGCGTTTGCGATCCGCTTCGGCGCCGATGGCGGTATTGCGGCAGCGGCGCACAAGCGCTTTGTAAAACAAATCTGCTGTTTCGGGATCGCGCCTTTTCAACCACGAGCCGGCAGTGCATAAGACGCGGGCGGTGGCATCGGAATTATTGGGCATCAATTTGGCGGCTTCGAGGGCGATGAATGCCGCCTGATAGCGATAATGGTATCGCGCCTCGGGGTCGGCGTGATTTTGCGTGTAGCGGTGGAGTTCGTCCGGCGTGGCGGAGAGAACGCTGCCATTTGGGTTGTTCGTGCGACAATCGACATCGACTCCATAATCGAAGCTGCCGCCATGTACCGCGTAATCCGGCGCGAGTTCGGTGCCTAATAATTCCATTCCTTCGTGCCGGGTGATGGTGGCTGCCTTGAACAAGGCGGTGGCGCGTGTTTCCGCCGGGAGCGTTTCATCCCGGCCGGTGTTTAGCGCCAATATCAGGAAGGCGTAGCGAGGCTGGAGTTCCTTGGGATAGTATTCGCGCGCCTCGCCACCACGACAAAGCCGGGTTAGTCGCCGTGCCAGGAGATAGCGGATCTCTTGCTTTGCGGTGTTTGTCTCCTGGTTGTACGACAGCTCGGCGTCAGCGCTTTCAAGTTTAGGCGCGGGAGCTTCCCGGTCATCCATGGCGGGCCAGTTCCGGTTTACATAAGTTTTGAGTTCGTCCACCGTCAACACGCGTTCCGCCACATAGGCGGCGTCCATCCAATGGCCGGAGCGGAGCAGGGCATCCAGTGATTCCTGATATTCGCGTCGGGCGAGATGCAACACGCCGAGTTCGCCAAGAATTTGATTGGCCACCAAACCGGTGTCCGGATAATAGTCGCTGAAAGGCATGTACAAATTATCCTTTAAACTCGTTTCGGCGACCTCATTGGTGGAGCGGGGTTCGAGCGGGAACAGCCTGACGACATGAGCGAGCAAGCTGGCCGCGCGGTCGAGTTTGCCATCGCGCAACAGCAATTTGGCCTGCAGCCATTGCGCAGTGGGTGTGCTCGGGGCGCGGTCGATCCAGCGTTGAGCCAGGTCCATGTCGCCGTTCTGGTAGGCCGCGAGCGCAAGCTGTTCAGCGGATTCGACATCGCGGACTTCGGCGGTTTCAACGGCGTCCAACCAGGTTTTGATCACGTCCTGCGCATGCTCACCTAGAACGGGCCTTTCCTTTCCGCGGGAGATAATGTAGGCGGTAATGAGGCGTTGCGTGCGCGGGTTCTTTGCCAGATTGGGCAATTCCCCGGTCCCTTCCCGCAGAGCGTCGCGCGCGGCGAAGCCGAGCGAGCCAATGGCGGAGGGGTCACCCGCACTATATTGTTGGAGATAGAACTCAATGGCCGGCTCGAATTTATTCTGTTTCAGATCAACGCGCGCCTCCTGACCAAAACTCGCGGCCGCGAGGCCGAGCGTGTCGGCAAAACCTTCCCGGGCCAGCGTACGAACCTGGGCGAAATAGCTGATCGCTGATTCAGATTCTTCAGGCCCGCAAAGCTGACCCAGCATGAACGCGGCCCAGGTAGAGCGAAAGTGACGCTCAGATTTAGGTCTGTCGAGCAACGCCTGCCAAATTATGCGGGCATCATTGGTTTCGCCACGGTGGTAAGCGATGCTGCCGCGAAAATAATCGGCAAATTCTTCGGGCAGGCCCGGGACAATGGTAATTTCCTCCAGATTGGGAGCCGAGCCTTTGTCTTTTTTCTTATAGCTGCCATCCTCCCAACTCCATTCGTCGCGGCGCCACCTGGCCATTGTCTCAGCGTTTAATCGCAATTTTTCCCGCTCGGCGCGATATGCCTTGAGAATTCTTTCCTTCTCCCTGGTTTCCACTCCGGCTTTTTTCAGGGCGGCGTGCAGGTCAGACACGTCTGCTTCCATTGTGTCCACGGTGTAACTGTTCGTGGTGATATTGGCCGTGAATTTTGGCGGACCCAATTTCATTTGCTCCAGTTCGCCGGAGAAATTAACAACGGGAGCGGCGAGGACCGAGGCATCGCCTCCGTTGAGCAGATTATTGGGAAATGTGGGACCGCAGGCGAACAGCCGGCTGGCGCCGGTGATAATTAGAACGAGTGTGAATACCTCATGGTTTTTTAGTTTCAATTTGCACCTCAACCTCTCCATCCAAACGCAACCAGCCGATAGCCTGACGTTCGCCCGGCGCCAGGCGGCTGGGGATTAATGTTGTCCGAGCACGGAATTGCAAAGTGTTTGGACCGGGATCCACCACTTCAAAGTCACGCAAGCCATCGCTCGCCACCAGGCGGGCATGTTGCCAGCGAACCTCGATGACGGGCCGTGAGGAAAGGTCGGCTTCGCCATCATTTACGAGACTGATCTCCGTCAGTCCCGCTGCAGACCGGCTGGTATCCAAACGAAAACTTTCACGGGGAGAACGACCGGTCTTGACTGCATTCAGAGTAGGCCACGACCAATTTAAAACGTCCAGAGAAATCGGAAAACGATACCAAATAATTTTTTGCAAGGCTGCCGGATGCACCAGCGACCAACCGCGGACGAGGTCAGCCATCGCCACAGGGTCAGAGCGGACTTCGCGCAAACGGGTGCCGGCCGGCCAGGTTTTGGCGGGGCCTTCCGCGGACAATCCGATGAAGTGGCCGTCGGGTGCGAAGGCAATCAGGTAGCCGTAAGTGGGCAGTGCCACGCGGAAAGGAACATCAATTTGACCGGCTTGTTCGACAGCGCGACGGGCGGCGGCGGGATCGCATAAGGAGAAAGGCGAAGCGAAATCCCTGGGGCGTTCCAGAGAATGGACTTGTAAGATGTAGCCATCGGAGGCGCGGGCGAGATATTGAAATGAGTTCTGGTTCAACCAACTCGGCAAGGCGGTGATTACCAGCGGGACGGGTGCAATCCTTCGGCGAAGTGTCTCGACCCAGACCCGATAGCCATCGAGTTTGGATTCGGCGCAGTCGAAGTCGATTTGTAATTCACGTATCTTCAGGCGATTGGCCTGCGCTTCGGCGATGAGTGACACAGCCAGCCCGGCAAGCTGGTCCATGGGTTGGCCATTGGTGGTGAACGGGCCGGGGTAGGGGCCAATTCGAAGCGCCAGTCCGACCGGACAGGCAGCCCGGAGCAACGAGGCGTAGTCGATGGGGATATGGATGACTTGAGGGTGGCCCTGTTTCCAGGTGACCTCAGCATTCAGCACGACCAGACCGGTAAAGTTTGTGGCATGGAGCGCGATGGCGTCGCGGACCGGTTCGTTCCAAGCCCGTTGCCAGATGTAGGCTTCCTGGGCAATTGGAGGCAAGTCTCCGGACGGAGGCGTTGAGGGTTGGGCAGAGGCGGCAAAGAAGCCAGTGGAAAAGAGTAGGATGATGAGCAGCCGCTTCACATTATGATGACATTGCGGCCGGGTTTGATTTTAAGGGCGAGTTCTTCGGCCGGGTAGCTCCAAATCTCAGCGAGTGTGGGATGATAATGCGGCATGGCGGCAAGTTCGTGGACGGTCATGCGTTTGTACATGGCGACAATGATTTCATGGATGAGTTCACCGCCGACCGGTCCAATGCAGCAACCGCCAATAATTTCGCCACTTTCGGGATTGGCCAGCAGTTTTACGAAGCCGTCCTTCGCTTCCATGATGAGCGCCTTGCCATGGTCGGCGAACAGGTAACTTGCAGCCAGGTAAGGGACCTTGCACCGGAGGGCCTCTTTCTCAGTGAGACCCAACATGGCGAGTTGCGGCTCGGTGAAGACGATGGAGGAGGCGAGACGGTAGTCCATGCGCCGGCGACGCTTCGGATTGGCAATGTTGCAGGCAGCGGTTTCGCCTTGTTGGACGGCGATATGGACGATCTCATAAGGGCTGGTGCAATCGCCCGCCGCGTAGATGTGCGGGGCGGAGGTTTGCATTTCCTCATTGGTAATGATGCGCTGGTTTTCGGTGGTCACGCCCGCCCGGGGGAGATCCAGGGAATCCGTGTTTGGCACCCGACCCATGGCAAAGAGGACTTCTTCGGCTTCGACATGGACTTCGTGGGCGCCATGGAGGAAGGAAACGCGCTTCAAATCACCTTTGCGGGCAGCGCCGGTTAATGTTGTGTTGGTATAGACCACAATGCCTTCGCGACGGAAAACACTCTCTAATGTGTCGGTAGCGTCCGTATCAAACTCATGCAGCACATGGGTGCTGCGTTGAATCAGAGTGACCTTGACGTGGAAGCGGGCAAAGAATTGGGCAAACTCGATACCGACGGAACCGGCGCCGAGGATGATGAGGGATTTTGGCAATTGGGTGAGTTCCAGTGCGTCGTCACTCGTGAGGTAGTCCAGTGCATCAAGGCAGGGCAGGGGGGAAGGGGCGACGACCGAGCCCGTGCTGACGACGAAATTCTTGGCGGTGATTTTCCTGCCCGTGCTCAATTCAACGGTATGGGGATCCAGAAAGCGGGCATTCGCGCGAATGAATTCGAAGGTGCCTTCGGTGAGTTGCAAGGCGCGATGATGAGCGAACTCCTGGACCAAAGCCCGCTTGCGAGCCATGACCTGTGCGAAATCGAAAGTGACATTTTGTGTGTGCACACCCCAAGGCTGGGGATGGCTGGCCAGATGCATCACCTCGGCGGCGTAAAGGAGCGCTTTGGTGGGCATGCACCCGCGCAGGATGCAAAGACCGCCGAGTTCCCGAGCGCCTTCGATCACCACCGTGCGCAGGTCGGCATCCGCCGCCGTACGCGCCGCCGCGTAACCACCGCTGCCGCCGCCAATGATCGCAACATCGTAGTCCGGTTCCTTCATCAGCATCAGCATGGGTTTCATGGGGAGGATTATCAAATTTTTTTACGGGTGAATTACCTGTTACCTGCACTCCAGCAGGACAAAAAAACTACCTCAAATTACCTTGACCCACCTCCAATCCATCTTGACCAGCTTCAAAGTCCCAATCGTCCTAGTCGTCGCTCCGCATAATGCCCCTCCCGCAATCTGAAGGATTGTCAGACAGTAGCCGGAGGTTGAGCACCGCGACACCTCCGGAAACCAACCAAATACTCCCACCACCCCGAGGGGCGTGGCAGAACCCTTTGTTTTGCATGCTGTCTTCATATTGGCTGTCCGCCAGGACAAAAAAACAACTTGGTATTACCTTGACTACCTTAGTTGCCACTTGGTTTTACCTTGACCAGCTTAGTTGTAGCGGTAGGCGTCCCGCCTGCCGTAGAGCCGTGGCATCTGATGACCAGTCCGGAAGGACCCCGGCGGATCCCAGCCAATACACGCGACGATCCAAAACAGGCGCTTGGCGACCTTTGACCACTGCAACTCCTGTTACTCCTTTTGCTCCCTTTCATAAGAAAATTTAGGCTCGAATTACCTCAAATTACCTTGACCAACCTCAAAACCACCGCGACCGAACCTCAAGTTACCTTGTGTTACCGCGTTATTCGTAATGGCCGTGCCGAAGCACCTCCCAGCCCCGGAGGGGCGACACAACCCGTCTGCAAAAGAATCGTATAATTCCTTGTCCCCATCATGCCCGTCCCCAATCCACTCCCACTTGTCCGCCGAAGCCTTGGCGCAGGAGGAATCCTGTTAATCCTGCTTGTCGCGCCATGGCGTCTTTGCGAAGGCGGGTCAAAAACTCTTCTCTTAACTGCGTCATCTCCGTGCCTCCCATTGCCAGTGCGGAAGCACCTCCGCGGTTAAATTGCCACTCCCCACTCCGAACTTGAGGCTTCCCCCAATCAAAAATCGCAAATCAAAAATCAAAAATTCGCCAATCAACCCAGAACGCGAAACATATTTCATGCTCATGATGTCATTTAAGCACCTTCGGCCAACCGCGACTGTCGCTCGTGTCGCTCGTGTCGCTCAGCTTTTTTCCAAGAAAACCCCAACCATCCCCTTTGTTTCTAAGCCTTTGATGAGTTTCAACCGGCCAAATTGTGAAAACCCTCATTTTTGCACTCCAAATTCGGAACCAATCTCAACGAGATTGAATCATCCAGCCTGGAAGGCATCTCCTAAATAGCCAGAGATGGCGCGGCCAGAGATTTGGGCCGACGGCGAGGCGTGAGGAGGGAGCATCCCTGAAAGGGGCTGTGACCGACGAACAACGAAGCCGCCGGCTCAAAGATCGGCCGTTCCACTTACTAATCGATGTTTTTCGGTTTTCCGCACCGTTCTGTTATCCTTCTCAATACGCCACTGTGGATATTTGGGAGATGGCTTCTGGGTTTGCGCGCAACGGTTACGCTGGGTAAACTGAGAAAAAATCCCCAACCTTGAAAACGGTTGAATCATTCAACATCAACGCCGTTGAGGGCCGGCGGTACGCTCTGTCAAAAAAAGACCGGAATTTTCGGATGGGGAATTGTAACAGGATTGGGGCGGGGATGAAGCCGAGGCCAAAAGGGATTTTTCACCGTGAAATAATCGAAATACGCGAACGAAGCCGGAGGGGTTTTTTTTCTGTTGCTCTCAGGTCCTCATGGATGACCGGTTTTGGAAGATAGAATTCCGTCGGTTCCCGCGATTCAGGACGTGATACACCGCACCAGGATATTGGACGCGTAATTTGCGGGCCATGGGGAAAGCAGGCGCAAGCTCGCTAAAGGTGTCCGCTGTAAAAAGGTGGGACCCCTTTACGCTTATTGTTTATTCAGGTTTCTCTGTAGTAGCGGCGGTCAAAAGGCATAAAAAACCGTAAAGGGGTCGCCCATAAGGTCAGGGATTGTTTGGACGCTCAACCTCTCGGGCGCTCGCGGTTCATCATTATTCAGGTTTTTAGGCCCTGAGCGACCAGGCGTCAGGCATTCGGGGGGGCGTCTGCTGGAGAGGTTTTCACAGGTCAGAATCGCATAAAAATCTGCCCAGAAGAATTGACGACCCAAGGAAGCCCATTCTGACCGCACCCGATTGCGCAGGCTTGCCCGTCAATTGCTCTCCACCCTGTACCGACCCACCGAAATATATTATTATTACTTCCAATAACCCAGATGGCCGGGTTTGAAAGGGTTCCGCCCACTGCAATGTCGCTCGCCCAGCCCGGAACGCCGACCCACTGGTCATTTATCCGTTGAAATATTTGTCCTACTGAATTGACGACCCATGGGTTCCCATCGGGAGCCACAGATATACGACTGGCCTGTCCATCCACCCCGCGCCAGCCGCCGGGTGTCCATTGAAAAATCGCTCCACCTCCCCCGATCACCCAAGCACTTGGATGGCCGGGTGTTCCACCAGCACCAATATCGCTTGCTCCGCCCGGCTTTCCTTCCCAATCTCCCCCTGTCCAACGGAAGATTTCGCCTCGTCTGTTCACGACCCAGGGTAGCCCATCACCGTCGAGGTCAACTCGAACGGCGTCTCCAGGGAAGCCAACCCACTTTTCTCCGTTCCACTTCCATATCGAGTCGTTTCCTCCGATTACACAAGCGGTTTCTTCAGCGCCAATATCGCTCGCCCAGCCTGGAATAGGGTCCCAAGCACTCCCATCCTTGTAGGCATCGACTATGCCTGATATGTCTCCGGCGCTGATATGATCGCGTTGTCCAATCTTAACGCCCTGTTGCTTAGGTTCAATCGTCGGCTTGCCATTCGAAGAAAAATCAAATGTCCCGTAGTGCATTATGGAATCGTAATCATATAGACCGACGTCTTGACCTTCCGTCACTTGGTCAAAATTGTAGCGCTGGTTCGGATCGATGTTCTCCCAATTAATAGTGATATATTGATCCCGATCAGCCCTGCTCTGTTCATGCCATAATCCAAGCGCATGCCCTATCTCGTGCATCGCCTGTCCAAATCCACAACCAGTTCCGAGGTAAATGGTCTGCTCGCCCCCCATCATTCCGACGGCGGAATTACAGCCACTTCCCTTCACAAACGAAACGAAGTTGCCCTCTGTCGTCCTTGCCACGAATCTAACAGGAGTCGCCTGTTGCCACGCGAGCATCGCTGTAGTAACGACTGCTTCAAGCTCCTTAGGCGTAGTGTATGGAACCACTCCAGCGGGCCACCTCCGGCCATGCACTGGCCCGATACCTACGATTGACTCGATTCCCAGATTTCCTGCGTTTTTGGTGACATAATGAGTCAATGCTCGCATCTTTGCCGAGCTTCCCAGAACGATGTCACCTTGTGTAACCGCTAAGCCGGACACGTCTCGATAAGTGACCTCCTTTAAGCCAAAATGCGGCGAAAAAACATAGCCTTTTCTGACCGCCCCTCTCTTGAGTGGCTTTTCTAGTTGCATTGATTCGTGCTTTGACCTGCGGGCGAGAAGGGGCGTTTGGCTTGTGTGTTTGTTCATGTGGGAAAAGTCTCGCAACTCAGGTTGCTTTGTCAACGAGTGAAAAAGGGTACTCTCCGGTGTGGCGGCGGCACCATTCGCGTGGTTGTGGCTCAGCGCGTGTGTCCTGTCAGGCCGTTGATCGAAACGCCAGTTCGGAAACAACCTCGCGCAATGCCATTACACCAGCGATTTCAGCGCCAAGGCCAGCGCGTTGAACGAAGGCGTAAGTTCCTTCAGGAGCACCCCAGTCTGATCGCGATAACGGACACGAAAAACCGTAGCTGTTTTCTCACGCTGATCACTAGTGTCCAAATTAGGAAATTCATTGCGTCAACGAACGCTCTCCGTTGCCTTGGAAACAGGACGCTTTTCGTCGGCAAAGCGCCCTGGCGCACAAAGGCCAACCTGTTTTCCGGATTTCAAAAATAAATCCAATAACCCCAATCAAAACCTGTGTTCAATCCGCCCAATTCAGCTAATTTGGACAGCAGTGCTATTTTGGACAGCAGTGCAATCCGGCCCCGAGATGGGCTCGGGACCGGATCAGGGTGCACGGGCTCGTCAATATCTGTCTTTGGGTCCGTGTTTTACAGGCGCGGGAACGATGCTGCCAAACAGTCCGTCGGCTTCGCCATTCAAACCGGCGGTGAAATATAGCGCGGCGGGTACACCGCCGTTGCCTCCGTTCCCAAACGCAAGCCCCCACAGGCCGTCAATGGTGATTGGTTTTCCATGGGAATCTTCGATGAAATCCCGGAATTCGCCATCGCCATTAAAAACCGTGATGGTGCCGCTCCGGAAGTTGCCGACGAGGAGTTCGTTCTCATGTTTGCCGAAGCCTTGGGGGGCCAGCGCCACGCCCCAAGGCGAGTTGAGGACTTTCAAATGTCCGCCCGCGTCCGAGCCGGTGGCGAACCGTTGAAATGTTCCGGTCTGCAAGTCGAAGATGTCAATCAAACCATGCCCCTCGCCGGCGACATCGTCGTGTTTTGCGTCATCCTGTTTGGCGAAGGTCACCATGACCATGCCGCCAAGGTTTTGAACGTTGAAGGGGGCATAGCCGGCGGGTGCGTTCGTGTCCGAGAACTGGGTGAGGTTCATGCTGGTGTCGTAAACGTCCACGGTGCCTTCCCGGAAGTTGGCGAGCAGGAGCAGGGGCGAGCCTGTATTAGTGACGAGGGTGATGCCCTTGTAAACGGCGTTCGTGCGCGATACCAAAAGTTCCGCCGCGGTGCCCAGCGCTCCGCGCCAGCCGGAAATGGCGCCATCCTCGCCGGCAAAAATGAATACATCGCCATGGAAGCCGGGGGTGCCGTTGAATAATTGCCCGGTGGGGGCGCCGCCGGGAATGGTTACTACGAGGCCTTCCGTGACAACGTGAGGTGAGCCGGTGACATCGTTGGTGACGGCATAGAGGGTGGACAGGCCAGTGCCGTTGTCGCTGAGCCAGAACGGGCTGGTGGCACTGAACGAAATGCCCCAGGGATTCACCAGGTTCGTGTCCTGCAGTTGAGCCATCCCCGGCAGGTTGGAAACCAGGTTGGTCTGCATGTAACTGTCCGAATTTTCACCGTCCTTCGCCAGCGCCGCGACTGACATCAGCGCCAGCGCCGCTGTCGCCGCCAACAGACTCAGCCGGTGTGGGTTGAACATTTGGGCGATTGATCCTTTGCGTATCTTTCTTATCATATGGTTCTCCAATTTTGTGTTTTGCTTATTTTGCCTGTTCATTACTTCGATGCTTTGATGGCACGGATGGAGTGAATTTTGCGCGGACCGGGGTCCATGAGGCAGCGCGAGTTTGCCCCATCC
>JAQGPA010000077.1 GCA_028293325.1 Pedosphaera sp. | reverse complement strand
CGCCGCCGCCATGGCATTGGACTTCCCAAATCCCCGGAACGCCGGAATCGCAATCCCCGCCAGAATCCCCATGATCGTGATCACCACCAGCAACTCTATCAAGGTGAACCCCCTTGCCGCTCCTCTCGCTGATTCACGCCGCCAACTTTTTTCTGAAAAGGCTCTCATGTTCTATTGCCAGCTTAGAATGTTATCCGCGTTGAAGCCTACATTCGCCTTCGCCGTCGGATTGTCGTCATACTTCCCATCCGGCCCGCGTGACCAAATTATCACCTCACCGGCGAACTCAAAAAATCCGTTGCCATTATCCGACAGCCCGTTGAGACCCGGCGATGTTCCGGCTTGGGTGCGTGATATGTTGCTGCCGTAAAGCGCATCCCGGCAGCGCTTGTCCTCGCTGGTGTCCAGCGTGAAAACATAAGGCTGCCCCCACACATCGCGGAGTTGATGATCGACTATGCTCAGTCCCGGCGACGTGGAGTCACTTACCTGCTTTGGCGTATAAGCCACAACATTGCGGGGGTTTTTTATATGATTCAGATTAATGCCGGCGTTGATGTCCGTCAGCACAATCATCAGATCAGAATTGGCCGCGATCCCCGAGCTACCCTTGCTGTAACCATAAGTCAGATCCGCCGCGCCAGTGCCATCGACGGGATAGCGACTGTACGCTACGTCATACGCACTGATGGCGGTTTGCAGCTGCGCCATTTCAACTTTTGTCATGCGTATTTTGAATTTCCTTTTCATTGCGGCAACCCCCGGCAGCAGCAGCCCTGCCAAAATTGCAATGATCGCCATGACCACCAGCAACTCAATCAACGTGAATCCCCGCCTGGCGGCGGATTTACACGAGCGATTGTTTTGCGGTGACGTCTGCATGACTATTGCCAGCTCAGGAGGTTATCTTTATTCACGCCTTGATTGGCCTTTATAGTGGAATCGGCCTTCCCATCAGGGCCAAAGGACCAGATCATCACCGGCCCGTGGAAATCGAACGGCCCGCTGCCCGTGCCCGTCGCATCCACCAACCCGTTCAGCCCCACACCAGTGTTGGGGACTGTCATTGAAACTTCCTTCCGGCTGTAAACGGCATCGCGGCAATTGCCATCCCCATCCAAATCCATCGTGATGATATAAGGATGCCCAAATGGGTCGCGGAACTGATAATCCAACGAGCTAATGCCAGGCGTGGTAATATCACTGACGGTGGTGGCGGTGAACAATGCCAGTTGCCGCGGATTCTTTGCATGGCTGAAATTAATCCCCACATTCAGATCCTGAATCACCAGCATCACATCGGAATTGGTGGTAACAGCGGTGGGCAGTACAGGATTCGTATCGACCCAACCAAACGTCAGATCCGAAGCCCCGGTGGCAGGCGCGGGAAACCGGCTGTATTCCGCGTCATACTGGCTGATGGCGGCCCCAAGATTCTTCATCTCCTGCCGTGCCGTGTTTTTCTTGGCCGTTATCTTGGCCCGGCCAATAACCGGCAAAAGCAATCCCGCCAGAACGGCAATGATGGCAATCACCACCAGCAACTCGATCAGCGTAAAGCCGCGTGAGGAATGTGAGTTACGCAACGAGGAATTTTTCATGGACTTGTTTTTCATGGATTGTGAGAGATCGGCCGTTAACTGCGCACAGGCTGCCGCTGGGTGCTGCGGGTGAGATGAAGATTTGCAAACCCTGCCATGCCCCACCGCCCGGCCCACGACAATACGGGGCGTCCAGGCGCGGTTCGACCAGTTCACCCGAAGCTGGCGCGCCGACTGGAGAAAATTGATGGGCATGATCATGGCTTTGGATTCAATCTTCGGTTAAGGAACAATTTGCGGATCCTTGCTCCAATTGCTGATGCGGTTTGTCTTTCCGCCGATGAGTATGTCCACCCACAGGTCATAACTGCCGTCGGCGGAGTTGTTGGTTGGATTGGATGAAATGTAATATACCGGATTGACTTCCTTGCCTCCCACCATGATGGGGTTTGGTCCCCGGGATGGTATCGAGAAAATCCAAATCGGCGCGGCAATGTTGCCAATATTCTCGATATTTGCCGACTTCATGTTCGGAAAAAATTTATCGACTTCAGTGGAATCCACCGAGGAGTTGACAATGCCACCAGCGTGAAAAATCGTATCAATCGTATTTATGGAGATGACATCGCCACCAAATTGATTTGAATAAACCCCCACCCCAGAATTAAACGGGGTTCCCATCAGTTCGTAAAAAAGTTGGTTGGGTGCGGCGGCGTTCGTATTGTCCGGCGGATAAAATCCCTTTTTCGCCTTGTAGCGAGAGATGACCGCCTGGATCTCCTGCAACTCCCCTTCCGCGCGCGCGAAGGCTTTTTTCTTGGAAACAATCGCTGTCAGCGGCACCAACAAAGCCGCCAGCACTCCAATAATTGCAATGACCACCAGGAGTTCAATGAGCGTGAAGGCTAAAACCGGGACCGGACGAAATTGAGGATGTTTTTTCATGGGATTGTTTCAATCATCGTTCGCGCAATTCCTGCTCCATTCGCTCGCTCAGCCATTGTTTGATCATGCTCTGATAATTCAAAAACCGGGACCGCGCCAACCGCTTGATCCGTGCCAGCATCCGCGGATCAATCCGCAACGTGATGGTCACCGATTCTGCGGACTCGCCCCCGCCCGCCACGGCGGATTCCATCAACCGCAGGTCCGGACGGTAATCCGCCCAGAATTCAGCCTCCGCCTCTTCGCTGTCGAAGATCGGCACCTCTTCCCAATTGGCAAATGCATTCATCACGAATTGATTCGCTCCCGCCTGCCCATTCCAGCGCACCACATTAGCGCGCCAGATTCTGATCCAACTTGCGCTGATAAAAAAATCGTTCTTCCGGCTCCATCACCCGCGCATGGATGATACGTACCTGTTTCCCGTTTGTCCGGTAAACGCTAAAGATCCCCATCCCACCGGCCGTCATCCCCAGGTTAAAAAACCGCGCCTGCACCGCAAACCGCGGTGTATCAGGCAGTAACCTCACCGCAAAGGGATCTTCAAACGATTCCTCTATCTCCTGCCGCGTCAAAGAGCTGTCCAAATTGAAGGGCGGACTATTCCAATCAAACTCCATATTCGAGTTAATTGCATTTCGCAACGCCCATGCAATGTGTATACATTGTATTTACATGGGGCGCTGGGCGCTGTCAAATGGAAAACCCATAAAAAAAGCAGCCACTGGGATTATTCCCAGTGGCCGCTCCAGAAAGCAATCCTGGTTTTAGTCGCCGCTGCCCTTCTTATCCGTGCTATCGATGCCGTTCATCAACGCAATCAGGGGCAAAAACATGGCGATAACGATGCTGCCCACGACCACGGCCAGAAACACAATCATGATCGGTTCCAGCAACGACGTCATGGCCGCCACGGCGTTATCCACCTCTTCGTCGTAATTGTCCGCAATCTTCAATAACATTTCCGGCAACGCACCGGTTTGTTCGCCCACGTCCACCATGCTGATGACCATCGGCGGAAACACATTGGATGCCTCCAGCGGCGCGGTGATCGTCTCCCCTTCCTTCACGCTCTCATGAATGGCCGCCACTGCGGATCCCACGATCACATTCCCGGAGGTCTCCTTGACAATCATCAGCGCCTGCAGAATCGGCACACCGCTGCTGACCAGCGTGCCCAGCGTCCGTGTGAAACGCGAAATGGCCACCTTCGTCACCACCGGGCCGACCACCGGCATTTTCAGCTTGAACTTGTCGAAGATGCGCCGGCCGAGCGTCGTCTTGAGGGCAAACATAAAACAAATCCCCACCACAATGAGGCCTGCCGCGACGATCAGGAAATGGTCCTTCACTGCGTCGGAGATACCCAGCACCAACCGCGTAAAGGCTGGCAGTTGCTCTCCGTTCAACATGCCTTCGAACACGGACTTGAACTGCGGAATCACATAAACCATCAACACCGCCATGATGACAACCGCCACCACCAGCACTGCCACCGGGTAAAACATGGCGGCAATGACTTTGCCTTTGATCTTCTGCGCCTTTTCCATGAACTCGGAAAGACGATTGAGCACGACTTCCAGCACACCGCCCAGTTCGCCGGCTTTGACCATGTTCACGTACAAACGATTGAAAATCTTCGGATGCTGCGCCAATCCTTCGGAAAATGTGCTGCCCCCTTCAATGGATAACGCCAGTTCACCAATGATGTTTTTCAGGGTTGGATTTTTTTCCTGCTTCTCCAGCACGCGCAAACCCCGCAACAATGGCAAACCTGCGTCCACCAGCGTTGCCAGCTGCCGTGTAAATGTGGTCAGGACCTTGGACTTAACCCGCCCGCTAAATCCTGGAATTTTGATTTGGATGCCCTTGGCGCCCTTCTTGGCTCCTCCCTTGGCAGTGGGCTTCGCTCCCTTCTTGTCTCCCTTTTCCTTCGTCTTATCAACTTCAACAATCTTGGTTGGGAAATATCCCATTTCCTTGACGCGGGTGATGGCCTCGTTCTGACTGGCGACTTCCAGCGTGCCCTTGGTCTCCTTACCGCGCGAGTCCATCGCGACGTAACTGTATTTTGGCATAAACGAGTACGGCTCTAGGTGTATTTCACCACTTCTTCAATGGTTGTGTCGCCGTCGAATATACTACGCAGCCCATCCTCGCGCAAGGTTATCATTCCCAGCTCCACCGCCTTCTGCCGCACTACCACCGTGGGCGCCCGTTCATTGATTAATGCCCGAATCGGTTCACTGATTGTCAGAAGTTCAAAAATGCCCTTTCGGCCCTTATAACCGGTGTCATTACAGTTCGAACACCCGCGCCCGTAGTAAAACACCTTCTCCCCAAGATCATGCGGCGAAAGGTTCAACAGGGAAAGTTGATTCTCCGTCGGCTCGAAAGGCGTCCGGCATTGTTTGCACGAGGTTCGAACCAATCGCTGGCCCAATACCCCCATCAACGTCGAGGAAATCAGGAACGGCTCCACTCCCATGTCCACCAGACGGGTCACCGCTCCGGGCGCGTCGTTCGTATGCAAGGTGCTCAGCACCAAATGTCCCGTCAGCGATGCCTGAATTGAAATCTGCGCCGTCTCCAAATCACGCATTTCTCCTACCATGATAATGTCCGGATCCTGACGCAGGAAGGATCGCAACGCTTTGCTGAAAGTCATGCCCGCCGCATCATTGATGGCAACTTGCATGATCCCCTCAATGTCATATTCCACCGGGTCTTCCGCTGTCAGCAGCTTGGAATCAATCGTATTCACCCGCCGCAGACACGAATAAAGCGTCGTCGTTTTTCCACAACCGGTCGGACCCGTTACGACGAAAATGCCGTTGGGCCGCTGGATCGCGTCCAGCACGTAATCATAAATATATTTAGGCAACCCCAGCGATTCCACCTCCAGGTTCACCGCCGAACGATCCAACACGCGCAGCACCACTGATTCCCCAAATTGCGTTGGTAATGTGGATACGCGCAGGTCGATGGTCCGTGGCCCCAAATTAAAGGTCACGCGACCGTCCTGCGGCAGACGGCGTTCGGAAATGTTCAGGTTCGCCATGACCTTGATGCGCGAAACCACCGGCAATGCCAGATGCTTCGGCGGCGGCGCCATCTCATACAACGCCCCGTCCACCCGGTAACGAATCTTGAACTCGTCTTCGAAAGGTTCGAAGTGAATATCGCTCGCGCGATCCTGCACCGCCTGAAACAAAACCAGATTCACAAAACGGACAATCGGCACTTCATTGGCTATGTCCGCCAGCACGGCAGCATTATCGGTGTCCGCCGCCTCAACTTCCGCGGCCATATCCTTGTCCGCGCCCAATTCCCTGAGAATGTCCGAGACGCTGTCGCCCTCATCGCCCCCATAAACTTTCTCCAGCGCCTTCTGTATCTGCGCCGGATCTGCCACCACCAACTGCACATCCTTCTTGATGACGAACCCCAACTCATCCACGCGCGCTGGGTCCAACGGGTCAACAAAGGCCACTTGAACGGTGTTACCAAACACCCCTACTGGCAGGCATTGATACATCCGGGCTGTGCTGGCTGGAATCGCACTCAGAATCTGAGGGGTCAATTCGCGGTCCCGTAATGAAACCACTTCGGTGCTCAGATAATCCGCCTGCACTTGCAACTGGCTTTCGACATCCATGATGCCAAAATCCTGGAGAATCTGCCACATCGGCTTCGCGTTGCGCATTTGCTCCGCCTGGACTTCCTCGTATTGCAGGTCGTCAATCAGGCCCTTCTCCTTGATCAAGGCTAATAACGGGCTGGATGTGGGTTCCGACATAAATTAATCAGGCCTTCTTTTCCGGGCCGGCTTCCATGGCCTGGGCCAGTTCCAACTCCTGCAACTTCTGCTGGATGGTCACCGGATCCTGGGACTTGGTAATGACCTCTTCCCGCGCAATCATCCCCGCCATGTATTTGTCGATCAGGAAACTGTCCAGCGTCACCATGCCATACTTTGCGCCGGTCTGAATGTCCGAATTCAAGCGGAACGTCTTGTTATCGCGGATCAGCGCCGCAATGGACGGCGTGTTTACCATGATTTCATAAACCGCCACGCGTCCCGGTTTGTCGATCCGCGGAATCAACAACTGCGAAATGACCGCCTGCAACACCGTCGAAAGCTGAATGCGGATTTGCTCCTGCTGGCTCGTCGGAAACGCGTTCACGATACGGTCAATCGTCTTGGCCGCACCGGTCGTATGCAGCGTGCCGAAAACCAAATGCCCGGTTTCCGCCGCCGTGATCGCTGCGTCAATCGTCTCCAAATCGCGCATTTCCCCCACCAGAATCACATCCGGATCCTGACGCAACGCGCGCCGTAATGCCTCGGCAAAACTGGGCACATCCACGTGAATCTCCCGCTGCGTCACAATCGCCTTCTTGTGCTTGTGATAAAATTCAATCGGATCCTCAATCGTGATGATGTGCGCTTCATCCCGTTCCTCATTGATCACGTTGATCATCGAGGCCAGCGTCGTGCTCTTCCCGGAACCCGTGGGCCCCGTCACCAGCACCAACCCGCGCGGCTTGTATAACAATTCCCGGACGGACGGCGGCAAACCGAGTTTGTCCATATCCAGCAGCTTGCTGGGAATCTGGCGCAGCACCATGCCGAAATTGCCTTTCTCCTTGAACACGCTGACACGGAATCGCGCTAATTCACCAAAAGCAAAACCAAAATCCGCGCCCCCCCGTTCCCGCACATGCTGAATGTGGTCCTCGGAAGTGATGCTCCGCATCAATTCCTCCGTGTCCTCCGGTGCCAGCGTTGGCCCCTCCACCCGGTGCAGAATGCCATGCACCCGAATCACCGGCGGCACCCCCACACGAATATGTAAATCTGACGCACCTTCAGACACCACCAACTGCAGCAAATCGGACATCGAATACGACATACAGTGATTCTTCTATTTTTGTTTCAGCTTATTGCCGGTAGTATTGAGCAGACGCCGGAATTATTAAAGTATATTTGTCGTTCGCGCTGGTGGTTTGGCTGCTCACTCCCTTAGTCCGCGTCACCCACGGTTGCCCGGATGACTTCCTCGGTCGTTGTCAATCCGGCCAGAATTTTGCGAATGCCGTCCTCGCGCAACGTGCGCATCCCCATTTCCCGCGCCCGGGTGCGCAGTACGGAGGAAGGCACCTTGTCATATATCAATTTGCGCGCCTCGTCATCGATGACAAAAATCTCAAAAACCCCGAACCGGCCGCGATACCCTGTGTTGCTGCAATTACTGCACCCCTTCCCCTTCATAAACGTGGCATTGGCCAGGCTGCTGGGGTCGAGATTGATGGACTTCAGTTCCGCCTCCGTTGGCGTGTGGGGCGTCGCGCATTGCCGGCAAACTTTCCGCACCAACCGCTGGGCCATCAACGCCCGCGTGGACGAAGCCACCAGGAACGGCTTGACTCCAATGTCAATCAAGCGTGTCACCGCACTGGGTGCGTCGTTGGTATGCAGGGTCGAAAAAACCAAATGACCGGTCAGCGATGCATTGATGGCAATGGTCGCCGTTTCCATGTCGCGAATTTCCCCCAGCATGATCACATTGGGCGCTTGGCGGAGAATGGAGCGCAAGGCCATGGAAAAGGATAACCCCACCGTTTCATTGACCTGCACTTGATTGATGCCCGCCAGTTGATATTCCACCGGGTCTTCCACCGTGATGATTTTGCGGTCCGGCCGGTTGATGAAATGCAGGCACGAATAAAGCGTGGTCGTCTTGCCCGATCCGGTTGGCCCCGTGACCAGGAGGATGCCGTCCGGCAGGGCGATCAATTTCTCGAACGTCTGCTGGTCATCCGTGAAAAAACCCAATTCCGGCAACCCCAGGCGCAAACCTTCCTTGTCCAGGATACGCATTACGATGCTCTCGCCGTGATTGGTCGGCAGGCACGATACGCGCAAATCGATCATCTTGCTGCCTACCTTGGACTGGATGCGTCCGTCCTGCGGAATCCGCCGTTCGGCAATCGACATGTTCGACTGGATCTTCAACCGGCTGATGATGGAAGCTTGCAACCGCTTGGGCGGACTCTTCATCTCCTGCATCACCCCGTCTATTCGGTAGCGCACACGAAACGTCTTTGCCAGAGGCTCCAGATGAATATCCGAAGCGCGCAGTTTAAAGGCTTCAAAAATCAGCGTATTGACCAGCTTGATCAGCGGCGCATCCGCATCCACTGCGCCGCCATCATTCGCGGCCACCGTCACCGCCACTTCCGATTCCGTCAATTCCTGGATCGTCTCGCGCCATTTGGAATCGTCCGGACCCTGGCGTCCGCCATAATACTTGGCCAGCGCCGCTTCAATGTCCTGATCACTCGCCACCTTCAGTTCGATGTCCGCCCGCAGCAAATGGTGAAGACTGTCGATGGTGTCGAGGTCGGAAGGGTCGCTGACCGCCACCGTAATGGTGTTGCCGTGGTGCGAGACAGGTATGGCCCGGTATTTCTTCGCGATGTCCCGCCGAATGAGCGCAATGATTTCGTCCGCCAGCTTCAACTCGCCTAAATTCACCACTTCCGCGCCGAAATGCGCCGCCTTGGCCTGCGCCACGTCCGCCGGGCGTATATGCTTGTTGGCCACCAGCAAATCAACCACCCCAACGCCCGCTGCCGCAGCTTCGGTTCGCGCCGTGGACACCTGCTCCGCGGTCACAAACCCGAGGTCAACCAGAATCTCGACCAAATAATCGTCTTTTTCAGCCACAATAACCTTTTTGCTTCAGGACCAATGCCATGGAAATTTCAAATCACAGTAGCGGCCTATTACACAATGTCAAACGCGGACACAATTCCGCTTCCATAAACCTGAATCGTCACAGTCAACCAGCTTCTCACCTTCAGGGCAAGGCGTCAGTTGCTCCTTTCCTCCTCTCAAACCATGCCGTTTCATTCCCCAAACACTGCCGCGACATACTGCCCATGCCGGTAATATCAAAATCTCGCGATCCATGGTCACAGCTTTCGACACCAAACCTCCGGACTTTACTCGAAAGAAATCCTGGAAATCGCTGCCGACTGTCGGGCTAAGGCCTTTTGGGGAACGGTTGCAACCCTATCGTCCCGCCCAGTCGCGTCAGGTAATCCGGCGACTTCACCGCATGATAGGTGTCCCATGCCAGATTCAATTTCGCCTGGATTCCCAAACGCTCCGCTTCTTGCGCGTAATGCTCTTTTTGCAGAAAATTATGCAGATACGTCGCGTGCTGGTGCCAGAGTCGCATGTCATGCTGCTGCTTCGCTGCCAATCGTGCGGCATACCAATCGCTTGCCAGCAAACTTTCACGCGTGAACAACGCCCGGAACTCAGGATGATTGAGATCGCGGCCTTCGTGTTGCCCATGCGCCATGATGTGCAATAACGCCTTCAATGGCGGGCAGGCCAGGTCCAGGCTGCCGTCCTGGAAATATCCTTCCGCCACGCGTTTCTGTGTGCTGAGGATGTTCTCCATGCCGTCCGCAAATACCGCCACATCCTGCTTCTCCGGCTGTAACATTTCCTCCGTGAACACCATGTGCGGGTGGCTGAATACCCGGCCCACATATGTCCCCACAAAACCGGATGTCATGCGATACCCCAACCGGCTGGCCAGGACTTTCTGCCCGTTAAACTCAAAATCCTCGCACTTCTCCAGGTACCCGTGTTCTATCATAAAACGCGGCTGCCGCTCGGCGGGGGTCATCCGGCACCACATCTCGGGAATCAACAGACTCACGTCATGGTCCACCCGGAAGTTCGGCCCCACGCATCCCGCGGCGGAAATGAACGCGTCATACCCCGTCAGCAGATATGAAACGAGCGCCGCATTTAGATCAACGATGGGACGTAGCGCGTTGAATGGCCCTTTGGTCAACGCCCCTTCCGATCCCGCCCCCGTCGTCGACGGTGACTTTCCGGTCATGCTGCAGATAAACTCCATGAACAGCTCCGGAAACTCCATGTAATGAATTGGATTGAAAACCGCCAGCGAACGAATCCGCGCCGCCGGATCGGGCGGATTATTCCGCCGCCCGGGCATCACCGCATTAACCGGCGTCAGCACCGGCGCGGTGAGCGGGATGCGCCGCTGCAGCCGCGTGGCCATCTCGGCCAGGTAGGCGTCGCGCGGGTTCACCAGATCCGGACGCAACTGGAGATAACGCGGATTCTTGGATGGCTTTCCCTCCACTATTCTGGGATGGGCGGAGGAAATGCAGTAGTTGGCTGTGCCGTTTTTCAACGCCCCCAGAATGGCCCGCTGCATCGGCTCGGTATATTTCGCAAAGCCAATCGCATCTTCAATTAACTCGCGCACATCGACCGCTGTGAGTGGCTCAAAATTTGATAAAAAATTATCCTTCTGCGCCAGGTCACTCTCCGTCTGCTTGTCATAACCACGGTGGACCGCCTCGTCCGGCCGTTGAAAAAGCCGGTATTCACAGTTCTTCACGAACTTCACCGAGAGATTCGCGTAATCTGGATTCAAGTTGGCCAGTGCCGCTGCCGGCACCACCACCGAAGCCGTTATGTCATCCTCCATTTGCAGCTTGGTCGCTGGATGAAAATCCTTCCGCAATCCGAAAACCCGCCACGCCCCGTCTGCGTCATAACCCACCCGCAGAAAATTCGAAACCAGCTTTCGGTTGTCGCACTTCAACTCATTGCCCGGCGTTCCGTTGATGATATCCACGCTGAAATGTTCGCGCCACTTTTCCCCCCACTCGGGCCGGTAAAACCGCTTCACCACAAACATGAGTTCCATGAGGTACTGCGGCACGGACTTGAGCCATTCGTTATACTCATCGGCATACTCCCGCTCGGACGGCGTGAATAGCTTTATCACCGAGCCCAGCGAACGCTCGGAACTGAGCAGCGGTCGCAGATCAATCCCGTTTTTCGCCGGATCGCGGAATCGCGTTGAATAATCGCGGCGCAGCAGTTTGGCCACCTGGTTAAAATCCTTCTTGAAATCGGCCACAAACACCGGCCCCTGAATCATCGCATCGCTGATCGATTTTGAAATCTCCGATTTGCCACCGCCTGAAACCGTGCAGGGCTTATGGCACAGCGTCCCTTCAGCTATGGTGCCCACCAACCGCCACGCCCGGTTGCCGGGCGGCTTTTCCATCTGCACTTTATAACCGGAGGGACGAACGTAAATTTTGTCCGCCAGTAATTTGATGGTACGGTCAACGCCGGCTGTCCGCCAGCCCACCGTCTGCTTGTGCAGGTTGAAGCGCGCGTCGGATGGCACATAGATGATTTCGGAAAATCGCTTGTCGATGCCGTAACCCTCCGGCTGCAAATCCATGGCCTCGCCACATAGCGACACCGCTTCCTCAAAGGAATGGCCGCGATCTCGCACATGCTTGTCGGAGTAAAATTCCTCGCCCAGATCATAGCTCGTATATACGAGAGCTCCGCCGGCGTGCTCTTCTTCGCAAAGTCCGAACAGATTTGCCGCATAACTGATCTGCGTCTTAACCTCTTTCTTGCAATAACCGTAATAATTGTCCGCGATCATCGTAACGATCACGCCACGCTCATCCCGCGCCGTAAGTTTGAAGGCCGAACCATTGTTATATAGCTCGTCCTCGTTCTTCCAGCACATCCCATCCCGGCGCTGGCGCTCCGTGGCCTGGTCCCAATGGGGCAGTCCCAAGGCCTTTTTCTTCGCCTTAACGAGATGCGGCGCCAGGATGACGCACCCGGTGTGCCCGCTCCAATGTGCCACGTCCAATCCGGCATCATTCTCCGGCAAAAATGGATCCCCGGCATTGCCAAAAATTGTTTCCACAAAATCCAGATTGCTCACCAGGTTGCCCGGGGCAAAAAACCGGATCTCCATCGTCTTTTCTTCGGTAAATCCCGGCACCGCCGGACACACGATCGGTCGCAATAGCAGCGAAACAAAACACTCCGCCTGCTCCGCCTGGCTCGAGGTAAAGGGCAGACGCATCAACTCGCGCGGCGGCTGCAGTGCCAATTGTAAAAGTCGGGCAAAAACCGGCTTGGGCACCGCAAACTTATCGTCGGGTATCGGCAACCCGCCTTCCGCGATGTGAAAAACCCCCTGCGTGGTGCGACGGTCATTGGCCGGGTTATGCAACACCCCCTGCTGCACCCGATAGGAGCGCATGATGTCCGACACAAATTCGTCGCAATCCGGCGGCAGTGACAGCGAACGGGCCAAGCCAGGAGTGTCCAGAACGAAGGTTTGCGACGGCAACTTCACGGTGAGGCCCGTGTCGTAAAGATAATCCGTAAGAAAATGGTGGATGCGCCAATCCGCCGCGCAAAGATAGTTTGCCAGCAGCCGCATGGTTTCCATTTGCCGGGAGAACATCGGCCCGGTAATGCCGGGTAACCGGCTCCCTTTGCCGTCCCCGAACGTTGGGCAACCCGTCATCGCCAGCCGCAGGTTGATTCCTTCAATCAACGAGTCGCTGACCCGGACTGCGGTCTTTTTAACATCACTGGCTGACATCTCAGACTTTATGGTTTGGCTCATAATAAACCGAACTTTCCCTCAGGCAGGGGAATAACATCCACTGCCACCTTGAGTGTATGTTCTCCGCTGCCCAAAATCACGCCTCGAATTGGGCTTACGTCACTGTAATCACGCCCCCATGCCACGGTAATGTGCCGGTTGGAGGGCAGTAAATTGTTGGTCGGATCCACATCGATCCATCCCGCGCCCGGGCAAAAAAATGAAACCCACGCGTGCGATGCATCCGCCCCGGCCAGACGTGTCTTCCCTGGCGGCGGATCCGTCTCCAGATAACCGCTCACGTAACGGGCCGGAATTCCCATGGCACGCAGAAAAGCTATCTCCAATTGCGCAAAATCCTGGCAAACTCCCCGCCGCGATTTCATCACCTGCTCCAACGGCGTGGCAATCGTCGTGGCTTTGGGGTCAAATTTGAAATCTTTGTGAATGCGGTTGGTCAAGTCGAGCACCGCCGTCAACAACGGCACGCCCGGAGTAAACGAGGCTGCGGCATAGGCTCCAAATTCGGGCTGCTCCTTTATCAATGGCGAGTCATAAACAAAGTCGCGCGCTTCCAAATCTTCGCCGGGAGTTTCCCTTCGGCAAAGCTCGCGCACCGCCTCCCAGGCGGGAGTATCCTCCGGCTCAGGCGGCGCGATGGCCTCAACTCTTACCCGGCTGCGTGAAGTCGCCACCAACTGCCGGTGCGCCCCTTCCACGGTTACAAAGATCATCTGGTTGCCAAAGTAGTCCGCATGCGACCGCGTCACCCCAGGGCGGGGCTGAATGGCAATGTCATGCTCCAGACACTGTTGTCCTGCCAGCTCGCGCGGCTGCAGCCGCAACAAATGATGCGAAAGCGACACCGGATCGCTGTACTCATAAGTCGTGGTATGTGTGATTCCGTATATCATGTGCCTTAACTCACGCTCGCAACCGTGTGCGTAAAATAACGGTGTGTAAGTTGATTCGAAAGCATTCCCAATTCCACCACAAAATCCGCCAGTAACGAATTCAATGATTCATTTGTGCCTGCCCCCGCCATCTGGGTAAGCGCTCCAATGTCCGCATCCCGCAGCAAGGCAAACAGCGCGGCAATCCGCCGCTCTTCATCGGTTTCACCGGCGGTGTCTGCTTCGCCCGGCAGATTGGCCGCGTGTTCCTTGAGCGCCTTGAATTGAAAGGCCAGCGAACGCGGATTCCCTTCATCCAGCAAAAGCAATTCCAGCACCGACGGCAATTGCACGCCGGCAAAATATCGACGGCGGTACGTCATCAGGCTATCCAGAATTTCCAGCACCGGCTCCAGCACGGAACCGATTTTTGCCTCATGGCAAAGGCTCGCGCGAAACAACTTCACCAGATGCGTCGCCCGTTCCAGCCGGCGTCCGAAATCAAGAAAACGCCAGCCCAGCCCGCGCGTCATGTTCTCCATCTCCATTCCGCTAAATGCCGAGAGATCCACGATCACAGCGTTGAGCAGACCCAGGGCATCTGCCAGCGGAATCCGCCTCGGCCGCGAGCGAGCGTCAATGTTCAGCTTGTTCAGGATGGACCAGGTGTCCGCCGAAAACCGGTCCCGCACGATGGATGCCAACCCGCGCACCCGGCCCAGGATCTGCCGGGCGCTGCCGACGCGATCCTGTTTGTAGATCAACAAAAGTATTTCATGCTCCAGTTCCTTCAAGGAAAACCGCTCCTTGAAGCGTTCCGGTAACAGATCCAGTCGCACGAGCACTTGCGCCAGCGCATTCAATTCCGGCGCGCCGTCCGCCCCGCTCTCATCGGTCATCCGCACCACCACGCAACGCAACAACCGCAACGTGTCCTCCAACCGCTCGGTGTATCGGCCCAGCCAGAAAAGATTGTCCGCCACCCGGCTCGGCAATTCCGCCGATGAACGCCCGGAGCGAATCGGCTGACCAGACGCCGACAGTAGCGATACCGCATTGACCGGGCCATCGGAAAGCACCCAGGTGTCTTTGCTCCCGCCACCGCTCTGCATCGAAACAATCGGGTCCAGCACCGAAGTCGAAACGCGGGTCAATCCGCCAGGCATCACCGCAAACGAATCCCGCGTGGCCGTAACATAAGTGCGCAACACCAGCGGGCGCGGTTCCAATTTATTATTTTGCCAGACGGGCGCGGTGGACAGCGCCACCTTTTCCTGTCCCACAAATTCATGCGGCCGCGCCCGGATTGCCGCCACCAGTTTGGCCCGTTCCTTCTCCCCCATTTTCGCGCCAAAGTAAGGCTCGTGTGCGCGCGACCCAAACGCATGCTTCACCACGATTTCGTCGAGATGCTCAATGACATACTCCCGTTCCTTCGGCTGGCCGCACCACCAGGTCGCGACGGATGGAAGTTTCAACTCCTCGCCCAGCAACCGCCGGCAAAGTCCCGGTAAAAATGCTAAAAATGCCGGACTCTCAATCACCCCTGAACCCAGCGCATTGGCAATCGTGACGTTGCCAGCACGCACCGCTTCCAAAAGTCCCGCCACCCCTAGAAAGGAATCACCGCGCAGTTCCAGCGGATCACAAAAAGAATCATCCACCCGGCGCAGGATGACATCGACCGGCCGCAACCCCTCCAACGTTTTGATGAAAACCTTCCGGTCGCGCACGGTGAGGTCGCCGCCTTCCACCAATGTGAAGCCCAGATACCGCGCCAGATAATCATGCTCGAAATAAGTCTCGTTGTATGGCCCTGGCGTCAACAGCACCACGCTGGGATTATGGCGATTATTCGGCGCCAGCCCGAGCAGCGTATCGCGCTGAATCCGAAAAAAAGAGGCCAGTCGCTGCACCTGACAATCCCGAAACTCATCCGGCAGAATGCGCGAGAGCACAATGCGGTTCTCCAACGCATATCCCGCGCCCGACGGCGCTTGTGTGCGGTCGGAAATTACCCATTTCTGCCCATCGGACGAGCGCGCCACATCGGCCGCGTGCAAATGCAAATAAATGTCCTCCGGCACCGGCACCCCATGGCACGGACGCAGAAAATTCGGATTCGCATAAACCAGCGCCGCCGGCAAATCCCCTTGGCGTACCAATCGTTGCGGTCCGTACAGATCCGCCAGGATTAAGTTGAATAACCTTGCGCGTTGTGCGAGGCCAGCTTCAATCTGCGCCCATTCCGCCGGCGGAATCAGCAGCGGTACCAGGTCCAACTCCCACGGGCGATCCATCCCCTGTGGATCGCCATAGACGTTGTAGGTGACGCCATGCTCGCGGATAATCCGCCGCGCATTTTCCCAGCGCAGTGTGACTTCTTCCCGGCCTAGGCGTTCCAGCAAAGCCACAAACTTGCTCCAATGCGGCCGCAATGCTCCCGGCATTGCCGCCATCTCGTCGTAAATCTCAGGCAAAGCGGAGTAGCCGGCAAACATACCCGTTGGCCGGTTTATCATTTCTGTATCCGTTGGCGCATTCATCCGTTGCGTCGCTGACTTATCCTATGTTTCGCGACTGTTCAATGGGGTGCAACGTAAATCGAGCGTAAAGGGGAACTCCGCGTTCTTCTCCGCAGGCGCGACTTTCATGGGACCCGGCGAATGGCCGATGCTTAAAAACCGCGACAATCGCCGGCTTTCCGCCTCATACGCATTGACCGGCAGCGTCTCATAACTGAGCCCTCCCGGATGCGTCACATGATAAGTACAACCACCAATTGACCGTTCGTTCCAGCCATCCACGATGTCGAATGTGAGCGGCGCGTGAATGCCAATGGTCGGATGCAAACATTCCGGCGGCTGCCATGCGCGAAACCGCACGCCCGCAACGTACTCTCCCGCCGTCCCGGTCGGATGCAACGGCACGGCGCGGCCATTGCAGGCGATCAGGTGCCGCGAGTCGGTCATGCCTTGCACTTTCACCTGCAACCGTTCCACCGAGGAATCCACATAACGCACCGCCGTACCCGCCGCCCCTTCTTCGCCCAACACATGCCATGGCTCAAGGGCCTGACGGATTTCCAACTGCACCCCGCGTTGCGTAACGCTGCCGCAAAGCGGGTAACGAAACTCCATATGCGGGGCAAACCATTCCGGCTTGAGCGCATAACCATTCGCCTGAAGGTCCTCAATCACGTCGCGAAAATCCTGCTCCACAAAATGTGGCAGCATGAACCGGTCATGCAACCCCGTTCCCCAGCGAACCAGTGGCTGTTCGTAAGGCCGCTTCCAAAACCGCGCGATGAGTGAGCGCAACAAAAGTTGTTGGGTGAGGCTCATCCGTGCGTGCGGCGGCATCTCAAATGCCCGCAACTCGACCAATCCCAAACGCCCGCTGCTGCTGTCCGGCGAGTAAAGTTTGTCAATGCAGAATTCCGCCCGGTGCGTATTACCCGAGGAATCAATCAGCAGATTCCGAAAGATCCTGTCCACCAGCCAGGGCGGAACGTCTGGAATATTGGGAACTTCCTTGAACGCCATCTCTAACTCGTAAAGTGAATCGTTCCTCGCTTCATCAATGCGCGGATGCTGACTCGTTGGGCCGATGAACAATCCACTGAACAGAAAGGAAAGGGACGGATGATTTTGCCAGAAGCCCAACAGGCTTCGCAACAAATCCGGACGACGCAGAATCGGGCTGTCCGCCGGCGTGGGACCGCCAATGACCACATGGTTTCCACCGCCAGTTCCCACATGCCGGCCATCCATCATGAATTTTTCTGTGCCGAGTCGCGACAGCCGGGCTTCCTCGTAAACCGTTGTCGTATTCGTTACCAACTCATCCCAGCTTTCCGCTGGATGGAGATTGACTTCGATCACTCCGGGATCGGGTGTGACTTTGATATGGCTTAATCGATGGTCGTGCGGTGGCGTGCTCCCTTCAATAATCACCGGCATCTTCAATTCCGTGGCCGTTTCCTCCACCGCGCTGATCAGTTCCAAATAATCTTCCGCGGTGCGCACTGGCGGCATGAAAATATGCAGCCGTCCCTCTCGCGGCTCGACACACAGCGCCGTGCGTACAATTGCATCGGCTGATTGAAAAGGACCGGGTGGCCGCTCCGCATCCTCATTCGGCTGAGGTCTCCTCGACGCCACTTCTGCATTGTCGGCGCGTCCGGCGCGCATGCCCCTCCCGGTGCGATTCTGCGGCGTCACTATTTCAGGCGCTCGTTCACCCCGGCGAAGCTGCTCCCGGCTCGGTAGGGGCGGCTGTTCGATCATGGGGTCCAATGCATTAATATAGGGATAATCTGTCTTGGAAACCCACGGAATCGAGTCCAATGGCAACCGTAAACCCATTGCCGAATCGCCGGGATAAAGGAACAAATGTTCTGAGCGCAGGAACCATGACCCGCTCGTCCAGCCTGGAAGCGCTATCCCGCGCCGTTGCATCGGTAATACATAACCCGCAACTTTATCCAGTCCCTGGTTGAAAACTTTTGCCATCCGCGCTCGCTCTTCCCGGTCTTCCAACCGCGATTGCAACGGGTCCACGTTCGCAGGCAGACGACGCTCCCGCCACATGTAATACCAGGCATCTTCATAGGCCGGAATCACATGCTTGGGTTTAAGTTCCAGTACCCGCGCCAGCTGCGTGATGAATCGTTGCGCCTCCTTGTCGGTGTAAGCGTAATTCACCGTATTATCGGCCAGCAGCGAATCGTCGCGCCACAGGATCCCGCCATCCTTCCGCCAATAATATGCCAGCGCCCAGCGCGGCAGTTGTTCGCCCGGATACCACTTCCCCTGCCCGTAATGCAATAACCCGCCCCGCGCATGCTTCTCTTTTAACCGCCGGATCAGCGCCTCAGACAATCGCCGCTTTTCCGGTCCCACTGCCGTAAAATTCCACTCCGCGCCATCCATGTCATCCACTGAAACAAACGTCGGCTCTCCACCCATGGTGAGCCGCACGTCATTCCGTTTCAGTTCCACGTCCACATGATGCCCCAGCTTTTCAATCTCCCGCCATTGGTCTTCGCTGTAGGGCTTGGTGACCCTCGGCGATTCATGAATGCGCGTCACCTTCATCTCATGGATGAACTCGGTCTTGCACCGGTCCACCGCTCCCGAAACCGGCGCTGCCCCCGTCGGCTTGGGCGAACAGGCCAGCGGAATATGGCCTTCGCCTGCAAACAGGCCGGATGTGGGATCAAGCCCAATCCATCCTGCGCCCGGCAAATAAACCTCCGTCCATGCATGCAAATCCGTGAAATCAAATTCGGCGCCCGATGGTCCATCCAGCGATTTGACGTCCGGTTTCAGTTGAATGAGGTAACCGGAAACAAATCGTGCCGCGAGCCCCAGGTGACGGAACATATTCACGAGCAGCCATGCTGAATCCCGACATGAACCGCCACGTAGTGCGAGTGTCTTCTCCGGTGCCTGCACCCCCGGCTCCAATCGGATGCCATACTTGATGTCCCGCCAGACACGCTGATTAAGACCCACCAAAAAATCAATCGTTCGCACTTCGGTGCGATCCACCGTGCTTAAATATTCTCCCAGCAGCGGTCCCGCCGGGGGCGTCTTAAGGAAGGGCCCCAACTCCCGCTTCAACAGCCGCTCATAACTAAACGGCCACCGCTCAGCTGCTTCCTCCAGGAAAAAATCAAATGGATTATACACCGACAGCTCGGCCACCAAATCCACCTCCACCAGCAATTCAGTGGTCTTCTCGGGAATGACCAATCGCGCCAGATAATTGCTGAACGGATCCTGCTGCCAGTTGAGAAAATGTTCCTTCGGAAGAATGCGCTGCGAATAACTCAGGATGGGAGTGCGACAATGCGGCGCGGGACGCAAACGTATGATGTGCGGTCCATGCGCGACCGGACGGTCATAGGTGTAGTGCGTTCTATGATTAAGGGCAACGTGAATGGCCATGTTTTATGTTTGAATGTTCCGACCATTACCCCTGCTTTTGCATCTGCGGCTTTAGCGGCTGTTTGACTTCCGGCATGCGCGTGGCAAATAAGGTTTCATAAATCCGCGTGCTCACCAGGTTCATCTTCGTTTGCAAGATATCAAGGTATTCGTGCAGCCCTTCGGTCATGGCATCATCGACATTGGCGTAGGCCAGGTCCGAACAAAGCTGGCCCAACAACTTCTCGGCGGGCTTGCGATATGTTCCAATCGGTGTGCCGGAAATGGCATGCAGCGAATCCCGCGCTGCGTTGAGACAGTAACGGATTGCGCGCGGGAACTCGGTGTCCAGCAGCAAAAATTCCACGATTCCTTTCGGCGAAATGCGCCCATGGCGCTTGCGGTACATTTCAAACGCGCTCGCCGAGCGCAGCACCGCCGCCCACTGAACATCATCGAAAGGTGTGCCGACGTCCTCCGCCGAGCGCAGCAGGATAAAATATTTCACGTCGAGAATGCGCGAGGTCTTGTCCGCCCGCTCTAATTTTCGCCCGAGCCGGCAGAAATGCCACCCTTCCCCGTGTGTCATGGTTGCATCCGTCACCCCCGTGAAAAGATGGCTCGATAACTTCACCTCCGTAAAAAAATCATGCGGTGATCCGAGGAATTTTCCGCTCGTGGCCGCCGAATTCACCATTAAATAAAAACTGTTCAACTGCAGCCACATCTCCGACGAGATGATTTCTCGCACCGAACGGGCCGATTCCCGCGCCGCCCGCAGGCAGGAGATGATGGAATTGGGGTTGTCACGATCAAACGTCAGGAACTGGGTCACATTGTGTTGCGTTGATTCCTGGTAACGTTTGGTAAAATCGGCGTGGTCACCGGTGATGTTCACCAGCGGTTGCCATTGCTGGGCTGCCCCGCTCGGCGAGTCCAGCATCAGATTGAGGTTCACATCCACGAAGCGCGCCACATTTTCCGCGCGCTCCACGTAGCGGCTCATCCAGTAAATGGAATCGGCAACACGACTGAGCATTAAACAGTTTCTCCTTCCACCTTTGTGGTGTTGAGGTTGGCCCGCTCAGCTTGTGCCGCTGCGGGGTTATCCGCCAGCACCCACGTATCCTTGCTCCCTCCGCCTTGCGAGGAATTGACCACCAGCGAACCTTTTTTCAGCGCCACCCGCGTCAACCCGCCCGGCAACACAAAAACATCCTTCCCGTATAGTATATAGGGTCGTAAATCAACATGTCGTCCTTCCAGACGCCCATCCACCAACGTCGGCACGCGCGAAAGTGACAGGGTGGGCTGGGCAATGTAATTTCGCGGATTTGCCTGGATCCGTTTGGCAAACTCAAGCCGCTCTTCAACTCTCGAGTGTGGCCCGATCAACATGCCATAGCCGCCCGATTCATTCGCCGCTTTCACCACCAGCTCATCCAGATGTTCCAGCACGTATTTCAAATCATTCGGCTCGGCGCAAATATACGTCGGCACGTTCGGCAATATCATATCCTCACCTAGATAATATTTAATAATCCGTGGCACATACGCATAAACTACCTTGTCGTCTGCCACTCCGGAGCCCGGAGCATTGGCCAGCGCCACATTTCCGGATTTGTAAACTTCCATCAGTCCGGGCACCCCCAGCACGGAATCCTCCCGGAACGCTTTCGGATCAAGAAAATCATCATCGATCCGTCGGTAAATCACATCCACCCGCTCAAATCCGTTCGTCGTGCGCATCCAGATATAACCGTCGGCCACAACCAGATCGCTCCCCTCCACCAGTTCAACCCCCATTTGCTGCGCCAGAAAGGAATGCTCAAAGTAGGCCGAGTTATAAACTCCCGGCGTCAGCAATACCACACGCGGAACAGTCACTTCTTCTGGCGCCAGATATTCCAGCATGTCCCGCAGACGACTCGGGTAGTTGGAAACCGGCCGGATATGCGAAGCCTCGAACACTCCCGGAAAAAGACTCTTCATCAACCGGCGATTTTCCAACACATAGGAAACCCCCGAGGGACAACGTAGGTTGTCTTCCAGGACATAAATCTGCCCGTCGCTGTGCCGCACCAAATCAGTGCCGGTAATATGACACCAAATCCCGCGCGGCGGGTTCATCCCGATGCATTGTTCACGAAAACCCTTGGACGATGTTATGATCTCCTGGGGTACGATCTTGTCCTTGATGATTTTTTGATCGTGGTAAAGATCATCAATAAAGAGATTCAACGCGCGAATGCGTTGTTTAAGTCCCCGCTCGATCCGCTCCCATTCCGTCGCTGACACGATGCGCGGCACCAGATCAAAGGGCAGGGTTTTTTCGACCCCTGCACTTTCGCCGTAAACATTAAAGGTGATTCCCGCCTTCACCAGCGCCTGGTCCGCCGCCAACTGGCGGTTTACCAATTCGCCCGCAGGCAATGATTCGATATTTTTTGCCAGAGGCTTCGCCGCCGCTCGTGGACGCCCGTTCTCCCCGAACATCTCATCAAAAAAGTCGCCAACTTCATATTCGCCTAGTTTCATCAAATAATCCCGAGCTCAACTGCTTTCAGACGACACGCTATTCCAGCAACCACGTAATACAAAGACAATAAGCAATTCAGGTGCCACGACCCCGGAGAACAGCGTGTAAGGACTGCAAACCGCCCACCATTGCGTAGGACAGCTGGAATTTCCCACCAGACACATCAAAACCCCGCCTTTCTGTCGCGCAATTTTGGTCAAAATTTGACGGCCTGTTCAAATTTGAACATTCAACCGCCAGTTTAGGATTGTCCTCCAGCATCGCTTCCGCTATTAAACAACCCCATCATCTGGAAAGTCAACGTCCTGCAACGGACCTCGTGCTGCACTGCAATATACTTCGGATGACTTGCTTGTAGCACTGCGTTGATTGCCCAAAGAAGTTAAAGATCTGGATAATGCAATGACCGTGGAAAAAAGCGAAAATACTGGTACGAGCGTTTCGTCCTTCGAAGCAGGCAAGGGCGTCATGACCAACTATCGGTGGAGAATCTGCGCGCTTCTTTTTCTGGCCACGACCATCAATTACATGGACCGTAGCGTCCTTGGAGTGTTAGCGCCCACCCTGCAATACAAGGTTTTTCATTGGACAGACAAAAACTACGCCACCATCAATATCATTTTCATGATCGCCTATGCCCTCGGCATGCTTAGCATGGGCGCGATTATCGACCGCTTGGGCACAAGGATAGGCTACACCCTCGCCATCGCCACTTGGAGCATCTTCGGCATGTTGCACGCGGCCGTAAGGCCCGCATTTAGCATGCTCGGTTTTGGCGTCGCCCGTTTCGGACTCGGCCTCGGTGAATCCGGAAATTTTCCCGCTGCCATCAAGACCGTTGGCGAGTGGTTTCCAAAAAGGGAACGCGCTTTTGCCACCGGCATCTTCAACGCCGGCTCAAACGTTGGCGCTATTCTTGCCCCACTGGCCATTCCCTTGATCGTTTTACCCGACGGCACCCATTGGCAATACGCGTTTTTGACCACTGGTGTCTTTAGTGCGCTCTGGGTTGTGCTTTGGTTGAAAACTTATCAACGTCCCGATAAACATGACCACATCTCCCCGGCAGAACTCGCCTATATTAACAGCGATTCCGTGGCTGAGAAAAGCACCGGGAAATTGCCGTGGTCAAGTGTTTTACCGCTTCGTGAAACCTGGGCTTTTGCTGCCGCTAAAATCACCGACGCCGCCTGGTGGTTCTATCTATTCTGGGGCGGCAAATTTCTCTACGACCGCTTCGGTCTGAATATCAAGAGCCTCGCGCTCCCGCTTATCATCATCTACGTCCTCGCCGATATTGGGAGCATCGGCGGCGGTTGGTTATCCTCGCGCTTTATCAAACAGGGCTGGTCCGTCAATCGCGCCCGCAAAACCACTCTATTAATCTGCGCCCTTTGCATCCTGCCGGTGATGTTTACCACGCAGATTGGCACCAGTTTTGAAATCAATAGCCGCTTCTTCGACCGCTTCCAAAACGCCACCTTCACCGTCGAACATGAAACCAGCGTCAACGGCGCCACTATAAAGACAAAAGTTCAGGAACATCCCTCTGCCGAGGCGGTCGCGGCATTGCAGTCGCTGGCTGGCAAAAGTTACGGCAGCGCCAAGGAATTTCTTAATGCGGTTCACGAAATCCCTGGCGCAGATCCATCCGGCCACACCGAATCGATTCTCCTGAACAGCGCGCGCTCTGATAATTTTTACTGGATCGCCGTTCTGCTGATCGCCCTCGGTGCAGCCAGTCACCAGGCATGGTCGGCCAATATTTTCACCCTCGTCTCCGACGTATTTCCGAAGAAGGCAACCGCCTCTGTCACCGGTATTGGCGGCATGGTTGGCGCAGTGTCCTCCATCGTGGCAAATTACAGCCTGGGTCAGGTGCTTTCCACCAGCGGCCCGTCCGGCTATTTCTTCGCCTTTATGGCGGCCGGTTCCGTCTATCTCATCGCTCTAGGGATAGCGCACATCCTCATGCCAAAAATGACGCCGCTCGATGAAAATCTTCGCCGAATTAGCGCCTGATTAATTGATCGACATTCATCGGTAATCGCCAATTAAAGGCAGACTGGAAGTGGTGCACCCACCAGGAGTTGAACCTGGAACCTTCTGATCCGTAGTCAAAATACATGGCATCATCCCAAGACATCCCTGTCCATCATTGGTGGAATTGCTTAAGAATTGAACAGATTTTAGCAACTCGTAAGTATCCCTAAGCATCCCTGAAAATCTCGCCAGTGGACTCTTTGGTGGACTCTTTTTGAGGTTGGTATGGCCTTTGGAACTGGTTTGACCGCGTCGCCCAATTTTGCTATAGACGGCGCATGGAAACCACCAACACCATCGCCATGTTAATCGGTCTCGCTCTCGGCTCGGGTATTTCAGCCAGTGTTCTAACGCTACTGCCCTACGCCGTTGGCGTTTGGCGAAAAAGGCCGATGACAAAACAGCAGATCGCCGCGACTTGGTGTGTTGCTTTTCTTGTAAGCTTGATTGCAGTCGTTTCCGTAGAAGGTTGGGAGGGT
>JAQGPA010000199.1 GCA_028293325.1 Pedosphaera sp. | reverse complement strand
TCGCCAGTGGAACCACCATCCCCGGTTCCGGCCGCATCCATTGCTGAATATGCTCCGCCGATGTCCACGCCCGGAACGCCCGCTCCGGCGGCGCATTCAGCATCCGCTTTATGATTAATGTCGCGTCATCCGGCTTCTGCACTTCATTATTTATCGTCATCATGTTTGGTTTCCTTTGTTTGTAGTTTGTCCAAATATTTTTCGAACTGATCCAGATTCCCCTCCCAAAATTCCCGATACCGGTCGATCCACGCCTGCGCCTCCCGCATCGGCTTCGCCTCCAGCCTCATCGAATGCACCCGGCCATCCCGCCGCCGCTTCACCAACCCCGCCCTCTCCAAAACGATCAAATGCTTCGACACCGCCGCCAGCGACATCGCATACGGCCGCGCCAGATCCGTCACACACTCTTCGCCCTTTGCCAATTGCGCCAAAATCCGCCGCCGCGTCGGATCCGCCAACGCCCCAAAGGTCCGGTCCAACAGCTTGGAACTATATTCAACCATATGGTTGAATATAGAATGAAATAAAAACGAACGCAAATTAATTCTTTATCTTTGGAAATTTAAACCCGCCCGCTCTAATTTGAAGTGGAATGCTTCATCTTCACCCATGCTCTCCTTTATGAGCCTTTTCGGATTGCCAGATCGGGTGATTTGCGTCTAACTCGGCGAACATGAACGGAGAGATTTAGATGTCCTTCCAAACATGGTCAGCGCGCCTCTTGCAGCAGGTCAGAGGAGTGAACCCATTTGATGGGGATTGTCTGCCTACGCAGGTCTCACTATTCGGGTTCGGACGACCGACGTTGCCGTTTCCACATCTTTGGAATTACAAAAACCCGATCAAGATTTTTGAGACCTTCTACTGGGATGCCGAAAAGGAAACGGGATCGGGAAAACATAACCGCTATCTCTATCTTGCAGGATTACCGCCCGTATTGTTAACCCGCGAGCCAGCCGTTATTAAGGCAGTGCTCGCCGCAACCGGCGATAAGCCCGGCCAGTTTGACAGGGATACAAGCCCGATGGCAGGAATCGCTCGTGCAACTGGTGAGGATTCGCTGCTGTATTCGAATGGCCTGACGTGGCGGCGGCAGAAAAGGCTGTCCGCCGAACCATTCAGTCGTTCCAATCTGTTTCAGCCGGAAAAGTTTCATGGCTTTGAGCAAACGTTCCGCAAGACAGTGGCGGAAAGACTCGAGACACTTCGTTCCCACCAGCAGGCCAGTGGCCAAAAAACAAGCCGAATCCAGCTTGAACCCGAAATCAAAGTCGTGATGCTCGAGATGCTGGTGAACAACTTTTTTGGAGGCCATGTTTCCGAGAAGGAACTGCGAAATCGTTTTGTTCCCGCAATCGAGATGCTTATCGATCATATGATCAGCGACACAGTCGCCCCAGTCTCCCTGGCGCTTTTCAGAATGCTTACGGGTCGCAACGCAATTCTCAGGCAAAAGATGGCTGACTTTGACGCTCTGACCGACATCGCGCTGTCCGGGCGTGCTGAAGGTCTCGGCTTGTGGAAGCAGTTCCAGTCCGACGCCACGGATGATGCGCTCCGCAGCAACATCCGGGTATTCCTTGCCGGAGCCATGGAGGCCACAACCTCATTCGCGAGCTGGGCGATATCGCATTTGTCGCACGCGACCGATATCCAGGATCAAATCTATGAGGAAGTGAAAGAGATTAGTGTCTATGACCCCGATAATCTGGCAAGTGCGGTGACCCTCAACCGAGTACTTGAGGAAACGTTACGTCTGACCCCGGCACTCTATTTTCTCCCGCGCAGGGCCACCGTCGACACCTGGATCGAGACAGCTGATCGGCGAAAGATGTTTATCCCAAATGGAACCCAACTGCGCCTCGATGTGTGGCATGCGAACCGGTGCGAGGAGTTTTGGGGAAAAGCGGTGACAGGTTACCCCGCTGAAACTTTTGCCCCTGACCGATGGGAAGTTCTCGCCAAGAAAGGAATTACGGCGAAGGAAATGCTTCATTTCGGGTTCGGGCATGGACCGCGCTTCTGTCCGGGAAGATATCTTGGTCTCATGGAGGTTGGGCTTGTCGTGGGTGCAGTTGTGAAAATATTCAAATTCACCGCTGTTGGTAAAGAAACGCAGGCGAAAGCCGGTGTGTCAACCAAACCGGCCGACGGTGTATTGGTCGACTTGGAGCTCAGAACATGAAGGGGCCTTGAAAGTATAGTGTCAGTGAATGGAGTAACCAGTAGTGAAAATCAGTGGCGAAAGATGACGAGAAGTCCTTTATTTTACATGGATTTATGCGAATACATTGTCGTCCGAATTGGTGACTGAGTCCGATTCCGACCCTCGCCTACAAGTTTTGATGCGTGTGCATCAAGGCGTTATGCCGGTCGGAGTGGCCACTGTCAGTGAAACTGTCAGTAAACCGGCGAGTGTCAGAACAATTCGCCACTACTTGCCAGTATTTGCTGAAACTCGCCAAAACTCGCGCTCGTAAACGCGGATGAAACCAGACTGGTTTCTCGATTCAGAGAAATCAGTTATAATCTCAAACAGTACCAGTTTCACGCCTGGCTTTCAGCCAATTCAGCACCTCGTCCGCGTTTTTGTCAGGCGGAAACACAGGGTAAAAAACCTTGGTAATCTTGCCATCTTCCACGACCCACGCCATGCGTTTAAGCAGCTGAAGGCCACGATACTCGAATGTGGGAAGCTGGAGAGCCTTAACCAATTCGAACTGTGCGTCGCTGAGAACTTCGAATGGAAGATGAACCCGGTTAACGAGTTCTTTTTGAAAATCAGTGTCTTGGGTGCTAACTCCAAAGATTTGAAAACCCAGCATCTTGAACTCTTGGTGAAGGTCTCGGAAACCGCAGGAGTGCGGGGTGCAGCCACGTGCGCCGGGAATCATATTCCACTCTTCGGGGATTGACTCATGGGGCTGAGCGTTGCGGGGATAAAAAAAGAGCACGGTCGGAACATTCAGTTCAGCAAGATTGACCATTCTCCCGGCTGTGCTCGGGAGTACAATCGGAGGCAGTGCTCGGCCTGGAAGATGGCTACATTCACCGTCGTCCTCCGGCACAGGAAGCGACGCTGGCAAGTTTGCTAAATCTGACGGCATACAGAATTTTATAGTTCACAAGGACGCGCTGGTCAATCCGATGTCTTGCACCCTAGAAGCATAAATATCTGCTTCAGCGAGCCGAAGGACGTGTGCGTTCCCGGTTTGATCGCGGTCGCGGTTGACTGGGTTGTCGCGCTGGATTGTGCATTCGCAGAACCGATCATGCCCACCTGAGCAAGATGGTCGAAGGTATATTTGAACTCTTTCGGGCTTGGCAGGAAGAATGTCCGAAGCCCGGAAAGTCTGGCGCGATGAGGTGATACCTCGTGCTCAAAGCTGATTCCAAAATCGGTTGATACATCCGGGATGATGTTGGAACGCCGTGGAGCAGAAGAAGGACCGGAGCGTTCGTCGGGCCGGCTTCCCGATAGAAGATGTCAAGGTTGTCGATTCGGACGGTGTGGTAGGACACAGGTTCCTGGGCAGGATCGTTCATAGTGCTCATAAACATCATCAGGCAGGCAATTGGGATGGCTGCTTTCATTCGACAAATTGTCATTGCGCGGTTGATTCACGCGCTGGTCCGATTTCAAAAATAACATCCACGATCAGCGGGGCGCTAACGGGCAGGCTTTGCACTCCATAGACCAATCGAACGTTGCTGGCTTCTGGCCCGAAGATTTGAACAAACAGTTTTGACGCTCCGTCCGCCACGGGCGCGTGGTCGACAAACTGTTCGGTCGTCGCAATCAACACCGTGAGCTTCACGAGTTTCTTGATTCGGTCCAGGTCGCCGAGATGTTCCCTGGCAACTGCAAGTGCGTTGAGTGCAGCAACGCGCGCTGCGTCCTGACCTTCCTTGACTGAAAGATTTTCGCCGAGTCGCCCTGAAATCGCGAGCTTGCGGTTCACCACTGGCAGCATTCCGCTCAGGATAAGCAAATCTCCGGTGTCCGAAGATTCGACGTAAGCTCCCAATGGTGTCGGTGGTGCGGGCAGAACGATCCCGAGTTTGTCGAGGCGCGAACTTAGAACACCCGTGAGAGTTTTATTATCAGTCGGCGATTGCATGTGCTCCTCCATCAACTCGAATGTTTTCGTCGTTCCAGTTTGTGGCCCGTTTCCCGGCAGTAGAGTTGGTGGGTGTGATTAAAAGTGGGTGAGATTCAGTTCCATAGAGATTGCCACTGACGATTGGCTCTGAGGACGCGGAGGTGAGCGATTTGATCAGCGGTTTCCGGCATCTCGAATCGCTTGACGGCCATTTGGCTAAAGCCGTAATCTTCCGGCTCAAGAGAAATCAACTCTTAAGCCGTTTGCGTGGCCGCATAGGCGCAAACTACAACTCAGACATGAAAACCGGTCACGTCTTTTCCTTTATTGAGAGGTCACTTATTGCCGTGGCTTCCCCGCCCGCCGCCCCGCTCCTCATCACCAATTATGGCCGCCGAATACGGATCTTTTTCGTGTTGATCTGCCTGGCGCTCGGATGGCTTGCGCCGCGGGCCGGGGCCGGCACTTTCCTGTTCGATGCCACCAAGGCGGAGATGGCCGGCAACGCGGATTGGGTCATTGACGCCGATTTGCACAACCTCACCGTGAACAGCGCCGCGGTCGGATCCGGCGTAACGAATTCGTCCGGCAACGAATCCAATCCGCAGCGGTATCCCACGCCGCCGGCGTCGGGCATCACGGCTTCGACCGCTGAGAATTATTGGACCGGGGCTCTGTCGGCCTGGGCCGTTGGTTTGGTGAAGCACGGTCATTCAGTGGAGACGCTGCCGTATGATGGGCGGATTACCTGGAACGATCCGACGAACCCGCAGGACCTGACGAATTACCAGGTCTATGTGCTGGTGGAGCCGAACATCTATTTCACCGCGGCTGAGAAAACGGCGATCATCAACTTCGTCCAGAATGGCGGGGGGCTGTTCATGGTCTCGGACCACAGCGTGGCCGATCGTAACAATGACGGCTCCGACGCCTACCAGGTGCTGAACGATTTGATGACAAACTCAGTGGCGAACAATCCGTTTGGCATCAGCTACAACGGCGACAATATTTCGGTGAACTCCACGAACAACACTGATTCGAGCCTTGACGATCCCATCGTGGTTGGACCGGCCGGGACGGTGAGCATCATTACTTATCACAACGGCAGCACCATGACCGTCAACACCAATCAAAACCCGACGGCGCGGGTGGCAGTCTGGAGGACATCCACTCACGCGACCAATAACGCGCTGATCGCTTACGCGCGCCATGGCAAGGGCAAGGTGGTCGCTTACGGGGACAGCTCGTGCTTTGACGACGGCACGGGTGATCCGAACGATATCAATCTTTTCGTGGATTATCCGCTGACCAGCGTCAGTGATGGCACCTCCATTCTCAACGCGGCGCTCTGGCTCGCCACGCCGCAATCGCCGCTGACCAACGCGCCCGTGCTCACCAACCCGATGAAGTTGGGCGACGGCTCGTTCCAGTTCAGCTTCACGAATTTGTCGGGCGCGAGTTTCACGGTCTTCGCCAGCACCAATGTGGCGTTGCCGTTCAACCAGTGGAGCAACCTCGGCGCGGCGGTGGAAACGCCGGCCAACTCCGGTAACTTCCAATTCACTGACCCGCAAGCGTCCGGCAATGTCCAACGCTTTTACCGCGTGACCAGTCCGTGAGCCGCGCAGGGTCATCCGCCAGGAGTGATGGGGCAGATGGACTGAAATGGAGGTTCACGTCGGAAGAATGCGCTGGGGTTCCTGTTGTTCAGGGTCGCTGTCGCAGGATCTCATGGCGGCAACTCGACGGTGCATTGCAGCCCGGAGCGCGAAGCAATCGAAAGGGGAGTTGCGCCGCGAACTATTCACGAAGTGAAGCTTGGCCGGAGGCTTCGAGCTTGAGGAGGTGGCGTTTTCTTGCCAGTCCTCCGGCATAGCCGCGCATGCTTGTGTCTTTCCCCACCACCCGGTGGCAGGGAACGATGATGCTGAGGGGATTTTTTCCCGTGGCCGTGCCGGCCGCGCGAACCGCCCTGGGCGAACCCGCTCTTTTTGCGAGATCGCTGTAAGTCACGGTTTTGCCAAACGGAATTTTCGCGATTTCCCGCCAGACTTTCCTTTGAAAATCCGTGCCCACCGAGCCGGGCGCGAAAGTGAAGGTGTTTCGTTTACCATCCAGATACTCGTTGATTTCCTTGCCGGCTTTTTTGAGCAGGGCGTTTTTATCATCACGCGCCCAGGATTTTAGAGCGGTCGGAACGTGATGGCAGTCGTAAAAATAAACGCCAATGAGTCCAGTCTGGTTCACTATCAGGACGAGCTCGCCCAATGATGTGTTAACAATTGAATATGTTGTCATGATGTTTTCTCCAAGGTTGACCATAAATGAAGGGCGGCATAGGCCCTCCAAGGTCGCCATTTTTCTGTCAGCTCAAGAATTTTCCTTGAGTTTTTTTCTTTCAGGGCTTTAACGATCCCTAAATCTGTATGCGGGAAAGCATCGGGCCACGAAAGGCCGCGCATGGCAATGTATTGTGCGGTCCATTCACCGATGCCGGGTATTTTGCGAAGTTTTCTCAGTGTCCCTTCCACTTTGTGCCCGGGTTCCAAAAGCAAATCCCCGTCCTGGATCGCCTGTGCCAGTGCGCTGACGGTTTGAGCGCGTTTCCCGGTAATCCCAAGCGACCCAATTTCAGCAACCTTTGCCGTGGCGATGCGTGATGCCGATGGAAAAATATATTTTAAAGACGCAAGCGGAGTCGCGATGGGCGTCCCAAACCTGGCGACCAATCTTCCGGCCAGAGTTGAGGCGCCGGCGACTGAAATCTGCTGTCCGAGGATGGCCCGGACGGCCATCTCAAAACTGTTAAAACATCCAGGAACTCGCAGTCCGGGCCGGGCCTTGGACAGACTGCCGAGCACTGCATTGATGGCGATAGGGTCCGCTGACAGGTCAAAAAGTCGTTTGACCCGGTCCAGGATTACGCCGCAGACAGGGACAAGCTCATCCGAGAGGCGGACGGAGATCATTTTTTCTTCGGCGGCATGCCGGACTTCCATGAAGCCTGTGAATTCCTTCTGCTGACGGCTCACGCGAATGGTGCGAAAGTAGGCTCCGTCCTGAATGGCTTCGACACCGGGTATCGCCCGGCGTGAAAGAAAACTGAGAATTTGCTCCCAATCAAAGGGCGGGCGGTAAGCGAGTCGGAACGTAAAGCCAGAAGCATTGTCCTCGACTTTGCTTTTTTGGAGTTTCCGCAACTCTGTCGGCGTCATTCGATAGCGTTCCTTGAGCGCGACGTTAAATCGACGCAGGCTCTTAAAGCCGCTGGCCATGGCGACCGAAGTGACCGGCAAATGCGTGTCGGTCAGGAGCTGCTTGGCGAGGAGGAGGCGTTGGGTTTGCCAGTATTCCACCGGAGACACACCGAACTCGTCCTGAAACACTTTCCGCATATGACGGTCCGTGATTCCAAGCTTCACGGCGAGGCCCGCCAAAGATTCCGCAGCCAGAAAATCCTGGCTGATATAGGACAACGTAGCCCGGGCGAGCTCGCTGCTGACCTCCATTAAGCTTGCGCCCGGAGCGAGTTCCGGGCGGCACCGCTTGCAGGGGCGGTACCCAGCCACCTCCGCTTCCGCCGCGTGAGTAAAGAAGGAGCAATTTTTGCGCAGGGGCGTTTTCACCCGGCAAATTGGGCGGCAATAAATCATGGTTGATTTGACGGCCACAAAAAACCGCCCGTCAAAACGCGCATCGCGAGTCAACACCGCCTGATAACTTTGGTCTGCACTTAACATCACGAACACACCTTATAGCAAAATGCAACGCACCGCTCGCCGTTTTCGGAAGTGAAATTTCGCGGGGCAATTGGCTCGCTGCCAGTGGATCGTTTGCCTGCTTCCCGTGAAAAAGGAGGGAGGGTAGCCAGTGCTAGTGAAAGCACTGCGAGCAATGGGGAGCCAGTCCTGGTAATACAGGGTTTCTGCTATTTTATTTGGTTTCTAAATCGATGACTCAGTCCGCTCCCTCCTTCAGCGGCGGACTTGGACCGATATGGTGTCGTAGCACGTGTCATCCAGCGCTTTGGCGCTTGGAAGAAAACTGCGATCTCATCGTTGCGAGGTATTCCTGTTCCGAGGTTTCTCGTCTGGCCTGCACCAGCGGCTCAATGTCAGCGGTGGCCACATAGCGCAGTTGGTTTGTCCCGTCGGTGGCCGCCTCGAAGATGACTTTGGCGACGTCCTCCTCAGTGGCCAATCGTGCCGCCCGCAGCCCGGCAAAGATGGCGTTTGTGTCGGCGACGAATGCGTCGTAGTCCTTGAGCGTGGCGTTTTGGGCAGCTTCCGCGCCGCTTCTTTTTCCGAAATTGGTGCTGATGACGCCGCCCGGCTCGATGATTTTTACAATGATGTTCTGCGAGGCGAGTTCATAGGAGAGCGACTCCGAAAAGCCTTCCAAGGCAAACTTGCTGGCGCAATAGAGCGAAATCATCGGCAGCGCGAAGACACCCGCGCCGGAACTGACGTTGAGGATAAGACCACCCTTGTTTTTCCGAAAGTGCGGCAACATGGCCCGGGTAACGTTCATCACGCCGAACAGGTTTACGGCGAACTGTTCCTGGATTTTCTCCGGCGGGGTCGCCTCAAACAAACCAAAAAGACCGAAGCCGGCATTATTGATCAAAGCATCAATTCGGCCGAAGCGTGCGATGCCCGCCTGGATGGACTCGGTGATGCTTTGACTGTTTTCCACGTCGAGTCGAGTTACCAAAACGTCACTCAGGCCCGTTAGTTCGTGCTCCACTTCGGGCTGCCGCATCGTGGCAATAACGTTCCAGCCATGCCTGGCGAAATGTCGGACCGCTGCCTTGCCGAAACCGGAGGACGTGCCGGTGATTAGAACTGTTTTCTTCATATTCGTATCGTTTCCCATCGCGATGCTCATCGGCACAATATACTGTTGGGATGTCATTGGTTTCAACTTGGGATGCTTATGGAGCGAACACTTATGATTAATGGCCGATGGAATTTTGGAGGCAGACCTGGCGGTAGATTTGGGCGAGCGGTTTCATGCGGCGGGCAAGATTGGCGTCGTTGAAATCCACGCTGAGCAGGCCGAATTTTTTGGAGTAGCCGAACTGCCATTCGAAGTTGTCGAGCAGGGACCAGTAATAGAATCCGCGCACATCAACGCCGCCGGCGATGGCGCGGTGCAAGGCGGCGAGGTTTTCGCGCAGATCACGTTCACGAAAGGCCTCATCCGTCGAAGAGGAGCCGTGCTCGGTAAGGTAAATCGGCAGGCGGCATTGCTGATACATTTCCGACAAGGCGGATTCCAAGCCCGCGGGATGACGCTCCAGCATATCGTCACACTCAACGCCCAGGCGCGCCAGTTCCTCGGTGGAGAAGCCGAAGGTGGGCACGAGCGGTTGCAGGTTGCGGAAACGAATTCGCCCGTAGTAATTCACGCCCAGAAAGGTGGCGGCGGTTTTTCCGGGCGCGCTGTGGAAACTTTTCAGCACGAAGCTGTTCAATTGCGAATGCGTGAACGCGGCGATGAGGGCATCCCACGGCGAAGCCTTGTGGTAGGGTTGGAAATAGGTCCAATTTTTTGAGAAGCCGACTTCGACCTGGCCGAGACTGCTGCCGGCGGCGCGGATCACGCGGCAGACGCGTTCATGGGCCTCGGCCATGTGCCGGATGGCGGCGCGGAACGAATGGAAACGCGCCTTTCGCAACGGCGGAAATTCGCCGATCAAAAACCCGCAGCAGGCATAGGTGTCGGGTTCATTGAACGTGTTCCAAATCCGGACGTGGTCGCGCAGGGCGGCGACGAGTTTGGTCACATAATCCACGAAAGCGGGAATGGTCGCGGGATTGGTCCAGCCGCCCAGGGCATTGATCCAGGGCGGATTGGAAAAGTGATGCAGGACGATCATCGGGACGATGCCCGCCGCGTTGAGCCGGTCCAATTGATCGATATAGCGGGCGAGTTCGGCCCGGTGCAATGGGCCGTGCGCCTCGGATTGCAGGCGCGACCATTCGATGCCCATGCGGTAGGCGTTGACTCCGAGTTTGCCCATCCATTCGATGTCCTCGGCGTAGCGGTGATAGCTGTCGCAGGCGATGCGGCAGGTCCCGCCGTCGCGGGCGACGAAATCAGTCCACTCGTTGTCGATGTGGCCTTCGATTTGCGTGGGGGAGGTGGCGGTGCCCCACAAAAAGCCATGGGGGAATTCCAGCAACTTTCCGTTTTTGGCCAGTGGCGACGTGAGCGGCATGCAATTCGTCTGTAATTGAGCAGAATCCTTTAATGGAAAACAGCGATTGCCTGCGAGCAGAAAATCTTGCCGGGAGGTCGAGAGATTCAAGCAACCTTCGATTCCCCGGGGTGCAGATGAAACAGATGAGGCGATTCGGGTTCAACTCCGTGGACAGCGCGGTCGAGCGCTTCGAGCAGGAGTGAATCGGCCCGGTTCAACCAGGCGCGAAATTTTGCGTTATCCAGGCGGTCCGGCAACTCGGCGAGCCGGTCGAGATTGAAACTGGTGTCGGCAACGCCCAGACCGGCGCGCAGGGCATCGATGGCGTTGATCTGCTGCTCAACGTGGTTGCCGACGGGCATGAGAAAGAGCGGTTTGCCGAGGTAGGCCGCTTCGCCAAGGGACTCGAAACCGGCGGTGCAGGCGACGAATTTGCATTCTGCCATGAGGCGAAGGAATTTGTCGCCGTCGAGACGGTGGAACGTCAGGGTGTCATCATGGCGGAATTCGGGCGGGGCGTCCGGTTTATCGTAGAAGCAGTGGAGCACCGTCTGTGGATTTTTTTTGTGCCACTGGAGGATTTGATCGGCGTAGCCGTGGTTCAGGAGATAGACCAGCACGAAATTGCCGTTGGGATTGGGCTGGAGATCGAAAAGCTGGCGTCGCAGAATCGGGGGACAAACCGTCAAATTTTTTCCGGGCAGATCCGGCACCGAATAAAGCGAGAGCGCGACGCGGGTGGAGGCGGCGCCGACGAGCTGGACGAACCATTTCATGCCCAACTGCTGGAGGCGCAACCCGGGGGCGCGCACGTAGTCGGGGTGGCCATACATGAACTGATGGGCGACGGCGACGACCGGCGGGCGATGACGGCAAGTCAGGGCATAAACGCCGGTGAGCGGCTCAAAAAAGTTGATGATCACATCCGGCCGGTTTTCGCGGACAACAGCCTTGAGCGTGCGCAGGCCTCGCCAATAGGCGGGAATTTTCCGCACGTTGCCGGCGAGAGTGGCGGACAGGTTGACCTTGCGGCTGTCCTTATATGAAAAGTCGAGCGTCGGAATTTTCATGATCGGCAGCATCTTCATGGCCGAAGCAAAGAATGGGGGCACCTCCCGGTGCGGTCCCATGCCGAGCACCACGTTCGTGACTTGATGGCCCGCCTTTTCGACCATCTCCTTCACCGCCATCGCCTGGGTCATGTGACCCCGGCCCTCGCCGAGTATGCTGAGCATTATTTTCATGGAAGTGTAGTAACCGAATGTTGCCGTCGAAATCCTCAACCAGAGCCGTGCAGCTCTCGACCCAGTCACCGCAATTGAGATAGGCCACGTCCCCGATGGATTTTATCTCGGCGCGATGGATGTGGCCGCAGATGACGCCCTGGGCGTTATGTTTGCGCGCCATTTGCGCGATGGTTTCCTCGTATTCGGTGACGTATTTCACCGCCGATTTGGCCTTAAACTTGAGATACGCCGCGAGGGACCAGTAACCGAAACCGAGGCGGCGCCGGACGCGGTTGAAGTGAAGATTGAAATCGAGTATCCAGTCGTAGAGGCGGGTGCCGAGTTTTTCCAGGACCCGGTTGAACTGGGTCAGGCCGTCAAACTGATGACCATGGAGCACGAGATAGCGTTTGCCATTGGCGGCGGTGTGAATCACTTCGCGCGCGAGGGTGACGCTGCCGAAGTTGACGTTGAGAAACTGTTCCAGGAATTCGTCGTGGTTGCCGGTGAGGTAAATGATCTGCGTTTCCTTGCGGCTTTTGCGGAGCAGTTTTTGGATGAGCACGTTATAGTTGTCCTCCCAGTGCCATTTCGAGCGCAACTGCCAGCCGTCGATGAAATCGCCGACGAGATAGAGATAGCGGCACTCACAGTCGCGCAAGAAAGCGAGGAGGGCATCAACCTGCGCGTGCTTGGTGCCGAGATGGACGTCGGAAATCCAGATCGTGCGAAAACGCATTTTGCCCGGGACAAAAGATTCAGCGTTGGCGATCATAATATTCTCTGACAACTTAACGTCGTCACTTTGGTGCGGTGACTGCAACTTAAAACAGGCCGTGTCACAGTATTATAACGGGGCCGTAACGCCCCTGTCACAAAGCCTTTACTCTTGGCGCTTTCTCCCGACGTTTTTCCCGGACGTCTCGCATTGGCACAAAATTACGGGAGCGCTTATCCGGCACAAAGCAGTTGGTTACCCCATTTAAGTGAGAGCCTTATTTGATAGGCTTGCCTAATGGGGAAAGGAGTTTATGGACAGAGAGCGTACCGTTTCGGCCAAGAGCTCGCAGCATGATGCCAGCCGGCGGGATTTTTTCCGCGCGGCGGGAGTGCTGGGCTTGGGAGCGGCGGTGGGAATGAATGCAGAGGCCCAATCTGCCGGCGGAGCCACAAACGCAACGCCAGGTTCCGCCACCAGCGCGGATGCGATTCCACGTCGTCCACTGGGGCGGCACACCGATGTGCCGGTTTCCGCGCTGGGCATGGGCGGTCATCATCTCGGTGATGTAAAAACGCAGGACGAAGCCGTTGAACTTGTCCAGACCGCGGTGGATGCCGGCATCACCTTTTTTGACAATGCGTGGGAGTATTACAATGGCGAGTCCGAGAACCTGCTTGGCCGCGGGCTCAAGGGGCGTCGTGACAAGGTTTTTCTCATGACCAAAGTCTGCACGCACGGACGCAGCGGGCAAATCGCGCTGCGGATGCTGGAAGAGTCACTGCGGCGACTCCAGACGGACCATCTGGATTTGTGGCAGATTCATGCGATTACCTACGACAACGATCCGGAATTGGCGTATGCGAAGGGCGGCGTGCTGGAGGCGTTTGACCAGGCGAAACGGGAGGGCAAGACGCGTTTTGTGGGGTTCACGGGACACAAGGAGCCGGCGTTCCATTTGCGCATGCTGGAGCTCGGGTATCCGTTTGATAGCGTGCAAATGCCGTTGAATCCGTTCGACGGGAATTATCACAGTTTTGAAAAGCAGGTCCTGCCGGAGGCCAACCGGCGCGGGATGGCGGTGCTTGGCATGAAGAGCATGGGCGGCACAGCCGACGCGGTGAAGCAGGGAGTCATTACGGCGGAGGAAATGTTGCGTTACGCCATGAGCCTGCCGGTGGCAGTGACCATCTGCGGCATGGATTCACAGAAGGTTCTGCAACAAAACTTAATGGTGGCGCGCGGCTTCAAGCCGCTGACCGAAGCTGAAATGGACGCGCTCCGCAACAAGTGCGCGGCGACGGCGGCCGATGGGCGCTATGAAGTTTATAAAAGCACGTTGCGTTTCGATAATCCGGTGACGCGCCTGCCGCACGGATTCCCGATTGATAAACAGCAGAAAGAGGTCAAGGCGATGTTGGAGAATGGCAACGGCACATGGGAGACACTTTGAGGCGCGGAAAATTGTGGCGAGTCAATTATGCAGAATGAGAGCAACCCCCAGCGCGAGCCGGCGGCAGCCGTGCCGAGCTACAAGCGCCGGACATTTTTGAAGGCGGGCTTAATGGGAACAGGCACCCTGTTAATGCAGCCCGCATGGCACGGTTCTGCCGCCACGCTGGCGCCGCTCACGATGACCAACACGGGGCCGGACCAAATGCCGCGCAAGCCGCTGGGGCGAACCGGCGAGCAGGTTTCCATCCTGGGACTCGGCGGCTATCACCTAGGCTTTGGTTCGGCGGAGGAGACCGCTAAAATCGTCAGCGAAGCGATTGACGCCGGGGTTAATTTTTTTGACAACGCGTGGGAATATAACGAAGGCCGCAGCGAGGAATTTGTCGGGCAGGCCTTGCAGGGCAAACGCGACAAGATTTTTCTCATGACCAAAGTCTGCACGCATGGGCGCGACAAGGCGGTGGCCATGCAGCAACTGGAGCAATCCTTGAAGCGCCTGCGCACGGATCATCTCGACTTGTGGCAAATTCATGAGGTCATTTACGATAATGATCCCGATTGGCACTTTGCCAGCGGGGGCGTGATTGAAGCGCTGGACCAGGCAAAAAAGCAGGGCAAGGTGCGTTTTGTGGGTTTCACCGGCCACAAGAATCCCGCCATACATCTCAAAATGCTGGCTCACAATTATCCTTTCGACACGGTGCAAATGCCGCTGAATTGTTTTGACGGCACTTATCGCAGTTTCGAGCAACTGGTGCTGCCGGAAGTTCAATCCCGCGGCATTGCCGCGCTGGGCATGAAAAGCCTCGGTGGCAGTGGCGAGGCGGTGCTCCACGGAGTTGTGCTGCCCGAGGAAGCGCTGCGCTATGCCATGAGTTTGCCGGTGGCCACGACCATCAGCGGGGTGGATTCGCTTTCCGTCCTGCGCCAAAACCTGGCGATTGCCCGCGGTTTCAAGCCGATGACACCGGAGGAAATGCAGGCGTTGCGCGAACGCTGCGCCCCGTTTGCCGCCGATGGTCATCTGGAGTTGTACAAATCCACCAGAAAATATGATGGCGGGGTCGGACGCCAACAGCATGGCTATCCGTCCCACGAAGAGTTGCCGCTGTGATCTCATTGGCTGATCTCCATTGAGCACGAAATGGAAAACATTTTTTCCGGTCAGGCCTTATATTGTTCGTCGCTGACTTTTTCCATCCAGTCCACAGCCGTGCCATCGAGCTGTTCCTGAATAGCGATGTGCGTCATGGCCGTGGTTGGCGCAGCACCATGCCAATGCTTCTCGCCCGGCGGGAACCAGACTACGTCGCCGGGCCGGATTTCTTCGATCGGACCTCCCCAGCGCTGCGCCCATCCGCAACCGAATGTGACAATCAAGGTTTGGCCCAATGGGTGAGTATGCCATGCTGTTCGAGCGCCGGGTTCGAACGTGACACTGGCGCCCACCGCGCGTGCGGGAGCGTTTGCCTGGAACAAGGGGTCAATGCGCACCGTGCCGGTAAACCAGTCGGCCGGTCCTGGGTTGGAAGGCTGCGAGCCGCTTCGTTTAATTTCCATATTTAATTCCCTTTGCTGGATGGCAGCATTTGTTCGTCTCGCTCAACGGCCGGTCATTTGCTCAAACCTTTCGGGATATCGGGCACCAACAACCGTGATGTTTGCGGCGGCGCTTTCGATTTCGCGGAGATCGTCGGTGGTGAGTTTGACTTCAACTGCTCCGATGTTCTCCTCCAGGCGCTGTAGCTTGGTGGTGCCCGGGATGGGAACAATCCACGGCTTCTGGGCCAGCAACCACGCCAGCGCGATCTGGGCGGGTGTCGCCTTCTTCCGCTGAGCAATCGTGCCGAGCAGATCGATCAGGGCCTGATTCGCCTTGAGCGCCTCCGGCGTGAAGCGCGGGAGCGTGCTGCGGAAGTCGGAGCTGTCGAAGGACGTTTTCTCGTCAATCTTCCCGGTGAGAAAGCCCCTGCCCAATGGACTGTAGGGAACGAAGCCGATGCCGAGTTCTTCGAGGGTCGGTATCACTTCCTTCTCCGGGGTTCTCGTCCAGAGGGAGTATTCGCTCTGGAGGGCAGTGAGCGGCTGAACGGCGTGTGCGCGACGGATGGTTTGCACGCCGGCTTCGGACAGGCCGAAGTGCTTGACCTTGCCTTGCTGAATCAACTCCTTCACCGTCCCCGCCACCTCTTCGATCGGCACGTTCGGGTCAACCCGATGCTGATAAAGCAAATCAATTGTCTCGACCTGGAGCCGCTTGAGCGAGCCCTCGACGGCCTGCTTAATGTGCTCTGGCCGACTATTCAGACCTGCTGCTCCCGGCCGATGGTCACTGCCGCTTAGTTCGAAGCCAAACTTCGTGGCAATCACCACTCGTCCGCGGAACGGAGCGAGGGCTTCGCCGACGAGTTCTTCGTTTGTGAACGGGCCGTAAACTTCAGCCGTATCAAAAAATGTGATGCCACGATCCACGGCGGCCCGAAGCAGTGAAATCATCTCCTGCTTATCTTTGGGCGGACCGTAGGAAAAACTCATGCCCATGCAGCCCAGCCCGATGGCTGAGACTTCCAGATTACTTTTTCCAAGTTTGCGTTTTTGCATATTTAAATCCCTTCCTTCAGTTAAATGTTGAAACGAATCTACTACACATGGGCGCGGCTGTCGCACGGGGTCTTGCCACACCAATTCGCCGGTCTGGTTCGTAATTGCTGCCGCGCAAA
>JAQGPA010000035.1 GCA_028293325.1 Pedosphaera sp. | reverse complement strand
GGGGTTCTGAGGTATAAGGAATTTCCATGAAATAGTAAGCCGTTAATGGTTATGCTTCGTTCTGCGGCGTAAAATCCCGGCTCCGGCCTGGAACGCTGTATTCGTACGGTCCGCGATGAACGATGGGAGTCTTTTCAAAGTTGCCGTGCGGTGGTGGTGTCGGAGTCTGCCATTCCAAAGTCGTGGCGTCCCACGGATTGTCCGACGTAACCGGCTTGCCCTTCTTGATACTCCAGAAGAAATTGATGATGAAAGGAATTTGCGCCAGTCCCAGGCACCAGGCCGCGATGGAGATGGTCTGGTTGAAATGCATGATCGTGGAGCTTAAACCGCCAATCGCCCCCGGCACCTGGGCCGCCGAGTAGTTCGCCCCGCCGTCCGACATGCGGCGCAACATGCCCGCCATACCCTGCGCGAACATCGGTTGAAATATCAAATTCATGAACACCAAGGAGGTCCAGAAATGCACCTTGCCCCAGAATTCGCTCATCATGCGCCCGGTCATTTTTGGATACCAATAATAGATGCCCGCAAACAACCCAAAGATCGTCCCCGGCGCCACCACGTAATGGAAATGGGCGATGACGTAGTAGGTGTCGTGCAGATGGATATCGCTGAAGTTAAAGCCCAGCGGCAAACCGGTCAGACCACCAATGCCGAACATCGGCAGGAAGGCCAGCGCGAACAACATCGGCGTGTTAAAGCGGATCGACCCGCCCCAGAGCGACAGGAACAAGCAGGTCAGAATGATGACCGACGGGATGGAAATAATCATCGTCGTCGTCTGGAAGAACGTGCTGATCTTGGTGCCCATGCCGGTCATATACATGTGATGCGCCCAGACGATGAACGAGACGAAACCGATCACCAGCGACGAATAAACCAGCGACTTGTAGCCCCAAATCGGCTTGCGGGTGTTGTTGGCGATGACTTCGCACACGATGCCCATCGCCGGCAGAATCAAAACGTAAACTTCCGGATGGCCGAGGAACCAGAACAGATGTTGCCAGAGCAGCGGACTGCCGCCGCCGCTGATGTGGCCCATGCCGGTGAGGGACAGGCCCGTGGGGAGGAAGAAACTGGTGTGCGCCACCTTGTCCATCAACTGCATGATGCCGGCCGCTTCGAGCGGCGGGAAAGCGAGCAACAGGAGGAACCCGGTCACAAACTGCGCCCACACGAAGAACGGCAGCCGCATCCAGGTCATGCCCGGGGCGCGCAATTGAATGATGGTGGCCAGAAAGTTGACTGCGCCCAGCAGCGATGAAGTAATCAGGAAGACCATGCCGATGAGCCAAAAAGTCTGGCCCTGGCTTTGAATCGATGTGGCCAGGGGTGAATAGGAGGTCCAACCCGCCTGCGCCGCGCCACCGGGAATAAAAAAGCTGATCAACATGATAACGCCGCCCACCACATAAACCTGGTAGCTGGCCATGTTGATGCGCGGAAACGCCATATCAGGCGCGCCGATTTGGAGGGGAACGACAAAATTGCCGAACGCGGCAAACGCCAGCGGCACAATGCCCAAAAACACCATGATGGTGCCGTGCATCGCGCCGAATTGGTTATACAACTGGGGGCTCACGATGCCTTTGGCGGCATCGTCACCCAGCACTTTTTCCAGCAAACCGCCCACGAGGGGAACGGGATGGCCGGGATAAGCGATGGACCAGCGCATCATCATCATCAGGGAAAAACCGAAGAACAGAAACAGCAGCGCGGTGATGCCGTATTGAATCCCGATGACCTTGTGGTCGGTCGAGAAAACGTATTTGCTCCAGAAGCCCAGCTCTTCATGGTGCGATTCGTGTGCCCCCGTATGCGGGTGCGCGTGAGTGGTAGCCTGCGTGCTCATGATTTCAGTTACTTTTTCGACTGCCTGCCAGGTATTAAGTTTACTTACTTACCAGAAAAATAAGGCTGCAAAGATAACTTTTCTTACTTTGCAGTGTCAACGGCAGAATCCAGTTATTCGGTTACTTAATATTCGATTACTTAATTTTATCTATGACCATTAATCCCAAAAGCAATGGTAAATAAAGGATCGAGGTAAAAAACAATTGCCGGGCGCGTGGGATGGTCAATTGCCGGGAAAACTGAATGGCAAACCACAAATAAACCAACCCCAGCACGAAAGCCCCGACCAGATAAATCGGCCCGGCCAGATGGAATATAAAAGGAGCCAGGCTGATGGGCAGCAGGCCCAGCGTATGGCTGATGGCCTGGCGTCCGGTCCGTTCACCCTGTGGATCAACGACTGGAAGCATTTTGAACCCGGCACTGGCGTATTGATCGCGGTAAATCCAGGCAATGGCCAGAAAATGAGGAAGTTGCCAGAAGAAAAGAATCGCAAACAACGACCAACCGCCGCCGGAAACTTCCCCGCGTGCCGCCGCCCAACCCATCAACGGTGGCAAGGCTCCGGGCACCGCGCCCACGATGGTATTCAGGGTCGTCACCCGCTTGAGCGGCGTGTAAATAAATAGATAACTGACGAGCGTAATGGCACCCAACAGGCTGGTCAGTAAATTCACGGCCACCGCCAGATAAATCAGGCCAATTCCGCCGCAAATTCCACCCAGAACCAGCACGGTTGACGGCTGCATCCGGCCGGAGGGGAGCGGACGATCTTCGGTGCGGCGCATTTTGGCATCGAGGTCCCGCTCAAGTAATTGATTCAAAGCCGCCGCGCCACTGGCCACCAAGGCCGTGCCTAACATGGTGTGCAACAACAACAACCAGTTTATTGGCCCGCGAAAACCGACGTAAAACCCAACCAGGGTCGTGAGCAACACCAGGAAGGTCAGCCGCGCCTTGAATAAATCGGAAATCACCGCAAAGCGGCTTTTTTCGACGACCGTGGTTGTTTCGGTCAGAGGTTGCGCGGTGGCTTTCATCTGGACTTATTCGGCGCTGGAGGCGGCTGGTTTGCGCGTTTCCAATCCAGATGTTGCGGACGGAGTCGCGGCCAGACTCGCTGAGCGAACGGGCATTAAAACCCGAAAGGAGGTGATGGTCAATATCACACCTGTCACCAGCGAAAGGGCGCCCACCACCACATGGGTTGTGGCGACATCCGCCGCCTTGTTGGACCAGATGGTGAATGCGCCCAAAACCACCTGCGCCATAATCAAGACGAGCCACGCGAGGGATAACCGCGAGAGCGGATGGCGCGCGCCAAGTTGCCGGCGGGTTGTCCGCGCACAGAAGGTGACGGCGCACAAAATCAGCACCGCCATGATGCGATGGACCATTTGCAGCCCGATTTGAAATGCAGTGATTGGATTGGCCGCTTCCACTTCCATGCGGTTCTGATTGTAAGCGGTCACGGAAGCGGCATCCATGGGCGGCCAGAGCTTGTGATACGCGAGCGGGAAGTCGGGAATCGCCAAGCCGGCATGCTGATGTCGCATGGTGGCGCCGAGAACGAGCTGGGCGAAAATGAGCAGTGTGCCAATGAGCAAAAGGCTGCGCAGTCCCTTGCGGTCAATTATCGGCGAAAATTTATCCGGCAAGTTCCGCCACCACTGACTGGTGAACAGTGCCAGCGCGCAGAGGATTACCAGACAGATTTGTGCCAGTGCCGCGTGGACAATTCCGATTTGATCCTTGAAAAGAACCACGCGCAAGCCGCCCAAAACGCCTTGCAAGGCCACAGCAATAAAGGCCAACACACCCAGCCAACGCAGCCGCTGGCTCGCGGGCGCGCAATTCGGCCAAAAGAAACTCGCTCGCAGGGAAATGGCGCCAACCAGGACGAGTGTCGCGCCGGTATGATGTTTGTCTCCCGGCAGCCAAATACCGGCAACAACTCCCAAAAGCAGGAAGGCCACGCCGCCCCAACGGAGCAAGGGCCGCGACTTTGTCCCAAACAGCCAAAGCGCCAAAATGGTGGTCAGCAATCCCACTCCCGAAGCTACTAGGCGATGCGTATGTTCATAAAAAATCCCGCCAACCCATTGCGAGATTGGGAAAAGAAACATGTTGTAGCCGTAAGTGGTCGGCCAATCGGGAACCGACATGCCCACGCCTTGGCTGGTCACTAATCCGCCCAGACCGATCAGCGCCAGGGTGGCGAGGGCGGTGAGACAGGCAAAGCGATGCAGCCAGAGATTGTCAACGGAACGAGACATGACTCAAATTACTTAAGCGGGCAGCAGTATAAAAGCAAACCGCTGCGGCGTAAACCTGCCGCAGCGGTTGCGATAAAGCAAGCGACGCTTACTGGGGCTTCGGAGCTTCCAGCGTGAAATCGGTGGTGGCGTTGTCAGCCTTGACTTCGATTTCCTTGCTGACCGTGCCGGCTTTGCGGTGGGTCGCTTCGATGGTGTATTTGCCCGGCGGGACATTGGCGATCTTGAAATTGCCAGCTTTGTCCGTCACGGCGAAATAGGGACTGTCGATTACGGTCACCCAGGCGAACATCCATTGATGCACGTCGCACTTGAAGCGCAACGCTTTCTCGGGGTTGGGGAAGCTGAAGCTCACGTCCGGGCCGCCCTGCATCTGGGCCTTGTTCTGTTCTTTGTTGCCGGCGACTGTGGGCGTGGTGTGGACGTTGTGCAGCACGGGGTCCGAGTTCTTCACGACCAGCTTTTGGTTGGTCTGAATGGCCAAGATCTGGGGCACGTATTCACAGCCCTTTTGGTCCAAGACAACCGGCGGCGCCGATTCCCCGGTGGAGCCGCCGCTCACGCCTTTGAGCGTAATGATCACGTCACGCAGTTCGCCCTTGGAGCCGACGACGTAAAATTGCGTTTTGACCGGCTCACTGTGCAGCTTGCCGCAGATGGGATCGTTCTTGATCAGGTCATTGACCTTCTCCGGCGGCGGGGTGCCGTTGAGGGTGACGGTGCCAGTGATATCGGCCGCCGAGGCGACGTGCAGACCCGCGACCAGCGCAGGGATAATGAGTAACCGGGAGTATGTTTTCATAATTGTGTTTGGTAATCGAAAAACGCCACAGAATAATATTCGCTTATGCTGCCTGCAAGCCATTTGTGAAACATTTCACAAGCAGCACATTCTCAGGGTTTGGACGGTATTTTGCGCCGCCTATTCAAGCTTTGGCTCAACCGGGCAACTGCGCCATGACTTTGGCCATCGCGAGGGCGGTTTGAGCGGCTTCGGCGCCGCGATTGAACTTTTTACCGAGGCAGCGGACGCGGGCCTGCTCCTCATTCTCCAGCAGCAACACTTCATGAATCACCGGCACCTCATGCGTTAACTGCACTTCCATTAAGGCTTGGCTGACGGCGCGTCCGATATGGTCGGCGTGCACCGTCTGGCCGCGCAAAATGACGCCGAGACAAATAATGCCGGCCAGGGAGGCCTGCTGTGTCCGCGCCAGGCGGGCGGCGACCACGGGAATCTCATACGCTCCCGGCACGCGCAGCACCTGAACCTCCGACGCCCCGGCGCGCTTCAATTCCGCCTTGGCGGCGCGTAACATGGCATCGACATAGCGCGCATTGTAACGGGAAGCGACGATGGCGAAACGTGCGCCGTTCATCTTGGTCTTCTTGCTCGAGATGCGTGTTAACATGGCGTTGAAATTCTGACGGCAATCGCTCAGATCAAATGACCGAGTTTTTCGCGCTTCGTCTTGAGATAATGCGCGTTGTGCTTGTTGGGCCGGATCTTGATGGGCACTTGCTCGACAATCTCCAACCCGTAACCTTCCAAGCCGACGACTTTCTTGGGATTATTGGTCAACAAACGAATGTTCTTGATGCCCAAGTCCGCCAAGATTTGAGCGCCCAAACCGTATTCCCGCAAATCCATGCCGTAGCCGAGTTGCTTGTTGGCTTCCACGGTGTCGTAGCCCTGTTCCTGCAATTTGTAAGCTTGAATTTTTGGGCCAAGGCCGATGCCGCGGCCTTCCTGGCGCATATAAACCACCGCGCCGCGTCCCGCCTCCGCCACCTGGCGCATCGCTTGATGGAGTTGCGGACCGCAATCACAGCGGCGCGAGCCGAACACATCGCCAGTCAGGCACTCACTGTGGACCCGCACGAGCACATCCTTTTTCCCGGCCACGTCGCCGCGCACCAAGGCCAGGTGATGTTGTCCGTCGAGCTTCGAGCGATAGAGATACAGATCAAATTCGCCGAACTCCGTGGGCATTTTCACCACTTCGACGCGCTCGACGAGTTTCTCGCGCTCGCGACGATATTTAATCAAGGCCTCGATGGTGCAAATCTTCAGGCGATGGCGGCGGGCAAATTTGATCAACTGCGGCAAGCGCGCCATGGTGCCGTCGTCGTTCATGATTTCGCAGAGCACGCCGATGGGGCGGCAGTCCGCCAACTGAACCAGGTCCACCACGGCTTCCGTGTGACCGGAGCGTTGCAACACGCCGCCCGGTTTGGCGCGCAACGGAAAGACATGGCCGGGCTGCACCAAATCATTCGGCAACGCGGTGGGATCGGCCATGATGTTGATGGTCCGCGCCCGGTCCGCCGCGCTGATGCCGGTGGTGATGCCGTGGGCCGCATCGACGCTGACCTGGAAATCGGTTTTGAAGCTCTCGCGGTTTTTCACCACCATCTGCTCGATGCCGAGCTGTTTCAGCCGTTCGGAGGTGGTGGGCGCGCAGATCAAGCCGCGCCCGAACTTGGCCATGAAATTAATGGCGGCGGGGGTGGCCTTTTCGGCGGCCATGATGAGGTCGCCTTCGTTTTCGCGATCTTCATCGTCCACCACGATGGCCATTTTGCCTTTGCGCAAATCGGCCACGACCGCTTCGATGGTATTGAGCCACTTTTTCATAAACATGGAGAAACTAACTGTCGGCGCGACAAATTACAGCAACAAATCGTTTCCCGCCATGCGGCAATCTGTTTTGCCATGCCCGCCATGACAATATACGATATCGGCGTGAGCAAAGTAAAAATCGGGCGCGCCGCCGATCTGGCCGAGGGCCAGACGATGAAGTTCCAGTTCACCCGCAAGGGCAAGCCCACTGAAGGATTCGTCGCCCGCTTCCAGGGAAAGCTGGTCGCCTACGAAAATCGCTGCCGCCATCTGCCGCTCTCGCTGGACTACGCCGATGGCCGGTTCTTCACCCGCGACGGCCAAAACTTCGTCTGCCAAACCCACAATGCCATTTACGAACCGCTGACCGGACTGTGCATTCAAGGCCCGTGCGAGGGGGATAGTTTGAAGCGGCTGAAATTCGAGATTATTGAGGGCGAGATGTGGCTTTCGCTTTAGCTTCCACCCAAGGGAATGGACTCGTCCACGAGCATGATCGGGATATTGTAGCGGATGGGGTAAAGAAATTTGCCGTCGGCGCGGATGAGGCCGCCTTCGATTTTTTCGGATACTGATTTGCCGTTGCGGCTTTTCAGAGTACCGGCGGCAATTGCGGAGTTCAGTTTTTCCAAAATGGTTGGCGCGGCGGGCGTGAGGTCTTGATGGGTTTCCGGGCAGCACAGGAGCTTCAGTAACTCGGCATCGACGGTGGGAGTGGTTTGGCCGGTCGGCTTGGATTCGTTTGAGTTCATGCGTGGTTGCTTCCGGCTCAGAGTTTCAAACTTTTATTCGCTGCCTCGTAAATCTGCTTCAGTGGAACATCGGCTTTCTCCGCCAGTTTTT
>JAQGPA010000034.1 GCA_028293325.1 Pedosphaera sp. | reverse complement strand
AGAATGGATGCGGTCTTTGCCGAAGTCTGCCGCGTGCTGCGTCCCGGTGGCAAAGTCACTCTTCATGGCCTCGCCGGAGACAAGCCGTCCCACCCTCTGCTTCCCAATCTTCCCGGCCCGGCTGCGGTGGTTGAGTATGTGCCCGTGGAAACCGAACCAGTAAAGGCCATGATCCGGGCAGGTCTGGTGCAGGTTCGCTTTGAAAATCTTTCCCCAATGCCGAATTTTATCGTTGCCGATGTGCAGATGAGGGAAAATCCTCCTGGTGGGACAAAAACCGGGCCATCGTCCTCGCACAGCTACCCATCAAGCCATCTATTTGGGACCGCTTGCCCAGGTTTCTGATGAGTTTGGCAACATTTTACCGCGGGGCGAACGCGTGTCGTTGAATATCCACGACTGGCAACTTCTTTCCCTGAATGACATCACGGATCAGTTTCTTCTCTTATCGTCCGATAAAGATTCAGAACGGATTTGTTGATGTTCAATCCATAAATGATGTGCCGTAAACGGGTCGCCCACACTGTTGACAGTGGACACCTTTGGCGGGCCTGTTTATGCTTTCCCCATGGCCCGCAAACTACGCGTGCAATATCCCGGTACGGTGTATCACGTCCTGGATCGCGGCGACCGCCGCGAATCCAGCTTCAAGGCCGACGATGACCTTGCAATGGCTCGCGGAACGACTGGCGATGGGCAGTGGGACCAATATGGCCAGCCTGCTGGCCGTCTGCCGCCGCGCAAAACGATGAAAAGCCCCGGCAAACTTTCAATAGTGTGGACCCATTTATGACGATGAAGATGAAGGTGGTGATTGAAAGGTAAGCAAATGACTATTACGCTGGCCAAAAACAATAGAGGAATCCTCGAAGCCGAATGCAAGTCGGACCGATGGGAGGATTTTGATCGGCTGATAAGTTATATAAAAAAAGAACATGCAGGCCGTGTAATTTACAAAGCTGAAGGACCTGACGCAAGAACTTGGCATGTCACAATTAATGGGGAAAAGGTCATTTTCCAACAATTGGACACTGGAGGAATCTGGTTTTTTGCGGAAAAAAGTGACGGGGAGAAAGTTGTGGAAAGCATTTCGCGAAACCTTAGAGCAATTCCATCGTGGGACACGCTGCCTAAACTTCGGGGATTTCCACGTAATTAATTCGACTAACACGGTAACTCAGTAATTACATCGACTGTCACCAGCATGGCATATACCACCTGTTTAATATGCTTGGTCCCAGAGCGGGATTCGGGATGATATTCCGAATGCTTATCGATCTTACAAGTGAAGTGCCAATTGGCCTATGAGACGCGTTTTTAGTTCTTTGTTAGCGGGTGCTGTGCTGTCTTGGCTACTTTACATTGCTGCTTACGAGGGGCAGGGGGGCGTGACTTTTTTAGTTGGGCTTTACACATTACCAGTTAGGCTGTTGTCTTCTGTGGTCACCAAAGATAGGGACATGGGGGAGTATGTTTTTTTTACGCTTTTGACCTGTGTAAACGCGTTAATTGTTTACTCAGTTGTCTCGATAATAGCGGCAGTCAAAAGGCATAAAAAATCGTAAAGGGGTCGCCCATTAGCATGAGGCCAACAGAAAAAGTTATCGCCCCAATCATCTCCTTCTGGACTCACGCCCTTCAAAAGCCGCCTTTCCCTTCCACTCCCATCCCGTAAATCCTGCTTGTCCCGCCATCTTGTCGCGCCGTAGCTTTAGCGGAGGAGGAAGCTTTATCGAAGGCGGATCAAAAATCCCCTCCGCTTCCCGCATCCTCCATTTCCCATCCGAGTGATTCCGCACGGGCGTTCAAATTCGGAGTGCGGAATTGGGGAGGGACAATCCCGCATGCGGGATTGAACTCCGTACGCGGAAGCGTTGGTGGGTGGCCCAGAGGACAGGTGTTTCCACACGGGTCACCATGGGGAAAGGAAGCATATATATATGAGGAGGTTGCCGAATGGTTGTGTCGCACCATCCGGGGCTGGGGGGCGAAAAAATACATTAGTGGAGGGGTTTTCAACTGCGCAAGTGGGGTTATGTTTTAACTGGATATAATAAAACAGTTTAGATTTATACTTTAAACGATTCAATGTTAGTAACTTATAACCTTGTTGCTCTGGGCGTGGAATTGTTGTTGCCGGGCGGCGAGGGCAAAAATCAAAAGAGAAAGGGGAGTGAGGGGACGAAAATGAAGGCTGCTTATGCTGTCTCAATCCGATCAAATTAAGCGCAGTGAAGAACGGTACCAGTCGCTGCTCATCGCGACGACGCAGATTGTATGGACGGCCGATGCTGAAGGCAACGTGACGGAAGACCAGCCTGCCTGGCGGAAATTCACCGGTCAACGAAGGGAAGAAGTCATGGGGCAAGGGTGGTTGAGTGCGGTGCATCCTGAGGATCGCGAACGGGTGAGGGCGCTTTGGTCGCAGGCCGTCAAAATGCGACAGCACTACGTCGTGGAATATCGTCTGCGGGGGCAGGATGGGAGTTACCGCTACTTCGTGGTGAATGGCGTGCCAATATTAAACAGCGACGGCAGCATTCGTGAATGGCTCGGCGCCTGCACGGACATTACCGAGCGGAAGCAGGCGGAAGCCCTGCGCACCGGCCAGAGCCACATTCTCGAAATGATTGCGGCGGGCACGTCTTTGGAGGATACACTTATCGATCTGATGCTGCTTATCGAATGCCAAGCCCGAGGGATGCTCTGTTCGGTTCTACTGCTCGATGAGGATGGACAACACTTGCGGCGCGGCGCGGCGCCCAGCCTGCCGGAAATTTATAACCGGGCCGTGGACGGTTTCCAGGTTGGGCCGCAGGCCGGTTCCTGCGGTACCGCCGTTTATCGGCGGGAACGGGTCATCGTCACTGACGTGCTCACGGACCCGCTCTGGGGAAAATACCGGGAATTCATGGAGCCAATTGGGTTGCGCGCCTGCTGGTCCACGCCCATCTTTTCCGCGCAAAACAAGGTCTTGGGCACATTCGCCGTGTATTACCGTGAACCGCGCAGTCCAACGCTGGCCGAGTTGCGCCTCGTCGATCTCGCCACCCATATTGCCGGCATTGCCATGGAGCACAAGCGGGCGAGGGCAGAGCTGTTCAACTCGCGGCAGATGTTGCAATTGGTGCTGGATACAATTCCGCAGCGTGTTTTCTGGAAGGATCGAAATTCAGTTTATGTGGGTTGCAATAAGCCGCTCGCCTTGGATTGCGGCTACGCCGATTCCAATGAAATCAGGGGCAAGACCGATTATGAGACCGCGTCAGCAACCATGGCGGAGATTTATCGTGCCGATGACCGGCGAGTCATGGAAACGGGCCGGGCGTGGATCAATTATGAAGAACCGCAAATCAAACCGGACGGGACTCAGGGCTGGTTGACGACCAGCAAACTGCCGTTGCGCGACCAGGAAGGCCGGGTCATTGGCGTGTTGGGCACGTACGAAGACATCACGGTGCGGAAGCAGGCAGAGGAGGTGTTGCTCCGGGATCGGGATTACCTGGAAAAAGTGGTGCGTGCGCGCACGGCTGAATTAATCGAGGCCAAGGAACGGGCGGAAGTGGCGAATGAAGCCAAAGGTGTGTTTTTGGCGAAGATGAGCCATGAATTGCGGACGCCGCTCAATGCCATTCTGGGTTACGCGCAGATATTTCAGAAGCGGGATTTGAGTTGCGAGGTGATGAATGGACTGAAAACCATCCAACACAGCGGCGAACATCTGCTGACGCTGATCAACGACATACTGAATCTCTCCAAGATTGAGGCCGGCAAAATGGAGTTGTATCCGACGCTTATCCATTTCCCCGCTTTTCTGGAGGAGATTGCGGGAGGCATTCGTTCGCACGCCGAGGAACGAGGACTGACGATGATTTATGAGACGCCAACGCCGCTGCCGGCCGGTGTGGAGGTGGATCCAACGCGACTGCGGCAGATTTTGCTGAACCTGCTGGATAATGCCGTCAAGTTCACGGAAGCAGGGAGGATTGTTTTCCGGGTGTCGCGATTAAATTTGGGTGAGTTGGCGGAGCGGCCGCAAGCGGCGGTGCCGGCGCGGCTGCGATTTGAGATTGAAGATACGGGGATGGGCATTGCGACAGATCACCTGGAGCAGATCTTCCGGCCGTTTGAGCAGGCCGGCAAGGCGACCGGCCACATTGAGGGCACGGGGTTAGGTTTGGCCATCAGCCGGCAGTTGGTGCAACTGATGGGAGGCAGCTTGCAGGTCAAGAGCGAACTCGGGCGCGGCAGCCGGTTCTGGTTTGAAATTGGGTTGCCGGTAAAGGCGGCGGTGGCGGAAGCCACCCGGCTTCCGCGGCGGCTGATCACCGGCTATCAAGGCCCGAAGCGACGGGCGCTGGTGGTGGACGATATTGGCTCCAACCGGGAAGTGATGGTTGGGTTTTTGCAGGGAGTAGGGTTTGAAACGGTGGAGGCCAGGGACGGGCGCGAGGGCATACGGCTGGCAGGGGAGATGCGGCCGGATTTGATCCTGATGGATCTGTATATGCCGGTGATTGATGGTTTTGAAGCTGCGTTGCGCATTCGACAGATTCCGGAATTGCGCGGGGTGGTGATTATAGCGATATCCGCGAGCGTGTCCGAAGAGGACCAGTCGCAGAGCCAGGAGGCGGGTTACGATGCATTTTTGAGCAAGCCGGTCAGTTGGCCAAAATTATCCGGGTTGTTGGAAAAACATCTCAAGTTGGACTGGGATTATAGCGAGGTGAAAGATCAAATGGTTGCTACCACTGAACCGGGGGCAGGAAAAACGGAAGCTCTGGCGCCACCGAAGGAGGAACTGACGAGGCTGCTGGAGCTGGCGAGGATGGGGGATTTGTCCGCCATGCAGGAGCGGGCGACGCAACTCAAGACAGCGGACGAAGGATACATTCCATTTGCCGACAGGCTTTGCGAGTTGGCACAGGGTTTTGAGGAGCAGGAAATTTTGCATTGGATGGAAGAATGTCTGGAGGTGAAATAGTGAGCGGATGACAACGGCAGAAACACCAGTCCGGTCGAGGACGGACAGCCCCACGATATTGGTGGTGGATGATGATCCGGCGAACCTGAGCATATTATCGAATTATCTGAAGGAGTCCGGTTTCCGCGTGACGGTGGCGCGGGATGGGGAAAGCGCATTGGAGAAAGCTCAATATGGCCGGCCCGATTTGATATTGCTGGATCTGGTGATGCCCCGGCTGGGCGGATTTGAGACCTGCCGCCGGTTGAAAGGGAACGTTGCGCTCCGGGATACGCCGGTTATTTTCATGACCGGCCTGGCGGACACGAAGGACAAGGTAAAGGGGTTTCAGGCAGGAGGGGTGGATTACATCATCAAACCGTTTCAGCATGAAGAAGTGCTGGCGCGGATAAAAACGCATTTGGCGCTGCACGCAATTCAGGAGCAATTGGGGAGGCAAAATGCGCAATTGCAGCAGGAGATCGCCGAGCGCGAGCGGGCGGAGGAGGCGTTAAGAAAAGTCCACGCTGATTTGGAACAGCGCGTGGCGGCGCGCACGGTGGAACTGAAAACCGCCAATGAACAACTGCGGCAGAGCAACCGCCTGCTGCATATGCTAAGCGAATGCAATCAGCAGGTGATGCGTGGCAGGGATGAGCGGGCACTGCTGCATGAGATTTGTCGCGTCATTACTGGTGCGGGAGGTTATCCGCTGGTTTGGATTGGTTATGCCGAGGAAGATCCCGCCAAGACCGTGCGGCCGGTGGCGCAGGAGGGTTTTCGGGACGGCTACCTGGAGACGCTCACCCTTACGTGGGCGGACACGGAACTGGGTCGGGGACCGGCGGGATCGGCAATTCGTTCGGGCCAGCCGCACATCATCGAAGACATCCAAGGCAACACTGATTTTGCACCCTGGCGGGAGGAATTGACGCGATGTGGTTGCGCTTCATGCATTGGTTTGCCCATGTGGGGCAACGGACGGGTGTTTGGCGCATTGGTCATCTATGCCACCAAGCTGGACGCGTTCCATAGCCGGGAACTGGAGGTGTTGACGGAACTGACGGCTGACCTGGCGAATGCGGTCATGTCGTTGCGGGCCCGGGCGGAACGCCGGCGCGCGGTCGAGCAGGTGCGCCGGCTGGCGGACTTCAAAAGCGCGCTGCTCAACAACGCCAGCTACATGGTGATTTCAACGGAGGAGCCGGGGGGGATCATTACCAGCATCAACCCCGCCGCCGAGCAGTTGCTGGGCTATACCGCCGAGGAATGCATCGGCAAATTGACACCGGCGGCTTTCCACGATCCGGTGGAAATAGCGGACCGCGCCAGAATTTTTTCAAAGGAACTCGGCGTGGCGATCGAGCCGGGGTTTGAAGTGTTTGTCGCCCGGGCGCGGCGCAACCTGCCCAATGAGTATGAGTGGACGTACCGGCGCAAGGATGGCTCGCGTTTTCCGGTGTTGCTTTCGGTGACGGCGTTGCGTGATTCGCAGGGGAAAATTATCGGCTTCATGGGGATTGCCAACGACATGACGGAGCGGAAGCGGGTCGAAGAGGAGATTCGCCGGCTGAACAGCGAGCTGGAGAAACGGGTGACGGAACGCACCGCCGAACTGGCCGCGGCGAATGAGGAGTTGGAGACGTTCAGTTATTCGGTGTCGCATGACCTGCGGTCGCCGCTGCGCATCGTGACCGGTTTCAGCAAGCTGTTGCAGGAGGAACACGGGGACCAGCTCGGGCCCGGAGCCCGTGAGTACCTTGAGCACATCTGCACGGCCACGGAGCGGATGGACCAACTCATCCAGGGGTTGCTGAATCTTTCGCGCATCAACCGGGCGCAACTGCGCCGGCAACACGTGAGCTTGAGCGACATGGCGCGCACGATTGCCGGGGAACTGCGAAAGGGCGAACCGCAACGAACGGTTGAATTTGTCATCACGCCCGACCTTAGTGTTGAGGGAGACAGGGAGTTGCTGCGGTCCGTGTTGCAAAATCTGCTGGGCAATGCGTGGAAGTACACGGGCAAACATGCGCGCGCGAGGATTGAATTTGGCTTGGCACCGGCGGACGGGGAGAAAGTGTTTTATGTGCGCGATGACGGCGCTGGTTTTAATCCGGAAAATGTCGGACAACTTTTTAATGCGTTTCATCGGTTGCACGGGGTGGAGGAATTTCCGGGCACCGGGATTGGCCTGGCGACGGTGCGACGGATCATCCAGCGGCATGGGGGGCGCATCTGGGCGGAGGGGGCGGTGGAAAAAGGGGCGACGTTTTATTTCACAATTCCCACACGGAAGGCGGAGCAGTCGTAACAGGGAGAGGATGAGTTGGTGGAGTTCGACGTGTGACCGGGAGGCCAGAATTTAGAGCAGTTCCATAAATGCTCTAATTGATAACAGCGCCAGGAACGAGGCCCGCCGATTTCACAAGTTGGTTATGACATCCGGAGGTTTGTAGAACAGGACCCAACCATAAGTCATGGAGCCGACATCGATCGTGCGGCGGGCATTTGCCTGGTCAAATTTCCGCCATTCGACATGGTCGTCTTCATAAAGAAACTGGCTTCCCGCCGGAACGCCGCCACTGTTACGGTGAACGGAGAGTGGAATGTCTTTTCCATTGACCGGGTAGTTCCAAACCACACTCCCAGAATTCGCAGCGACATTCCAGGTTCCGAAGGACTGCAGCCGGTCACTCATGATCGGCGCGTTGCGATATTGGTCCCCCAGCTTGCTTTTGTAGTGCCAGGGACCGAGGCCGGCAGAGTCGTAGTCCCAACCATTCGGGATTGTCCGACCGGGCATGTAAAAGTAACCGATCAACTGGGGGCCGGCGCTCGTAATGGTGGTTTCCGCGTTGCGGTGCCACAGATCGGTCGGACAATAGAAGATGTCACTGCGGTCGCGCGCGTCCGGAGTCGTGCCGCGGCGGTTGGTGTATAAATACGAGGTGTAGAAGGCATTCATGTCCGGGGACATCCAGCTCAGATCGCCGCCTTTGGAATTATCGGGGAAGTAATTATTATTATCCCCGGCATACAGGGTGATGGCCAGGCCCCACTGTTTAAGATTGCTGCAGCACAAGGTCCTGAGAGCGCTGGCTTTGGCCCGGCCAAGCGCCGGCAACAACAGCCCCGCTAAAATGGCGATGATGGCGATGACGACCAGGAGTTCGATCAGGGTGAAAGCCATTCCCGCTGAAGTGCGCTTGGAACTTTTTCTCCTGATTATTCGATGCATGAGATGAGAATAAAATTCTCTTTATATGACGACCGGCATAGTCATTCCAGCGTCGGGGAATGACAAGCAAAAAGTGGCGCTGCCCAAAGTCCTTCCGGACGGGGCAATATGGGGAAAGGATGTAGGGAAAGGGACAATCCCGTGTGCGGGATTGAACTCCGAACTGGGAGGTGCTTCCGCACGGGCAATGAGGGGACAAGCTAAAGCTTGAACTCCGAACTCGGAGGCGCGCGCATGGTTTTATGCTTGCGTGTTTGGGTGGGCGTGGGTCAGCCTACGTATGTTAAGGCTTTCGCTATGCATTGGAACAAACAACAAGTGGAGAGTTTTTTCGGAAATGTTTTCATTTCCACCAGCCATATCCATGAGATGCATTTTGGCTTCGGTGACCTCAAATATTATGTGAGGTTGGATGAAGCTTCACACTTGGTGGTTCTTAACGCTGATCCTAGCCGACCAGATTCTGCGTTTCCAGCCATTGAGCTTCAGTTTCAGTGCGCGCGCATAGAACAGACCGAAGCTGGAGGTGTTGGACCGGTTCTCCTTTTTTATGCGAGTGATAAGAAGGAAAATGAGGCCCTTCGACTATGCATTACGCGTACAAAGGAGCATACTTTTTCTTTATCGCCACATTTGAAACAAAACAGTACAAAATAAATGCTTAATCTATGCTTTCGTTCTTAGGCCAAATTCCATGGCCTTATCCAAAGCAGCAAAATACGAACGTTTATCCAAAAGAGCAGGCATAGCCAGTAGTGTGTGCCTGTTCATTTGGCTTGCTTCAATGTTTACTCTGGCCGTTTGGAAGACATCGGAAAACGATCCACAAGACTGGCTGGGTATTGCCTGTGGGTTGTCATTTCTTGCGACAGTGACGTGTAGTGTCACTTGTGTGACGGCGGCGATTCTGAGCCGCTTCAAGTCCAAAGAGCCTGAAGCATGAGGAAGTTGCGGATGCGAATGAATCAGGTGTTGCCGATGCCGATTTGGCCGCGGGTGACGCCGAGTTGGTTGAGGAGTTTTAACTCGCGCCAGAGTTTGGTGCCGTCGATTTCGCCGCGTAGCAATTGCCGATATTGCGAGATGGTTTGCGTGACTTGCTCGGGGGTTTCGGTGAGGAACTCGATGCGGAAATGGCGCGCGCCGAGGGCGATCATGCGGGCGACGTACTCGGCGCCGGTCTGGGCGAGGGCGTTGAAGACGGTGTTGCGGCAGCCGATGTCGGCCTTGAGGGGATGCTCGGCGCCAACGCGGTCGCGGAGTTTCACGGCGTGGTTATCGCAGGGGCGGCCGCAATTCGTGTAATCGGTGCCGGTGGAAAGGAAGGCGCAGAAGACGCAATGCTCCATGTGAAACATCGGCATGTGCTGATGAATGGTGATCTCGAACCACTCAGGCGGGGCGGATTGGAGCAGCGCTTCCAGTTGCGTGAAATTCAAATCATACGAGGCGGTGACGCGTTCGAGGCCAAAATGGTTTTTGAAATAATCGGCGGTGAGGCGGTTGGCGACGTTCAGGGAAAAATCGCCGATGCGGCGGGCGTCTGCAAAATATTTCAAGTGATCGTAGTTGCGGACGAGATAGCCGTCGGCGTTACAGGAGCGGACCTGGTTGATGATCCAGTCCTCGCCCATCTTGAAGATGCGGGGCGGGGCGACCCAGATGGTGCGGTTCGGCGCGGCGCAACCGCTCGCACAATGGACCATGGCGACGGCTTCGCGATATTTTTTGGGGTCTTCCAGTTCGCAGTAAAGGGTTTGCACGCCGCAATTCAGGGCGGCTTCGAGTTGGGGCAGGCTGCGGACGAGGACGATGAGTTCGGGGGGCAACTCTGCCTGAGAACGGAGCGACGACGAGGACGAGGACGACGACGATGGGGAATGTAGCGTCCAGCGTTTGGGTTGGGCGCGCAGGGATTCCAGGCCGGTGGCGGCTTCGCGGCGCATGCGGTTTAATTCGCTGACGGGGAGCATGACGGCGCCGGTCAGTAAATTTGTTAATTCGCCGAGTTCAAATGGCGTGCCGCCGAGGCGGCCGAGTTGTTCGCGTAATTTCTCGGTGGCGAGCGGTTGTTTTTCGGCGATGGCCAGCGGCATGGCGGAATCGATTTGGACGACGTGGCCTTGTTGGTCGCGGGCGATGAGGGTCATCGGTTTGCCGGCGTGGCCGTGGACTTCCATGGCGATGGGGCGTTGGAAACGGAGTTTCTCGCCCTCGAAACTTTGGCGCAGCCGGCGGTCCAATTCAGGGTCGCTCGTTTTCCAGAGGCGGTCGCCGGCGTGAATGCGGCTGTAATTGAGGTCGCCATGACCGAAGCCGACGAGGGTTTCCTTGCCGCGCACTTCCAAGGTGTAAACGCGGCCGCCTTCTTCGTCCTGATCGGGATGGCCAGCGTCGAAGACAACGCCGTCGCCCGGTTTCAGCGGGGCCGCGAGTTCCAGCGCGATGCGTTCGCCGTGGACGCGGCTGACTTTGCCGAGCAAGACGCCGCGCTTTTTGCCGAAGCGCGCATGGACGAGCGCTTGATTGTCATTGCCGCCGAACCAGCCGGTGAAGAGGCCGCGCGAGAAACCCATTTCCAGATCGTATCGCGATTGTGCGCGGAGCTTTTCGTGGTCCGCCGGAGTTGCGGTCGCACCGCTTTTGCCGGCGGCGAGGTCGAGCGCCTGGCGATAGACCTTGGTGATGTTGGCGACGTATTCGGGCGTTTTTAACCGGCCTTCGATTTTCAACGAAGCGAGGCCGAGACGGACGAGGTCGGGAAGAATTTCCAAACCGGCGAGGTCCTGGGGACTGAGGAGGTAGCGCTTGTCGCCGAGCGGGACGGGTTGGCCATCGGAAATCAATTCGTAAGGCATGCGACAGGCCTGGGCGCATTCACCCCGATTGGCGGAGCGGCCGCCGAGGGCTTCGCTGGTGAGGCATTGGCCGGAGTAGGCGACGCAGAGCGCGCCGTGGACGAAGACTTCAATGGGAAGCGCAGTGGAGGCAGCGGAGGGCGTGCCGGGCGTGGCGGCGTTTTGCGCGGCCTGGATTTTCTCGATTTCCTTGAGGGAACATTCGCGGGCGAGGACGACGAGGTTGCAGCCGAGGTCGCGGGCGAATTCCACACCGCCGGCGCTGGTGACGGTCATCTGGGTGGAGGCGTGGATCGGGAAATCGGGCGAGAGCGAGCGGATGAGGCGGCAGATGCCGATGTCCTGGACGATGGCGGCATCGACTCCGGCGGCGATGATGGCGCGGAGATATTGTTCGGCGTCGGCCATTTCGTTGGCGAAGACGAGGGTGTTGAAGGTGACGTAGCCTTTGACGCCGCGGCGATGGAGGAATTCCATGAGCTTGGGCAGGGCGGCTTCGGTGAAGTTATGGGCCCGCATGCGGGCGTTGAAGCGTTCGAGGCCAAAGTAAATGGCGTCGGCACCGTTTTCGACGGCGGCCTTGGCGCATTCCCAATCGCCGGCGGGGGCGAGGAGTTCAGGGCAGGCGGGAGCGGGCCGCGCGGTGGTCGCGTGGGAGGCGTCGGCTGGAATGGTTTCGGTAGTGGCCATCGACAATTGGTTAGGATAAACGGGAATGCACAGGGAGACAAAGTTTAAATGAGATTTAACCACCGATGGACACGGTCTGTATCTCTAATTCAGATTTCAAGAAACCAGCGGAAATCATTGAAAATTCAATGCAAATTCGAGGTAACTCGTCACAATGTTCCGTAACTTTTTACTCCTGTCACTGACACTTTTACTGACAGCTGGGCCGCAGTAATTCATCAATTATTCAATATTTACTATTTTCAAATCATTCCTTGAGGACCGAAGTGCCTTTTTCGCCGGCACTGATGGTGAATCTTTTACCGCGAAATGAAACATGGAGCAACTTGCCAGTGAATGGTCTCGGTGTCTGCGGGTCAGCTAGAGTGTTTTTTCCGTCCACCGACGGCACAAAACCGAAAAAAGTGCTGACGACAACATCTGCAAAGGCGACGCCGCTGATGCATTCCTTCATGCAGCCTTCGCGTTCGGCAATTCGTACCGGCGCATCATATTGGTCGCGCTGCGGCCCGTAAAATTCCCGCGCCTGCGCGAACGGCCCTTCTTTGGTCACCTCAGCCGTGCGGCAGTAGAAATCAAATGCGTCGCTGGAAAAACCGAGCCGCCACATCGTGCCGACCGTGAGCGGAATCCAGCCGTCATACGCGCCCATTGGGCCATGGTCAGGTCGGTCGGAAATGGCAGCAGCGGCGTCTTTAAGGCTCATGGCCCGCATCCAATCACGCATGAGCAATTCACGCTCGACGAAGCCTGTCATTTCGTGTCGCATGACAGGCGTGAGATCATCAGCCAGTGCATTCCCCACATAGATGAAGTCCACGCAATGGCTTAATTCGACACGTTTGCCATCATTATGCAAACCATACCAGATGCCGTCGCCAGTCTTGTAAAGACTCAGCACGGCGGGGAGAAGTGTTTGAGCATCACGGTCAAGTGCCTGGGCAGAGAGCGTGTTCCCTTTTAGTTCTTGAAGTTTGGCAGCTTCCCGCATCATCCAAATATTTTGAGCGTTCGCCGAAGCAACCCGATTGATATAAGCTGGCGCGCATTCCAACAGGTTGCCATTTTCACCGTAATTGGCCAATGGACTATCCGGCAGGACGAGTGTCTGCCAATCCGTGGCGATTTCGTCCATGCGTTCCAGCACCGTTTTACCATCCGCCAGTTTTTCATCGAGAAAGGCCAGATCGCCGGTGATTCGAATATAATCCAACGCCGTTTTGAAAATGGTGCAGGCATTAAAAGCGTAACCGGTGATATGATTATAGTTATTGGTATCAAAACCGTTCGTCCCGGTGATGAAAATAAACGACCCGCTACGCACATTCTGAACCAGCCAGCGACGCAGCGTAGCTTTCATCGCGGCGGGTTCAAGCAGCGCCCAGACCGTCGTTTGCATGGAAGCGTCCCAATAATACTGGGTGCCCGGTGCCCGCTCGCCGCTGGTAATGAAAGAGCGTGGGGATACCGGAAACTGTGTGCGCTCCAATTCCAACATAGTGAGGATGCCCATGTAATAATTCCGCTTCAACGCGGCGTTGTCCGTGACAAGCACCGGCAAGTTGCCGGAGAAATGGTGATTGCCTGGCGTGAATGCGTCGGCCCAGCGCTGCCCCCAACATTGCTTGAAGCCGTCGAATTCAGCGGTAAAATGTGCCTTCCAGCGCGAAACATCCGCACCAACCTTTTCCGAATCCTGCGCGGGTCCGTCACCGGAAACGAATTCGATCACTTGCTTTTCATGGGGGGACAGCGGCAGGATCCATCGCCAGCGAACGACGCCGTCATCATTTGTCACTGAGTCCGGCTTTTGCACTGGCCGGATAACCGTGGCAAAACCCGGTCGTTGATTCGTGTTAAGAACAGAGACCCCATCCCGTTGTAATGCTCCTGAAACACTCAACGCAATTTCAGACGGATTAGCTATCGCAAGCGGGTTGGTAATCTGCACTCGAACCAGCACGGCCCGGCGTTCGTTGATCATTCGCGTGTCGGTTTCAATTGCCAAACCATGGCAATCCAGATTGCGCCGCAATGCGCGGTATGGGTACCAGCGGCAATCCGTCGCCGGGTATTCTTTGCCAGCGATGGTCAACTTGACCGGCGGATAACCAAAACGCGGTTGCCCGTTCCACAACCAATCGTTTGGGTAGCAGAAAAATGAAGTCAGGTCCCGGTTGACCAACAGCATGTCATGAAAATTGTTCACGTCCGGCGGATTGGCCACGTCCTTCATTGGCAGCCAGCGGCCAGCCATCTCATCGAGAAGCGGCACGCCAGCCGGCGATGCGCTCCTGCCGTGACAAAGCATGGCCGGCAACCAGATTAAAGCGCAGCTGATAAAAATTATTTTCCGAAGCAATGCGGTTTCCATTTTCTGCAATGGTATTGGTTAAGGCCTCAAACTCAAGCAATACGCACTTTGTAACAAAATTCCACGTGGGAATAAGGTGTATTTCTTTTTCATAACCAGATTATCTGTTTTCGATATTCCAGGCCCATAGCAACGGCAGTTGTAAACGCGCGTTGTGGCAAAGTTTCAGCAAGCTCTGGCCAGTCGTGGCGAATTGTTTGACCATCCGCCCCGTTACTGACAGTTTTGCTGACAGTGGACGTTCATCTGGCGAGCAAACCCTAATTAACAAAGGGTTTTGTTAAACCCACCACGGATGGACACGGATCCCGCATGCGGGACGGATAGGGGAAAAGATTTACCGCAGATGGGACCGGATGAACGCAGATGTGGATGCGGCTGGAGCAGACGAAGGCGGGAGGCAGGAAGGGTTTTAACCACGGATGGACACGGTCTGCAAACCCGATTCAGAACACTCATAAAATAGCGAAACTCCTTGTAAAATGAAGGTGGATTCGTAATTACTCGCCACTATTTTTCATAACTCGCCAGCCGTTTCGCTGACAGTTTCACTGACAGTGATCGCCTAAACATTTTCCATTCATGCAGGAAGAGACGTTCCCCGATGCGTCGCATCTCCGGCGGGTTTGATGCCGGGTCTGCCCGAAATGCGAGCCAGATCAGTGGGGTCGAGGGCGCACTGGAAATCGGCGCGCGGGGTATAATGGGCCTCGAGTTCGACCACCTCGTCGTAGGTCAGCTCAATCTTGAGCGAATCCACGGCGTCGTTCAGGTGGGACAGCTTGCTCACGCCCACTACCGGGGCGACGACGACCGGATTGCGTCGCAACCAGGCCAGCGCAATCTGAGCCCGGGTGACCCCCCGCGCTTTGGCAATCGCCGCAACCGCATTGATGATCGCGCCGTCACTCGCCTCTTGGGAGTAGAGCATATTGGGAACGGGGTCGGACGCCGACCGGCCGGTCGCCGCGTCGCTCTCGCGGGCGAGACGGCCACGTGCGAGCGGACTCCATACAATCGTGCCAATCCCCTCGTCCGCGCAAAGCGGCAGCATCTCCCGCTCGTCCTCACGGGCGAGCAAATTGTAATGATCCTGCATCGAGACGAACCGCGCCCAGCCGTGTTGGCGTTGCAGGTGCAGCGCCTTGCTGAATTCCCACGCACGCATTGACGAAGCACCGATGTAACGGGCCTTGCCAGCCTTCACGACGTCGTGCAAGGCTTCCAATGTCTCCTCGATCGGCGTGGAATGGTCCATGCGGTGTATCTGGTAGAGATCCACGTAATCGGTGCCGAGCCGCCGCAGACTGTGGTCGATCTCGGCAAAGATTGCTTTGCGCGAAAGGCCGGAACCGTTTGGGGTCGAGCGCATCTGTTGCCGGACCTTTGTGGCGATGACAATTTCGTCGCGGTCGGCGAAGTCTTTCAGCGCCCGTCCAACGATCTCCTCGCTGGAACCCAGGGAGTATACGTTCGCGGTGTCGAAAAAGTTGATGCCCGCTTCGACCGCCTGCTTAATCAGGGGACGGCTTTCCTCCTCGCCCAGCGACCACACGGGATAGCCGCGGTTCGGCTCTCCGTAGGTCATGCAACCGAGTGCGATGGGCGAGACGTGGAGGCCAGTGTTGCCGAGTTTGATATAGCGCATGGTGTAAGTCCTTTCTTTCGTTGTGTGTTGTTAGAGTGCCTAGTCAGTCATCTGCAGAGCAAAATTTTTTAAGCGGCTACGCCCTTCCAAAAAATATCAAAGCCGGTGAGGATATGCGAATCGAGCGCCTTGCCTTTAAGTTTTCCTGCCAAAGCTTGATTAATGGAAACGGCGATTTGTGCGGCTTTGATTTTATAGAGATAATGCACATCGATATTCATAATCTCTCCCTTATTAATTCCATTTTGCACCAACTCGTAAAACGGTTTGAATATGTCATCCGCTTCGGCAAGAACTTTGGCCGAAAGGACATTGGCCGACCTCAACAGGTTCATTACCTTGAACTTCAGCGAATTGGAAATCGCCCAGCGGATATAGCTGTTCCACACTACGAAAGAGCTTTCTTTCAAGCTCTGGTCCTTATCCGCTCCGCTCGCCAGAAATAGTTGCGTCACTTCTTTTTTGTAGGCCAGGTAAAGGGCCTCGATCAAGTCCTGCTTGGTAGGGAAATAATTGAACAAAGTTCCGTTGGCTACGCCCGATTTCTTGGCAATTTTTGCCGTCGGGACAGCCAGTCCATCGGCAGCGAAAAGTTCGAGTGCCGTTTGCATTATATGATCTTGCTTGCCGCTCATGGAAAAAATCTAGAATGGAGTGACTGGTCAGTCAATATTTACCTCTGAATTTTTTAAACCTTTTTTATATCGTCAATTCCCAATGGATTTTAACGCCATTCATCGGGTTCCCGGTAGTTCCCGCTGGCGTTTTTCGCGTTCGTCTGGCTCGGCTTGTGATGGCGCTTTGCTTTCATAATCATTTTTCTGAATCGGGAAACCAGTCCCGTTTCAACCGCGTTTGTGAACCAGCTTTGTCGCGAAGTTTCAGCGAATCTTAGCCAGTGGTGGCGAGTAGTGGTTCAACCCGCTGCCTACTGACAGTTTTGCTGACAGTGGACGTTCATCTGGCGAGCAAACCCTAATAAACAAAGGGTTTTGTTAAACCCACCACGGATGGACACGGATCCCGCATGCGGGACGGATAGGGGAAAAGATTTACCGCAGATGGGACCGGATGAACGCAGAT
>JAQGPA010000014.1 GCA_028293325.1 Pedosphaera sp. | reverse complement strand
TATGGGGACAAATACAAGGTTCTGCCACGCCCTTCGGGGTGGTGGGAGATTGGACCGGTTTCCGGAGGTGTCGCTTCGCTCAACCTCCGGCTACTATCTGGCAACCGTTCTGGTTGCGCGTGGTGCTTCCGCACGGGTCACGATTGGGGAGGGGACAATCCCGCGTGCGGGATTGAACTCCGTACACGGAGGCGCTGGCGCACGGGCACTGAGGGAAGGGATCGACGATCCGCGTTCGCCAGGGAGTTCAGCGTTTTGCGTTCCGAGTTGGTGGAGGTGAGTTTTACCGCGGAGTCGCGGAGTCGCGGAGGAGGACCGTAAGAAATATGACGACGACGAGGACGAACGGAACCGGCGGGCGAGACGCCGCGCCTCCACGTCAGACGATTCTGACTTTACAAGCCAGGCTAAGGACTGGGGGACTTGGTGGCAGCGGCGGGTTTGGGTTTGCGGCCGTACAAGTTGGGATCGAAGCCGTATTCGCGGAGGAAGTCGGTGGCGGGGGCGTCGATGTAGATCATGCGTTTTTGGAACGGGTCGCGGAAGGCGAGTTGGACGGCACGGAGTGCGACGCGTTGGCGGCCTTTGGAGGCAGCGGCTTTGTCGGGGCCGTAAAGGGGATCGCCCAGAATCGGATGTCCACCGGCTGTCAGGTGAACGCGGATTTGATGGGTGCGACCAGTGGAAGGCTGGGCTTCGATGAGCGCGGTGTCCTTGGAGGTGTGCAGGACATGGAAGAGGGTTTCGGCATCTTTGATCAGCGCGGCATCGGCGGCGGAAGTCCGGCCGCGTTTATCGGGAGCAGCGATGCGCATGCGGCCTTTCATGGCGGGATCGGAAATGAGCGGGAGGTTGCAGGTCCATTCAGCTTGTTTGGGGAGGCCATGGACGACGGCGAGATATTTCTTCCCGACACTGCGGGTCTCGAACAATTCGCTGTAGGCACGGAGCGCGCCGGGACTTTTGGCGAAGAGCATGACGCCGGTGGTTTCGGCATCGAGGCGGTGAATGAAGCGGAGGTATTTCAGGTTGCGGGAGTGGGCCCAGAAATCGCCGGCGTTGAGCGAGGATTGAATGGCGAGTTGGAGGTTGCGCCCGGTCTGGTCCCAGGAATCGGGGGCGAGGAGCCAGCCGGCGGGTTTGTCGATGGCGATGATCGACCGGTCCTCATAGAGAATGGGGATGACGAGTTCGGCGTCGGCGAGTTCGATGTGTTTTGGTTTAGCCACCAATTCAAGTTAAGGGACTGGGCGGGACAAGCAAGGTTAGAAGCAATCTTGCTTCTACTTCTTCAGCCCCAGAAACAAAATCACCAGGTCGATGACGAAGAGGAGGACGATGGTGAACTCCAGAATCAGCATCCAACGGTTGTTCTGGTCGTGTTTGAGCAGTTGATAAAGGTCGTCGAGCGTCTTGAGTTTGCCGTTGATGGAGCGATGCCAGTCGCCGAGGTGAAAGCGGGCGGAGATATTCTCGTAGATGCGCGCGAGATGCCAATCGCCGAAGAACTTGGTGATGTTCGAGAGTTCGTCGTTGAAGCGGGCAAGGTCGATGCGGATATCGCGCAGTTCGCGGAGGACATCGCTGCGGGTGCGGACGTGCGATTCGCCGAGGTCGCGATAAGAGCGTTCCAGGGCGTCGTCGAGAATGCGGTCGTAGGCCTCCAACTCGGCCAGTTGCAAATTTGCGAGCTCCATGACGTAGAGCGTTTCATCGAAGTTTTCCGGCTGATCAATGATGAGGGCGGCGTCCCAGTCCACAACGACGAGATCATGTTCATAATAACTCAAATAGCGGCCGGTGGATTCCGTGGCCTCCTGGGTGGAGAGATGGTCGATGTCGGGTTCCTGGGTCAGCAGAGCGGCGACGGGACGACGTTGAGCTTGGAGCCAATTTTCAGCGCTCAGTGGAGTGCCCTCGACGGTGACGAGCGGGGATTCAATGCAAAAGACCGTGTAGGCTTCCTCCTGGACGAGTTGGGAGACAGGACGAACGTAATAAGGAGCGAGTTCATGCCGGACTTGCTCGGCGAGTTCGCGGACTTCGTCCTGGAGAGTGCTGTTGGTGAATTGGAGGTCATGATATTCCACGAGGTCCTCGACGCGCCGGACGGCAAAGGGAACCCGCACCGTGATGCTGATGGCGCCGACCGGGAGAATTTTTACGGTGCGGTCCACCCGCACAGAACCGTTGGGACCGATCCGTTCCAGCGGCGGCAAGCGGACCATTTGCGGCTTGTAAAAGAAGAGGTGGCGGGGACTGCGTTTACTGGCATCGACCGCAAACTGCGCCACGGGTTGACCCAACAATTCGCGGATGGGTTGGCGGGACATGTCGTAGGCGAGATCGAAAGCATAGATATAAACCACCTCGCCGACATACTGCTGCATTTTGGTGGAGGCGCCTTTAAAATCCGAAGGTTTGAGTTGTTCAGCGGCCGATATCATACACCAAAATACCCCACGCGGGAGGGGAAGTCCACGAACGGGCCGGGTGGCGAGGAATGTGATATAAGATTATCGTTATTAATGGCTTATGACTTAATGATGGGTTGGGTTGGACAATTAAAGCGGCGTAAAAACATCGCCCTGGATGGGTATGCGAAAGGCCATTATTGGGGAATCCACCCTATTCCCATTTTGGGGCATTCGCGCATTCTCTTACTGCCTTAGAAAGGCAGACTTCCATTTTTATGAATTATGAATCAGGTGCTTCGGGTATTAGTGGCTGAGGATTCGGAAAATGATACGGAGTTAATGTTGCGGGAACTTCGCCGGGGAGGGTATGAGACGAAGTCTGAGCGCGTGGACACGCCCGAAGCAATGCGCAAGGCGTTGCAAGAGCGGGAGTGGGACCTGGTGGTTTCGGATTACGTGATGCCAGGCTTTGGGGGATTGGATGCGCTGGAGTTGTTCAACGAGATGCGATTGGACATCCCGTTCATCATTGTTTCGGGACAAATCGGGGAGGACGTGGCCGTGGAGGCGATGCGAGCGGGGGCGCGTGATTACATCATGAAGGACCGGATGGCGCGGTTAGTGCCGGCGGTAACGCGGGAGTTGCGGGAAGCAAAGGTGCGACAGGACCGCAGGAAAGCGGACCGGGCATTGCGAGAAAGCGAGGAGCGATTCCGTCAACTGGCGGAGAATGTGGATGTGGTTTTCTTCATGTTTGATCGGCCGGAAAAAGGAACACCCGGCCAGGCATTGTACGTGAGCCCGGCGTACGAAATTATTTGGGGCCGTTCAGTGACCGGGCTGTATCATGATGCGCGAAGCTGGCTCAAGTCGGTTTATCCGGAAGACCGGGATAAGGTGCTGGCGGGCATGCAGGAGATGGACCGGGGAGAGTTCAACCAGGAATTCCGGATCGTGGGCCTGGATATGCGAATGCGATGGATTCATTACCGGACCTTTCCCGTGATTAACGAGCACGGCACCGTTTATCGGATTGCGGGGATTGCCGAGGACATTACGGCGCGCAAAGTGGCGGAGGAGCAATTGGCGGCCAATGCGCGGCAATTGGAGATGATGGTGGAGGAGTTGCGGGCCATTGACGCCCAACTGCGCTTGAGCAACCGTGAGATTTTGCAATCCCGGGCGGACTTGGAAAAGCGGGTGCATGAGCGAACCATCGATCTGACCGCGGCGAACGCGGAGTTGCAATGCCAGATTGGCGAACGGATGAGGCTGGAGCGGGAGTTGCTGGAAATTGCGGAGCAGGAGCGGCGGCGCATCGGCTTTGACCTGCACGATGACTTGAGCCAGAAATTGATGGGGATTTCATTTATGATCAAGGCGCTGGAATGCAAGGTGGCAAACCGTGATATGCCGCGGGTGACCGAAACGCGCCGGATCCAAATGCTGATCAACCAGGTCATCAATCACACGCGCGATCTCGCGCATGACTTCAGCAATCTCGATTTGCAGGGAGACGATCTGGCGGTGGAACTGAAGGGGCTGGCCGCGAAGATGAAAAAGATGTTCCAGATTTCGTGTCAGTTCAGCAGCAAGGGAGAGTTGCCGTCCTTGACGCAAAATGTCGCGGCGCAACTGTATAAGATTGCCCAGGAAGCCGCGAGCAATGCCGTCAAGCATGGGAAGGCCAAGCTGGTGATCATCTCGCTTTACCAACAAGGGAACCGATTGATGCTGACGATCAAGAATAATGGTCTCCCATTTCCCGGAATCGGGAAGTCCAGTGACGGCATGGGGCTGAGGATCATGAAGTCCCGGGCAGGCCTGATTGGCGCGGCACTAGAGGTGCGAGCGAATGGCGGAAATGGGTTGATAGTAACCTGCATATTGCCATTAACCGCCACAACAAAACCGGCCCCAATCAAAGTAGAGCTATCCCAACAACACACGCATAAACGGAATGGCCAGCCGCTGGCCATGGCTTGTAACTGAAGATTGATGGAGATTAAACAGGGCTGGTTTTCTGGCGGATAAAGAAGTAGTTGCGTTTACTCATTCCGGCCTCTCCTTGCTGTGAACTGAAAAACGCCGGCAGAACAACTGTTTGCACATACGCGTTATGCCGAAAGCTGCCGAAGCATCCAATTTGGAGTCCGTTTTGGACCCATGGGCTCTAACTCCTTGCTGCATGAGCAGTTTGAAATGGAGCCAATGGTCGGGATTGAACCGACGACCTACGGTTTACGAAACCGTTGCTCTACCACTGAGCTACATTGGCCTTTTCACCTGGGGTCCTTCGTCGATAGGCCGGGTGAATCGGTGCCCATCGCAACAACTTTATAATGGAAGCACGCGGGGCGGTCAAGTCGCACGCAGGGGGGCATCGTGCTCAAAAACTTACGGGTATTTAAGGGATGGGCACAGGCGGGCGCGGGCGCTCAAGGTTGCTTTCTGACCTAACCTAGGAAGCTGAGCCACCGCCGACTCGCGACGTGAACCACGACAGCGGAATAGACAGCGCCAACGGCAGTTGGCTCTGGCGACTTGTTAGGCACCGCGGTTCTTAAGCCAATAATCCAATAATGCCGATGTCGTTGTGGGTGGTGTGCGTCCATTGGTGGCAAAATGTTTAATGATGGCTCTAATAGTCTGTGAAATCTTGTCGGCTGGGTCGCCAGCAATGGAACGCTCAATACTCGCTTGAGCATCAGAAATGCGTCCTGCTTGCAAATAGGCGAGAGCAAGGTTTGCGTGAAGTCCAGCATTGGCTGGCTCAATCTGTGTAGCGCGGTGGGCAAAGACAATAGCCACGTCATGTCTGCCAGTGTTCATAGCACACATGGATGCCTCTCGTGCAACATCAGGCTGTGACGGATTCTCCTGATAGGCACGCTCGAACCATGAAAGTGCAGTGTTGAAATCTCCCAACCGCTGATGAATCTTCCCAACCAACCACATAGCTGGCCAATTCTCCGGCTTAAGTTCAAGAACACGATCAAAAAGTGCAAGGGCGCGCTTAAGTCTGCGGCGCAGAAACCAACCTGGTGCCGGCATCCGGGGACGCTCGTGCAAAGGTATCTCATTTTTGATTAGAGCGGACGCCTCTTCAAAAATCCGATTGTGTTCAAGCCTATGTTGTTCGGTTAATGCCATGAGGTGTAGCGATGCCTAGCAATTACTACAAAACTTGCGGTCATATATTAGAATGGCCAATTAAGGAGACAAGGCGATTCTTGCCAAAGGCATTGGGACTTTCGCACCCGGAGCCAGAACATAAATGATGCTTCGCTTGAGGAATTGAGTCCACTTGGGATGACTTGAGAGGACAACCCGTGCGCTCAAACCATCTGGTTATACGGGTCACTTTGTTACCGTGATGCTCTCGATTTAAGAGCAATTTCGTCATCAATCAGCGACTTTGTCGGATAAAAAACAAGGCCGCCAAACGACGTATCAATCATGAGTCCCGGCTCTTCCAAATTCCAAGCGTCAAGCTCAGTTTCCGACTCAATAACGTGCAATACGGTGCCAGATTCCGCGCCATGATGAAGCACAACCGCATCCCTCACGCGAGCCTCAGAGCCATCAGGATACAAAATCATAAAAAAATCAGATATGGCAAATCGATTGGCTCACAACTACATATTAGAATTGCCAAGTGTGCCAAACAAGCTGGTTTTCATTCTTCAAAAACTCCATTGTATCCCTCCATCATATCCGGTAGCGGATTTTTTGCGGGTATTTGGGTTCGATCGAATGGACTCGCGAAATTATGAAATAGGCTCAAATATTTTCACGCGCTGCCTTGGACAAATATGGGCGGAGCGCACGCCAGGCAGCAATTTGGTGGAGATGCTCAAGCATGCAGGTCCCGAATGCATTCTCCAACGGGCCAGGCTGCGCGACTGCCGCGCTCACGAGGGTGCCAAGCGAGCGCAACTGTTCCTCCGAAAAAGAAGCTAACTGTGTTCCAAAGAAACACGTGAATTGAGTGAGAACAGAATGATACGTAGGCGCATCGCCATCGCTCTCGGCAGTGTAGTGGCTGCGATACTGCGGAAAAATGGCGATTAGCTCCTCGAGGAGTTTCTCAGGGGATTGTGGGAGAGTGCTCACAGTTTCTTGTCTAAGTATCGATGGCGGTAAATGTGGTGTGGTCACCGACAAAAACAAATTCGTTTTCATCGAAAAAGAAAGCTGCCTCGCGATTAATGACTGACTCGAAGCGGTAAGTTTGTCTCCCGTCTGAGGTCATAATCACCGGCTCCAGCTTACCCCGACTCGCCAGCCATGCGAGTTTCTCCGTATCGGTTTTACCTGCCAAGAGTTTTCGGACGGCACCTGCTTGGGCTATAAGGTCAATGAGATGAAAGTTTTCGCTCATATTCACGGCGAACGCACAGACATGAGAAAAAGGGCAACCGGCGACAGGCACCCCAAACTGAAAGACCAGCGATCATACTGGATCATAAATCTCAACTTCATAACCGCACGACTCAAGAAACTTTTTTGCCCGCTCAACGGCTGCATCGAACCGCGTCCCAATTAATGCGCGCTGCTTTGCGCCGCCCGTCTCCAAATAAAAGCATTTATTGCCCTTTGGTGAGACGTCAAAAGTAAAAGTGATATGCCCTTGCCCGTCCTGATAATCGAGTGTGCGGGCATACCGCCCGAACTTCACAGTAAAATTGTCAGCTCTCTCGTCGGCCATAAACAAACATGTGCATTATCGCTTAGTAGTTAGGATACGACTGGCAGTTCGCATATTGCAATCGCCGAATAAACGCTGCCGCAACAGTGAAGCAAGAGCAATTCAGATTCCGCCTTTAAACACTATTGGAGGCAGTCGGGGGCGGGTAGAATACCCCATGGTCAGGGGTGGAATTGGGTTCATAATCGGAGGAGAGACTGAGGGAGGCCAAGTTGGCTTACCCGGCACCACCAATCCAGCAACCAGCCTGAGGGCGATTACTTATGCCAAAGAAATCCGTATTTTGCATCGCGACGAGCGAGGCGCAAGCCATTGAAATCGTTCAGCAATTGAAGGCGGCCAATTTTAGTCCGCAGGATATTTCCGTGTTGCTGCCTGATAAACAGGGGTCGCGGGATTTTGCGCATGTGCAGCAGACCAAAGCGCCGGAAGGTGTGGCGGCGGGCGTGAGTGCCGGCGGGGTGTTGGGCGGCGCGCTCGGTTGGTTGGCGGGAATTGGCGCGCTGGCGATTCCCGGCGTGGGGCCGCTCATTGCGGCGGGTCCGGTGATGGCGGCGTTGAGCGGGGCGGCAGTGGGAGCGGCGGTGGGGGGCATCACGGGGGCGCTGGTGGGCATGGGCATTCCGGAATACGAGGCCAAACGTTACGAGGGAAAAATCAAGAGCGGAAATATTTTGATCTCGGTGCATTCTGAAAGCGGGCGGGAGGCGGACAAGGCGCGGGAAATTTTTGAGCGGGCAGGGGCGCAGGACATTGCCTCCAGTGGCGAGGCGGCAGTAAAGGGGCGGGGAAGCAAGGGGGCGGAAGCGGAAACTGCCCAGACAAAACCGCGTGCCGCCAGGGGCAAAGCAGGTTCCGGGAACGGGGGTAATGCGGGGCAAGCGTCCGCCAGTGGCGGAGCGCGACAGGATGGTTCGGAGCCGACACCAGAGGAAATTTCCGCGCGGGCGTATCAAATTTATTTGAGCAAGGGGCGTCCCGTGGGGCAGGACAGGGAAAACTGGCTGGAAGCCGAAGCGCAATTGCGGGCGGAGCGCAAACGCGGTGCGACAGCGGGGAAGCGTTGAGTGCTTCCGCACGGGGCATTGGGGGAAACATAATGTTCCGAGTTTTCGGAGGGAAAAGGAGAACAGCCGCCCTCACCCCAAACCCTCTCCCGTCCGACGGTAGAGGGAGTGGATTGCTATCGAGTATTTTTATATTGCGAAACCGTATTGTGCGCTGGGTCGTTCACGTATTGCGAATCCGGGGGGGCGAGGTGCCCTTTCGCGCGGTGCTTTTTGTTGTATGTTGTTTGCCAGAGACGATTATGCGTTATCTGGTCAAAGCGCGAGTGAAAGCCGGGCGGGAACAGGCCCTGATGCGAGCCATTCAAGATGGGGCGTTGGGGCGGGGTTCGGTGGCGGGTGACGAGTATCAATACGACATGGAGCAGGCGCGGGTCGAGGAGAACGGGACGGCGCGATGGGTGGAGACCTGTTTCTGCGCAACGCCGCTGGCGGAGGAGCGTCCGTATTGGGAGGAATATTTCGAGTTGCTGGAAGTCAAGGACGCGCACGCGCGGAAGAATTGCCGGGATTGGAACGGGACGGAACCGTGGGCGTGCTGTGATTGTGATTGCACCAAACGGCTGGAAGAACGATTGCGGCATTGGGGCGACTCCTTTTTGAATACATTGCGCATGCAAGCTGATGCGGGCGGAGGCAGTCACACGGCATAGTTACAAAGTGCGATTGACAGTGGCGCGAGGGGCGTGAGTTCTATTTCTAAATTTAAATGATGGGAAATTATTCCGATCATTGAGAGGAAACAACATCACATGAGCAGATTCACAACAAAGGACGGGACGGAGATTTACTACAACGATTGGGGCTCGGGGCAGCCGGTGGTCTTCAGCCATGGCTGGCCACTGAGTGCGGATGCTTTTGAGGACCAAATGTTTTTTCTGGCCTCGCGCGGCTATCGCTGCATCGCCCATGATCGTCGCGGCCATGGACGGTCGAGCCAGCCTTGGAACGGCAACGATATCGATACCTACGCCGACGACCTTGCGGCGCTGGTAGAAAAGCTGGATTTGAAGAAGGCGATCCATGTCGGCCATTCCACGGGTGGCGGCGAAGTGACGCGCTATATCGGACGTCACGGAACAAAGCGTGTCGCCAAGGCGGTGTTGATTGGCGCGATACCGCCGTTGATGTTGAAGACCAAGGCCAATCCGGGCGGTTTGCCGATTGAGGTGTTCGACCAACTGCGGGTCGGCGTGGTGGAGGACCGCTCGCAGTTCTGGAAGGATCTCAGCCTGCCGTTCTACGGCTACAACCGGCCGGGCGCAAAAATCTCGGAAGGGGTGCGGGATTCATTCTGGCTGCAAGGGATGATGGCTGGTTTCCCGGCTTCGTACTTTTGCATCAAGGCGTTTTCCGAAACGGATCTAACGGAAGATTTAAAGAAATTCGATGTGCCAACGTTGGTGCTGCATGGAGACGATGACCAGATCGTGCCCTTCGCTGATTCGGCGCCGCTTTCGGCCAAGCTGATCAAGAATGCCGTTTTAAAGGTTTACAAGGGCGCACCGCACGGGATGTGTACGACGCTGAAGCATCAGGTGAACGAGGAACTGCTGGCGTTTATCAAAGGTTGAGCATGAAACAGACGGGCGATTAAAATTATGATTATGGAGTTGAGCGACGAGGGGTTTAGCAGATATAAAGACGTTAAGAACTAATTGGACGAGTATATGAACACCCTCACCCCAGCTCTCTCCCGTCCGAGTGCTTCCGCACGGGGCGCTGGGGGAGTGGATTGCGTTGGGTGGTAAAGCGTGGCTTGCGAGTGTTAGCTCATCGGTCGTGATTTAAGTGAAGCGGAATAAATTCCGCGCGCCCATTCTCCCCGCTGGGGCGGGGAGAGATAGAATGGTTAGCAAAATCATAATGGCTACGGCGCAAATGTGTTTTGTTGGGTATGGTTATGCAATAAAACGTAGGAAAGGCGCCTTATGACATCAGGTTTGGAAATATTCACCCTCGTACATGTGGTGATAAGTTTGGTGGGGATTTTCTCGGGATTCGTCGTCGTGTTCGGGCTGCTTACCGGGAAACGGTTGGACGGATGGACGGCGGTGTTTCTGGCGACCACGGTGGCGACGAGCGTGACCGGGTTCTTCTTTCCGTTCCATGGTTTTACACCGGCCATTGGGCTCGGGATCATCTCACTGGTAGTGCTGGCACTGGCCATTTATGCGCGCCATGCCCGGCACCTCGCCGGTGCCTGGCGAAAGATCTATGTCATCAGCGCCGTGGTGGCCCTTTATTTCAATGTTTTCGTCGCCGTTGTGCAGGCCTTCCAGAAAGTGCCAACGCTGCACGCAATGGCGCCGACGCAGACCGAACCGCCCTTTAAGTTCACGCAGCTTGTGGTATTGGCGCTGTTCGTGGTATTGGCCATTGCCGCAGCAATTCGGTTTCGCAACGAACCAGTTCCTGCGACTTGATTGGGCAATCGAACCAGTCTTGGACAAAGCGCTGGAAGAAGTGTAGTACAAATTGTTATGGCGAAGCCTGTAATTTGGACAGTGGACGATGATCCGGACGTGCTGCGGGCGGTGGAGCGCGATTTGCGCCGGCAATATGGGGATCGCTACAAGGTCATCTCCGCGGATTCCGGCGCTTCCGCCTTTGAAGCAGTCAAGCAGTTAAAGACCCGCAACGAACCGGTGGCACTTTTCCTGGTGGATCAACGCATGCCGCACATGTCCGGCGTGGAGTTCCTGGAACTGGCGATAGAATTATATCCGGAGGCAAAGCGGGCCTTGTTGACCGCTTATGCGGACACCGACGCGGCCATTCGCGCCATCAACAACGTCCAGATCGATCACTATCTCATGAAGCCGTGGGATCCGCCGGAGGAGCGTCTTTATGGCGTGGTGGATGACATGCTCGATGACTGGCAGGCTTCGTACCATCCCGTTTTTCAGGGGGTGCGCGTGATCGGGAACCAGTGGTCGCCTCATTCCAGTGAGGTGCGCGATTTTTTGGGGCGCAATTTTGTGCCGCACCAATGGCTGAATGTCGAAACGGATGAGGAGGCGAAGCAACTGCTCAGCACGACGGGAGCCGATGCTTCGACGCTACCGCTTGTTGTATTTCCGGATGGTTCATTTTTGAAAAATCCGCCGACTGTTGAGGTCGCCCGCAAGTTAGGGTTGAAAACAAAGGCGGAATTTCCGTTTTACGATTTGGTGGTCGTCGGCGCTGGCCCGGCCGGATTGGCGGCGGCGGTATATGGGGCAGCGGATGGTTTGCACACGCTGCTCGTGGAACGAGAGGCTCCCGGCGGGCAGGCCGGGCGAAGTTCCCGCATCGAAAACTACCTTGGTTTTCCAATGGGGCTCAGCGGCAATGATCTGGCGCGGCGTGCGGTGGCCCAGGCCCGGCGCTTCGGGGTGGAAATATTGACACCCCAGGAGGTCAGGAGCGTGCGTATTGAAGGCCCAAGCCGCGTGCTGACGCTGGCGGATGGCGTGGAGGTCGGGTGTCGGGCGCTGCTGATTGCCACCGGCATTGCGTTCCGAAAATTGGACGTGCCGGGGCTGGACCGGTTCAGCGGCGCGGGCGTGTACTACTACGCGCCGATGTCCGAGGCGTTTTCGTATCGGGACGGCAATATTTACATTGTGGGCGGGGCAAATTCCGCGGGCCAAGCCGCCATGTATTTTTCCAAATTTGCGCGTCAGGTCACGATGCTGGTGCGCGGTAATTCGTTGTCCGATTCCATGTCGCAATATTTGGAAAAGCAGATTGCGGCCACGAAGAATATTGAGGTGAAGCTCAATTCCAGTGTGATTGGAGTTGAGGGCGTGGACCGGTGCGAGACGATTACGATTCAGAACAACAAGACTCGCGCAACGGAAAACGTTTCCGCCAGTGCGCTATTGATTTACGCGGGTGCCGTGCCCCGGACCGAATGGCTGGCCGGGATGGTCGAGCGCGATGCGCAAGGTTACCTGATTTCCGGCCAGCACCTGATGCTGGAGGGAAAGCGTCCGACCGGCTGGACGGTGGATCGCGATCCGTTTTACCTGGAGACCAGCGTTCCGGGAATATTCGTAGCGGGAGATGTCCGTCATCGATCGGCCAAAGGGGTCACCTCCGGTGTGGGTGAAGGGGCGATGGCGGTGAAACTTGTGCACCAGTACCTTGGCCTTTTATAGTCATGAACCCGACCGAACTCCAGCAAGTCCGTGCCTCCCCACTTTTTGCCGAGCTGAAGGATACGCAATTAGGTTGCCTGGAACCCGGTGAAATAATTGAAGCGCCGGTCGGCACCGTGCTGGCGGCAGAGGGAGAGCGCACGGGTGTTTTCAATGTGCTGCTCGAAGGCGAAATTCGTATCACGCGAACGTACGATCGCCAGTCAATCCTGATGGCTGTGACCAAAGCGGGAAACTACATGGGTGAGACCATGCTGTTGTTGGATATTCCCTGGCTTGCGACGGCCCGGGTCTCGAAGCCGGTCCGATTATTCCGGCTGAAGGAAGAAGATTTTTGGCGGATGCTGACCGCTTGTCCATCGGTCACCCGGGAAATTTTTCGCGCTGCCGCAAACCGGATGCGGAACATGGAAGGTTATTCGCAGCAACGGGAAAAGCTTGTTTCGCTTGGCGCCATGGCGGCGGGTTTGGCGCATGAATTGAATAATCCGGCGACGGCGGCGCGTCGAGCGGCGTCGCACTTGCAACAGACCACGGACAAAGTGCAACCGCTGCTGTGCAAACTCGGCAAAGCGCTGGAGCCGGAAGATTGGCAACATCTGCTGGATGCGTCGCAAGAGGCGACGGAACGGCTGGCCAAGGGGCCGGTGCTGGACCACCTCGAGCGGAGCGACCGGGCGGAAACGATTGGCACCTGGTTGAGCACACACGGCGTGGCGGATGCCTGGGATCTGGCGCCCACCTTCGTCAATGCCGGATTGGACACCGCCTGGCTCGGAGAATTGGCGGCCAAGCTGCCGGCGGCGAGCCTGGTGGATGCCTTTGGCTGGCTGGAAGCGCGGCTGGATCTTAAGTCGTTACTCAACCAGATGGAGCAGAGCACCGGGCGGATTGCGGAGTTGGTTAAAGCCGTTAAATCCTACTCGTACATGGATCAGTCGCCGATGCAGGAGGTGGACATCCATGAAGGGATTGAGAGCACTTTGACGATGTTGGGTCACAAATTAAAAAACGTGACCGTCGTTCGGGCCTTTGATCGTTCGGTGCCGCGCATCATGGCTTATGGCAGTGAACTGAATCAGGTATGGACAAATCTCCTTGATAACGCCATCGATGCGGTAAAGGGGACCGGCAAAATCTGCATCGGCACCGGCTTGGAAGACGATCAATTAGTCGTCGAAATCGTGGATAACGGTTCTGGTATTCCCGTGGATGTTCAGTCGCGCATGTTCGAGCCATTTTTCACCACCAAGGGCGTCGGCGCCGGCACGGGTCTTGGCCTGGTCATCAGCAACCGCATCGTGGGGGACCGTCATGGTGGTGAAATTGAATTTGAATCGCGGCCCGGCGAGACACGATTCAAAGTTCGCCTCCCCATCAACGGCAGGGCGCCGGCCGCCGCACAGAATAAAATCTGAGCGTTTGGCTTCTGTTCATCAACGCGCTCTTCACTTCGTTTTTTCGCCGGGCATGGGCAGTCCATTGGTCCGTTGAAATTCCAGCGCCGATTTTACCGGCAGCACCACCACCGTTTTTTGCGCCGGGAAACGCAGCAAAACCAGTTGTTCCGGGCGCACTGTTTTCGTTTCTGGATCCCAGCAATTCACGGGACCCTTGCGCAAGGCCTCTTCAAACGCCGCCACCCAGTGCGGGCCATCGAGTGTGTTCGTATTGCCGAATTGGACCGATCCGGCGGCGACTCCGATCGGCATCAGATAGCGCGTGCCGGAAACACTCGTGCATTCGTCGAGCAATCCCTGGACGCTGCAGCCCGTTTGGGCGCTGGCGGGAAAAGACCAGGTGGATGGTCCGGACAACCTGACTTCTGCTTCATACAGGAAATGGCGGAAGCGCGCACCCAACGAAGGATTTGTCGGGAGCGGGAAAGCGCCGCCAGCAGGAATGGAAATCTTCGAGGCAATGAAGGCGTTGGTATCGAACGAGAGGGGCGGCACCGGCTTCTCGCGTGGCGCATGCAACACCAGCAACCACGTAACCATCACCAGCGTCAGCAGCAGCAGCATCCCCACGCCAAAAATACGCCGGTTCGCCAACGGGATCAGCCAGCCCTTCTTCATAACGCCACCCTGGACGTGTGGCGAACCCAGTGCGAGTTAATTCTCCCTCCCATGACTGTTCATTCCCTTTTTGCGCCCGAAGAAAAACGAACTTCCTGCTACTACGCCCGCCACGGCCAGGCCACCGGCCAGGAAATCAACGCCCGGCACCCAGCGCGACACCTGGCGCTTCACTTCCAGTTCTGTTACAGGATCTTTTTCCACCTGCCACACAAAATTCTTCGTAAACCCCAAATTGGGTCCGCCAAAAAACCAAAGCGCCACGATCACCAGCGCCGCAATCAACGCCATCCATCTCAACTTCGTTCGCATAACCGATACCTTAACGCCTCACCCCGCGCCTGCCAAGCGAATGGCACCAGACGGTAAACGGACTGCGCAATGGCATTGACAGGATTCGGTTGGTCCATGCAGGCTCAGCCCATGTCCGCCAACTGCATATCATTGGAAGGAGTTTCATGGAACTGACCCGCGATCTTGAAATCGTTGCCCGGCAGGAACAGGAATTGGTGCTGCCGCGATTTGACATGGCGATGGCGTGGCAACTGGGCGTGCACTTGCGGGAGTTGGCGGTGGCCCGCAAGTTGGCAGTGGTGATTGATGTGCGCCGGTTCGACCAGGCGCTTTTTTACACCGCGCTGCCCGGCACGAGTCCGAACAACGCGAATTGGGTTCGCCGCAAAAGCAATGTGGTGGCTCACCTGCACAAAAGTTCCTACGCCGTGGGGTTAGAGTTAAAACTGGCCAACACAAACCTGACCGAAAAATATGCCCTGCCGGCGGCGGAATATGCCTCGCACGGGGGAGCTTTTCCGTTGGTGGTGGCGGATGCCGGGATCGTTGGCTGCGTCACGGTATCCGGCCTGCCGCAACGCCTGGATCATGAACTCGTGGTGGAAGCGCTATGCGGCCATCTTGGCCGTGATTACCATTCGCTGGCACTCCCGCAGTCGGCCGGTTAAAGGGCCGGCCTTGAGGTGGAGCTGAATCAATTTCCCTTGGCCCACGCCAGACCGTCGGTGCCGGGACCGGTTTCGATGAGCTTCTCGACTTTCCAGTTCTTCAGGTCAATGACTGCGACTTGTTTGCTGGCGTCGCACGAAACATAGGCGGTGGCGCCATCGGGTTGGACGAGCACTTCCTGCGGCGCTTTGGGAACATCCACCGTGCGGACCAGTCTCATGGCACTAAGATCAATTACCCCAACTTTGTTAATCTTGTTGAGCGCGACCAATAGATAATGACCGTCTGGAGTGGGTACGGTGCCATAACCGGTGCTGGGTAATTCCACCCAGGAGCGCACGCCGTTGGTGGCGGTGTCGATGACGGCGAGCTGCGGCTTGGCCTGGTCGGAGGTGAAGACCCAATGGTCATCCACCGAGAGCGAAATGCGTTGCACCTGGCGGGAAATGGGAATGATGGTGATGACCTTTTTTTCCTCGAGATCCAGCACGGACATCGTTCCCGGTCCGACGTTGGCGGTGTAGCCGCGGCGGCCATCGCGCGTAATGGCCAACATGTGGGACTCGGCCTGTCCGGTGGGAATGGTGCCCACAATTTTCAAGGTGCCCGGATCTATCACCGTCACCGAGTTCTCCAATTCCGTCGTCACATAGAGCAGGCCATTCTTGGGCCCCATTACGGCACAGTGGGGGCGCAAAGGCTTGCCGAAATCGACCGTGCCGACGACCTCGTGTTTCGCCAGATCAATGACGCGCAGGAGGCTGCCGTCGCTGCCCGGTTTGCCCACGCCGGAATTGCCGTAGATGGGAACAAAAGCGCGCCGGCCATCAGGCGACGCCACCACCTCATGACCCGTCACCCCATCCTCCGGCACCACGGCAACCGAACGTCCGGCAAAAGGATCAACAATGGTTAAGGTATGGTCGCCCTTGTTGGCAACGAGCAGCCAGCCGTGGGCTTGCTTGTCGGCGGACTCGGCGGCGTTGAGGTGGAGGGCGGCACTCAGGCCAACGGAACTTAGCAGGGTAATCATTAGACGTTTCATAGGAAATCTCGGCTTTGTTGTGGCCAATGATTCATTGAGTCAGCTGCAAAGTCAAACCTCCAAAGGCGCGATTGGGGAAGGCGGCTGGAATTGAGATAATGGGATTTGCATTTTTGGCGGTTACTGGCACTTTGGGCGTCATGAAAAAGATTGCTCTAGTACTGGCTGGTGTTGGCGTGAGTGTGGCGGCATTCGCAGCGCCACAGTCGTTTGATTTCAAAGATCCCAAAGGGGTCAACAACGTGGTGTTCAAAACGGACGCCCCGCTGGAATCGATCAACGGCACGGCCACGGGTGTTTCCGGCATGGTGACTTTCGACACGGCGGCGCCGGGCGCGGTGAAAGGGAAGATCGTGGTGGACGCCGCTTCATTGCGTGTCCCCAACACGACGATGCAAGGTCATTTGCAGAGTGATAAATGGCTCGACGTGGCCAAGTATCCGGCGATTACGTTCGAGGTCCTCAGCGCTGATAACGTGAAGACGGCGGATAATATAACGACGGCGGACGTGACCGGCACGATGACCCTGCACGGAGTTTCGCAAAAGGTGACCATCCCCGTGAAACTGACTTACTTGAAGGACAAGCTCAAGGCGCGGTTTCCGAATTTGGACGGGGATTTGCTCGTGTTGCGCGCCAGCTTCATCGTCAAACGAAGCGATTACGGCATCAACAAGGGGAGCTTTGAGGATAAGGTGGCGGATGATATCGAACTGAACCTGAGTCTCGCGGGACAATCGCCTCGTTAATGGATGGGCAGTTGCTTGTGTGAATAGAAGCCCCAAATTTTTGGAACCATCCGGTTTGCGCGTCACCGTTGATAAAGTGGTTTATCATCCGCAGACGGAGGTGTCGCCCGGGCGGCCGCATTGCTTCGTTTATTTTATCACCATTCATAACGGCACGGAGTCGGCGGTGACGATCCGGGCGCGCAAATGGGTGGTGACCAACGAGCATGGGGAAATCACCGCCGTGGAAGGCGAAGGGGTGGTGGGGCAGACGCCGATGATTCCGCCCGGAAATTCATTCAGCTATAATAGCTTTCACTTGCTGGATACGACCGTGGCGGTGGCGGAGGGGAGTTATCTGGGCTTGGACGCCCAAGGCCGGCGGGTCATCGCGCGTATCCCGCGCTTTGAGATGCGGGTGCCGTCCGGCGGCGTTTCCCACCAACCGGGGGATTAGCCGTCTTTCATAAAATAGCCGCCGATCGCGCCGCCATCCTCTCCCGTCACCCTGGTTTTGGGACTAAAAAACGCATTGGACAACCCATGGCGAGCAGTTAAAGTCAGTGGACATATTTATGAAAAACAATCCGCTGGCACTCATGCTTGTTTTAGTGCTGTTCCTCAGCACCCTGTTCACCGCCTGGCTCGCGGTAAGTTACAATTTATCTCTCCGCAAGTTGCAGCAGTTGCAGCCCAAAGTTGCTGCCGCCACCAATACCCGCAGTCTCATGCAGGCGCTGTTCAACGATGCCACGGAATACAGCAAGAAAAACCCCGCCATCATTCCTGTTTTGCAAACGGTGATGACACCCGCTCCGGCGGCCCGGCCCACCACCAATAAATAATTTATGAACGAATCCGAGACTAATCTGGACATCGCGCCCGACACCACGGTGGAGACTTTGCAGGCAGAACTGAGATCCCTTCGGACTTTGCTCCTGAGCGTGCTGGTCGTGGTCATCCTGTTGAGCGGTTCCGTGAATATATTCCTGCTGCGCCAATATATCCTGGTTCACACCCAGATGAAGGAGAGCCAGAAAATTGCTGAGGAATTTGACACCAAGCTTACGCCCGTCTCACGTGACTTCTGGCTCCGGTTGGTTGAATATTCCAAGACTCATCCTGACTTCAATCCCATCATTGCCAAGTACAACCAGTTCATCGTAACCACGCCTCCGCCCAACGCCGCCCCGGCGCCAAAGAAATAGCAGCGGGCACCGCAGTTTTAAGCTGGAAGGACGCCCCCCTCAGGCCGCGTCATTCGTGGCACCGCTCAAGACAACCGGTGTCAGTCTCGTGCCACAACTGAAGCAAAATTTCGACTCCGGCGGGCAAATCGTCTTGCATTCGGGACAGGTCAAATGCGCCTCAGTATGTCGTCGGTGAATGATCAGGTTGCGGGTGTAGGGAATCCAAGTCAACGCGTAAGCAAAAATGAACACGGAGTCATGTTGGTAGCAAGCCGCGTAAGCGAGCAGCACCAATGAGCCGGTCAGGCTGAGCCACCAAAAAGCCTGCGGCACCACCACCTGTTTGCGTTTCTCCGTGGCATGCCATTGCACCACAAACCGGCTGAAGAAAATAACGTTTCCCAGCCAGCCGATGATTTTCCACCAACCCCACTGGATGCCCAGGAAGTGATCTTTGTGCCAGAGTAATTGATGCAGCCAATCCATACTGCCCTACATTAAGCCGCAGCCTGGATGGGCTGACAAACTAATTCACCGGCTTCCGGCCTTATCACTCGGAGTCGTCAGCCTTTCGCCGCGCCTTATTCCGCGAGCAGTTTGCTGACCTTCTCCTCCAATGCGCCCCGTGCGTTGACGTCGCACAGGTTGCCCTGCTTATCCACCAGCCACATCGTGGGGATGCCATGAATCCCGAATTCCTTGCCGTACTTATTTTCCCAGCCTTTGCCGTCAAAGTATTGCGGCCATTCCATTTTTTCTTTCGCCACGAATTTTTCCAGTGTCTCCTTGCTCTCGTCAAAGCTGATGCTAACAATCTCAAACCCCTTCGGATGCAGTTTGTCGTACGCCGCCTTCACGTTTGGCAATTCCCCCACGCACGGGCCGCACCAGGTCGCCCAGAAATCGATCAACACCACCTTGCCTTTCATCTTGGCCACATCCACTTCCCGGCCGTCCAGCGCCGTGAATTGTATCGTCACCGGTTTCCCCAGCGCGTCCATCCGCTTCAACAATCCCTGGGCTGACTGCTTGATCTGCTCCGGGGCGTCACCCTCCGCAAGTTCCTTTGCCAGCGTCCGTCCCTTCTCGCCGCTTTCCTCCGCCACCATCATCAATAACTGATACGGTTCGTCCCGTTTTGGAAAATCCTTTTGCAAACTTCGCGCCGCTTTCTCCAGTTCACCCAGCGTTTCGGGCAGGCCCTTCATCAGGTTTTGTATCGCTGCCATGCGCAGTTGTAACCGCTCGTCTTCGCCCAGGTTCGGATCCTTCAGCCGTTCCCCCTCCAACGCTTCCAATCGCGCCGTCCCATTCGTGTCGTCAAAACGCTGCACCCCCAGCGTCAACATTTGCAACTCCGCCCGGTGCGCGTCCGCAGCTTTCGCATGATTGGGATAGCGTGTGTAAAAATCCTTGGCCGCATCCGCCGCTTTCCGCAGCAACGGCCGGTAAAACTCCGCCACCTCTTCACGCGATGGCTGATTGGTATGCCATTCCGCCGGTGGCAATGGCGGTTGCAGCGCCTTTTGTGTTGCCCGCCATGCCTTGTCCGCCTCCGCGTCCTTATTCGTGGACACCAGGCTTTCTTCCGCCGCCCGTGCACTGAAGCAGTTGGCAGCCAGCACGCCTAAAAAAACCAGCAGGCCGGCAAATGCGGCGCCCCGACGAACACCACGTGATATTAATTTCATAAGCAGTTGATTTGGATTGATGATTATTCAGATTTTGATTCCCCGGCAAGTTTCATAACCAGCCCCGCCTTCTCCTCCTGCCCGATCCGCACCGCCTTGCGCGCAAGTTCCATCAACACCGCGCACGGTTCCAGGCATGGGATCAGGCTCTTTGCCGCCATGTCATCCGGCTCCAAACCCGCCACTGTCCAAAGCCGGCGTTTCAAACAAAATTGTTGGTCGCAACCCGCCCGTATCACCTGTGCCGCCTGCGCGTCGTCGAGCATCGTCGTAATCCGGTACATTCCGGACTGCCGTTGCGTAAACTCCCGGTAATTTGTGACCGGCGGATTCACCGTTTGCGCTGCCGCCCAGTCCGCAATGGCACCCGGATAAAGTTGATTGAGCGCCAATTCCAATTCGCCATCACTTGACGCCGATATCCGCCAGCCGTTTTGCAAAGTCGGCGCTGATTTCAACGGACGAAATACTCCGGTCGCCGTATGTTGCGCCAGCGTCCGTGCGTCACCTGCCTTGACCAGTCGCAATGACTCCGGCGCCAGCCCCCGATCCGCCAACTGCCGCAACTCATAGCCTGCTCCGTTGCGCCGGATGAGTACCTGCGCCATCACCAACTCGTCCCTCATCTGGGCGACGAACCGCTTTAACGCAGGATTTGCAACCATGGCCATTAGCGGACAAGTTAATCCATCCCGTCCATTTGGAAACCTAAATTATTCGCATTGAATTGGCCGCACGGTTAATGGCAGCGCCATTTTTGCTTGCCGGCATCGCCGGTTGAAACATGCTCTCTCCATGATCAAATACCTCGTCGCGCTGTGTCTCTGTCTGGTTGGCCTGGTTCAGGCCGCCCGGGCGGATGTCCTCATGGTGGCGGATGAATTTCCCGCCATGCAAAATTTGGCCGGCAAGTTGAAAAGCGAGGAGCACATCAACAGCAAGATCATTGGCCAGAAGGATTTGCCCGACAACCTGGTCCAATACGAGGCCATCATCATTTACATTCATCGTGTCCTCGATGCCAAGGTCGAGCATGCCTTCATTGATTACACCAAGGCCGGCGGCAAGCTCCTCGTGCTCCACCATTCCATCAGCTCCGGCAAGCGCACCAACGACGCCTGGTTTTCCTTCCTTGGTGTTGACCTGCCCCCGGTGGACTACAAATGGATTGAAGGCGTTGACCTCACCGTCGTGAGTCTCAATCCCAACCATTTCATCACCACCAACAAGGTTGTCTATCCCCTCCATATTCCTTTCGTCAAAACCAATGCCCCGGCCGTCGATGCCACCCTCCCTGGATTTACCCTCATCCATTCCGAGGTTTATCTGAACCATGTTCTCATCGGGCCGCGCACCATTCTGCTGGGCACCAAATATCTCGAACCCGCCTCCGGTGTCACTTACATGCAGGATCGCACCGGTTGGATCAAGCCTGCCGGCAAAGGCCAGATCATTTACCTCATGCCCGGCCATAATGCGGTGGATTTTCTCGACCCCACTTATTCCCGCATTGTCCTCAACGCCGTCATTTACAAGCCCTGATTCGACGGCGCTTCGACTTAAGCCAGTTTCACCTTTAATTTCTGATTCTTGATCCGGGTACGATTCAGCTTGGCAATGATTCCGTTCGCATGCTCGGCGGACACATCCACGAACAGGTGCCGCTCGCGAATATCCACCGTCCCGACCACTTTCGCGGGCAAACCCGTCTCGCCCAAAATTGCTCCCACCACGTCACCCGCTGCCACGCCCATGGCCTCGCCGATGTTCATGTAAAGTCGCGTCTGCTCATCTGGCGTCTTTCGGCTGTGCTTCGGTGAACGCACCAGTTCCGGTTCCTTCATCTCACGGCGTTCCGGAAATCCCGGCGGCACCTTGGCTTCTACCTTGGCGGGTGCCGGTGCTGCGGGCGCGACCGGTTTGGCTGCCGCTGCCGGCGCGGTTGGGGCAGGGGAGATCACCGGCGTCGTCACGATTTTGGCCGGACGCGCTCCGCGATCTGCAGGGCCTGTCTCCCGCCGCGGTTGCGCTGGGCGGGCTGCGGTGTCACCTTCCGAACGCCACGGCTTGCGCGATGCCGGCGTGGAACGTTCACTCGAAAAATCCCGCCGTGCCGGGCGCTCTTCGCGTTGGCGGCCCATCCGTTCCGGCGGTCCCTCGCGACGGCTGTCACGTCCTTCGCGAAATGATGCGCGCTCCGGTCGCGGTTCTTCCCAGGTTGCTTTGGCCACCGGCGCCGCCTGGCTCCCCTGCAATTGATGCAGCAATGCCGATACAATATCCGCGCTGTTGAAACCTTCCTCCAGCAATCGCTCAATCATATGGTCCTGCCGCTTGAATTCACCGCTCTTCAAAGTTATGCGCAGTTTATCCAGGAACACATTGGCGCGCGCCTCCTCCACCTCGCCCGCGCTCGGTGGCCGGCCATGATGCATCTTCACCTTGGTGTAACGCTCGATGTTATAAATCTGGAACAGCTCGCGGCCCGCCACGAACGAAATCGCCCGCCCGCTTCGGCCCGCGCGGCCGGTCCGTCCGATGCGATGCAAATAATCCTCCACGTCGTAGGGCAAATCATAGTTGAACACCACCTGCACATCCTCCACGTCGATGCCCCGCGCCGCCACGTCCGTGGCCACCAGGAATTCCAGGCCCGATTTGCGGAACTTGTTCATCACGCGATCGCGCATTGCCTGGCTCATGTCCCCGTGCAATCGGTCTGCGGAATATCCCTGCGCGTTCAAATGGTCCACCAGGTCATCCACCATCCGCTTCGTATTGCAAAAAATAATGCCGAGCTTCAAATCGTGAATGTCAATCAGCCGCGTCAGCAGCTCGATCTTGAAACGGCGGTCCACTTCATAATATACCTGCTCCACCGTCGGCACCGTCATTTCCTTTTGCTCGATCCGCACATTCTTCGGCTCGCGCGCATATTTTTGAATCAATTCCTGGATTGGCCGCGGCATGGTCGCCGAGAAAAACACCGTCTGCCGTTCCTTGGGCACCGCCTGAAGAATGAATTCAATGTCATCGCGGAAGCCCATGTCCAGCATCACGTCCGCCTCGTCCAGGATCACCATCTTCACCTTGTCCAGTCGCAACGTCCCGCGCCGCATATGGTCCATCACCCGTCCCGGTGTGCCGATGACAATTTGTGCCCCCGCTTTCAACCCCATGAACTGCCGCTCATACGATTGCCCGCCGTAAATCGGTAGTGCGTGAATCCCCCGCTTGAAGAGCGCCAGCTTGTGGACTTCCTCCGATACCTGCACCGCCAGCTCCCGCGTCGGGCAGAGCATCAGCACCTGCACCGCGCGCAATTGCGGATCCACCAATTCCACCGCCGGCACGGCAAAAGCCGCCGTTTTGCCTGAACCGGTCTGCGATTGCCCCACCACGTCATGCCCGGCCAGCAGCACCGGAATGGCCTCCGCCTGGATCGGCGATGCCTGCTCAAACCCCAGCTTATCAATGGCTTTCAGCAGTTCCGCAGAAATCCCCAGTTCAGTAAATAATTTCGTTGTCATGTAATAATGTCTTAGCGACCACCTCAACATACCCACAATTTTCCCCTTTAGAGAGCTATTTCTTGAAAGGATATTCCTGACTCCGCGGTCACACCCGATTTTGCGCAGGATAGATCAAATACGAGTACGCCACCGGCACAATTGCCATCACCGCAAACACCGGGATGAATACGCAGTAGAAATAATACGCCGGTGGCACCACCAAACTGAGCACCGCCAGGCCCAACCCGCCCGCAACCATGATATGTCCGGCCAATCGATGCGTTCGCATCCACACCTCGCGTGATTTCAGCGTCCATGGCGTGCGGACGCCAAAGAAATGGTTCGGCCGCAATTTGGTCAGCAAATTTCCAATCAATATGAAAAGCACGCCCAGTCCAACTTGCATCAGCGTCGCCATGTTGACCGGCGCTTTCAAGCCCACCGCCAGAATCCCCAGCGCGATAACGCACAGGAACAAGCTCACTGCCAGCCGCATCGCCCGCATTGTTCGCCACAAGCTTGCCCGCGTTTCCGGGTCATACTGCTTGAGCATCGGATCCATCAGCGGAACCAGCCCCAGCAACAGCGCCAACCCGATGTTCAGGCACGGCAGCAGCAACGTCGCCATGGTCTTGCCCGCGTAACCATTTACCTGCCAGTGCACATCCCAATGAACTGGCATCCGCTCCGGCAGCTTATTCCACAGCAGCGCGGCGGCGCAAAACGGCACGGCCAGCAGCACCAGTTGCGGCCACTCTTTTTTCAACAGTTTCATGATTCATTCCCTTCCTCTTTTTCTTCGACAGATTCAGCAGCCAGACCAGGCAATCATCCAGCACGCTCGTGTTCAGCGAATACACCACGAACTGTCCCCGCTTCTCCGCCAGCACCAGGTCCGCCTGCTTCAACAAATCCAGATGATGCGATATGCTCGGCTTGCTGATGTTGAATTCATCCGCAATCTCCCCCGCCGCCATCTCCCGCACCCGCAACAACTCCAAAATACGCCGCCGCGTCGGATCGTTCAAAGCCTTGAATAACCGGTCCATATACTTCAACATTTAGCCAAACGTCTAAATATGTCAAGCCCGCGCTGTCTCCTCCCCGAAACTGAACGCGTGCAAAAACAGCACAGCACCATAAAAACGCCCCGCACCAATCCACTCCAAGTTCGGAGTTCAATCCCGCCAGCGGGATTGTCCCCATCCCATCTCCCCAATTCCGCAATCCGCAATCCGAATTTGAATGACACGTGCGGAAGCACTCGGACGGGAGAGAGTCGGGGTGAGGGGTAGTTTCTTCATTTCCCAATCCAAAATCGAAAACTCTTGCCACCCCATCCCACTTGCACCAAATTAGCCCCGGTTTCACCGGAGCAATACGATTGACCATTACCGCCCATTCGTAAAAATATGAGCACCTGGCGCTACGTCCAAAACGGTCAGAACTGCGGCCCCCTCGAAATCTCCGCCCTGCAAACCATCCTCAACAACGGCACTATTTCCCGCGATACTCTTGTCTGGACGGAAGGTATGCCCAACTGGGTGCCAGCCAACACCATTCCCGAACTGGGCGGGACCACGCCGCCTGTTTCATCCAGCCCTGCCGCAGGCGTGCCACCGGTCGGCGGGCCCGGTTCAGCGCCGCCACCCATCGCCCCGCCCGCGATCGTTTCCGACACCGCCGACATCGAGCAGAACAAAGTTTTCGCCGTGCTGGCATATATCGGAATTCTTTTCCTCGTCCCTCTGTTGGCCGCGCCCAATTCCCGGTTCGCCCGCTTTCACACTAACCAGGGCATTGTACTCTTCCTCGCGTCCATCATTGGCGGCGCGGGCTCATTCGTTCTGATGATGGTCCCGTTCGTCGGCTGCTTCGCCGTATTGCTTCCTGTGGTCGTCGGCGTTGGTTCGTTCGTCCTGATGATCCTCGGCATCATCAACGCTGCCACCGGCCAATACAAACCGCTCCCCCTCATCGGCCACTTCGAATTGATCAAGTAACTCCCGATCCTGATTCGGAGTTCAACATTACTGCTTTCAATTCTTAAATCGCGCGGCGTACTATACCCGCGGCGAGCACATCACCGTTGGAAAAGCCCCGCAGAGCCAGACCATGAAGCCCCACGCCCAACGGATCGCGGTCCCGCATGCGGGACCGCTCCCTTCCCGCCCTCATCCACTTCTGCTATTTCCCCACCCATCGTTGTCAACCCATCTATTTTTTATTTTCCTCCCTCAACCATTGCGCTCCGCCGCGAAATCCGGCACAACGGAAGTCCATTTTTTAATTTATGAAAAAAGTAACTGCCAAAGCCCCTAAAGCGGCCAAAGGGAATGAAGCCCAACTCCTGGAATTGTTGAAACGCGTCCTGCCCAAGGCCACCCACGACCCGGAACTCGCCGGGAAAATTTACGCCGCCATTGAACACGAACTCAAAGCCAAGGCCCGCGTCATGGCCTTCGAGAAATTTTGCAGCAAGGTCGAGCTCCCCGACCTCGAACCCAAGACCATTGCCGACGTAAAACAGCAACTCGCCGCTTCCTTTGGCGATGGCGACGTCACCGTGAAGGCCGATAAAAAGGAAAATCAGCTTGTCGTGGAAGTCTCGTTGCCGGACGGCCAGTTTACCAGTGCCATCAAGGTCGGGGCCGTTGCCGACGCCGGCAGCGATGAACAGGAGATCACGCTCAAGTTCGTGCCATTCCCCGTCTGCCTCCCCGGCGACCCCGAATTAATCTGGCTGCTCGCCAAGCGCGAAAACATGTCCCCCGAGGAAGCCGGCATCGCCCTCTCCAAGCTGGAAACGGAATTCTGGGCCTCCAAGACCGGCCAAAAGCTGATCCGCGACCGCGTGGATAAAAGCTTCCCCGAATTCATCGCCCGCGCCCCTGGCGGCCTGCTCAACGAAGTCGGCCTCAAACGCCACTACAAAACCCCTGAACCCGTCAAACAACTCCGCCCCGCTCCGAAGCGCTAAGAAACGTCCGCTTCGAATCGCAACAGCGGAAATCACAGCGATGGCGCGCGGTTACGCGGCGCGGTCATGGCTTGGATACGTAAAAATAATACACGGCACTATAGGGCACTCGCAGTTCCTTGCCTATGCTCAACTGGTCACAACCTCCCGCAGGTGCCTTCCCTCCCGCGGTCTCCAGTCGTTGGATACTGTGCACTCGACTGAACATTCCGTTCCCTCCGTGTTGCTTGGCGCTGAGCAGCAACCAGGGAATTGCATTCGCGTCCTTTGAGGGCTCGCGGCCCTTCACCTCGCCGACGACTTTGCTGCCGTCGCTCGACTCCCACGTCGGTCCGCCGTAATGATGACCCATCTTTTTTCCTCGCCTGTCAAACAAATCCGCCTCCGGTGCCTTGAGAACCCACTCATACTGAGTGGCATCATTCTTCCTGGCCCGGCACTCGTAAATCTGAACGCCCTTTGCGTATGCTGCGAAAGCCGGCGTATCGGAGACTTTGATGGCGTCCGGGACAACGGGAACTGAAAGTCTCTGGCGCGAATCGGTGGCGCAGCCGGTCATGAAGAGCGCGAGCCACCCGCAAACTATCACTGCTGGAAGGTTGTTTTTCATAATATTGGCTTTGAGCTAATCGCGCTTAAAACCGCGATAGCGTCATTAGACTGAGCCTCTGGATGGCGGCATTGTTCCAAATTACTCCTCCGCATTGCTGGCACGGTATGCCTCCCTTTGTCTCTGGTCAAGCGACGTCTCTCCTCCGAATAAAGCTTGCCGCCGAATCTGCCCTGGGACAAAACTCAGGCCATGCAATGGAGGCATCTTTAATCGATGAAAAAGAACCTGCTCCTGCTCGAAGATAACGCGGAGCGAATCGCCGCTTTTCGTGCTGCTGTGTCCGCGTTGGGAGAGGATTGGGTGCTTAAAGTCTGGTACGATGCGCCCACCATGTTGGCGGAATGTGAAGACTGCCTGGAACACGCCGCCCTCATCACACTCGACCACGATCTCAATCCTCAACCCGGTGTGACCGCAGACCCGGGCACGGGGCTTGAAGTCGCCAAGTTTCTCGCCGGCCATCTTCCGCCTTGTCCCATCATTATCCATTCTTCGAATACGGATCGCGCCTGGTCCATGCACAACGAATTTCGCTTTGCCGGTTGGCCGGTGGACCGGGTCGGGCCAATTGGCGATGATTGGATTCCCAAATTCTGGCTGCCCAAAGCCCGGGCAATGTTGGCTGAGCACAAAAGCGAAAACATTTTTAGAAAACCGGCTGATCATACGGAACGTCTGCACCGCACCTTCATTTCCCTCGAGGGTCTCGCCATCGGAGATGCCGTCGGTGAAATGTTGGCTTGCCGCAATGCCGAGGCGCCGCGCATCATCCAGGCCGGATTGCCGGCAGGCCCTTGGTTCCACACGGACGATACCGAAATGGCCCTTTCGATTGTTGATATCCTCAAACTCTACGGCCACATCAATCAGGCGGCTCTCGCCCGTCGGTTTGCCTGGCGCTTCGAGCGCGACCCCGACCGCGGCTACGGCAAGATGACGCGCATTCAAATGACTGAAATTCTGGCTGGCGCTGATTGGCGGCAAACTGCCACATCGGCTTTTAGTGGCCAAGGCAGCATGGGCAACGGAGGTGCCATGCGCGTTCCCCCGCTTGGCGCTTACTTCGCCGATGATTTGGACCGCTTAGTGGCCGAGGCTCGCGTTTCATCGCTCGTCACTCACACTCATCCGGAAGGCGTGGCCGGCACTATTGCAGTTGCTGTGGCCGCTGCCGTGGCGTGGCAGGTGCGCTCAGCATCGCCCGAACATCGCGTTCGACGCCTGTTCGACGAGGTTTTGCGACTCACTCCCGAAAGCCAGGTCCGTCGCGGAATCACGCTCGCGGCTCAAACGCCATCAACCGTGCCCGTGGATGCTGTTGCCAAAGCCCTCGGCAACGGCTCGCTCGTCACGGCACCCGATACTGTGCCGTTTGCATTGTGGTGCGCCGCCCAACACCTCGACGACTACGTGGCAGCGCTCAGTTGCGCCATCTCCGGCGACGGCGACTGCGACACCAACGCCGCAATCGTCGGCGGCATCGTGGCCATGGTAACCGGCTTGGAAGGCATCCCGCCAGACTGGCGCGCCGCAAAAGAAAAACTCCCATTTTCTTGCTGAGACGAATTTGCCCACACCACCCCGTCCTTTAGATCAAACTTTCAATCCTCCACGGCCACATTCTACCAAGTTCAGCTTATTGTGTTCGCCTCATCTGCCTGATTGACTTGTTTGACCCGCAACGATTGAATCTCCTGAACGAAGCCAACGTCCGTACATCAAACAATGAATACCAGGGTCATAATCGCATTTTTCATCGCCTTTCTTGCCACCAACCTGTCGGCGGCGGAAAAGACGAATTCGCCTTTAATAATCGGCACCTGGGAGTTGGTGGATATTACCTCATTCACCGTCATGGATAGTCCGCCGCGCGGACTTTCTGCCCGCAAGGAATATTTTTCCGCTGATGGCAAGTGGTTCTTTATCGAACCCGAGGCAAAGCTTACCCCAAAGACTATCTCTTTTAAATATACCTTTAAGGACGGCAAGCTGACTGGGACGCCACCGAATGGTGAACCTGATGTTATTTTAACGCCTGTGTTCCCGGATGAGAACACCATGAAGGTAAACCGTAATAAGGACGGCAATCAGGTGTGGACTTACCGGCGCATGGCGCAAAAAGAGGCGTATAACATTCCCATCGAACCAAGAAGCGTGGTTTGCCTGCGGGCAATGAATCCAACCAATCAGCTCAGCTGTTCCGACATTCATTACGACACCAACGACTACTCAAAATTGGCGTTGAAAGAGAGATGCATTGGCATCTGGGAGGAACTCAGTTACAAAAATGTTCCCGGCCCGGATGTTCCCCCTATGGATTCCCAAACTCGATGTCCATATTCACGAAAGATCAAAAGTTTTTTCATAACGGGCCGGATGACACTGAAGAGCTGCTAGAGCGATCGAAATATGCGGTCACCAAGGACTCAATCACCGCGGGGTTGGACAAAAAAGAAACGTTTAAGATTTCCTTTAACCGGTGGGGTCACATGGTGATGCAGGATGGCAAGCTGGAAATTACCTTGAAGCTGATCCAGCGCAATACTGATAAACTGCCCAAGATTCCGGCCAAAATATGTTTGATGACGATTGAAGGAGACTGATTACTCGGTGAACTGTGAATGCGGCAAATTGGCCTCGCCTCTCAAGTCAAACTCCCGATCCGCCTTAACCGAATGCACGGCTCCCGTGCCGCTCGTGATTCCGCCAGATCCACCTCAAATTCCGCCACCCAGTCATTCGACTCCTCCGGATCAACCAACATCTGCTGCACTTTCCACGAACGCTTGTCCTCGGACACGACCACATAAGTATGCCGCGCATTCCGCGCGTTCGGGTCCAGGCAAATGTATTCATGCTCGGCGTGATAGGCTTCGATGAGTTGATGCAGCCGCTCGGGCGTCCACGGTTCACCCTCGGGTTGGCCGGGCGAAGTAAGACTGGCAATCGCCTGCTCGTAATCGCCAATGACCAATCCGCGCAGGAATGTGAAGACGCGATTGCGAATCGCCGCCGTGAATGCTTTCGTGTCGCGCGTCACATCCAAAGCCGCCTCCTCTGCGCCCGGTGGCCGCACTTCGGCTTTTGCCGGACCGGCCTGGTAATTCGGATCGCGCATCTTTTCCCATTCATCAATCAAGCTGGAATCCACCTGCCGAATCATCGTGCTCAGGTAAATTTCCATTTCGCGCACTGCGTCATTCTTCGCCGCGTCAGGGACAGTTTGCGTCAACACTTTGTGGACGCGCGACAAATGGCGCAGCAACAGCCCTTCGGCCCGTTGCAGTTCGTAATCCTTAATGTAATCGGCGAATGAGCGGAACTGCTCGAACATCTCCCGGGCGATGGATTTGGGTCGGATATTTTCCTGGCCCACCCAAGGATGCCGGTCGGCAAACGCGTTGAACGTGGAATAGATAAACTCGCGCAACGGCTTCGGATATTCGAGTTTCTCCAATTCCGCCATCCGCTCGTCGTATTCGATGCCCTGCATCTTCATCTCCGCCATCTTCGCGTCTTTGACCCGGTCGAGCTGCTTGCGCAGGATGATTTCCGGATTCTCCAGAATCGATTCCACCAACGTAATTAAGTCCAGCGCGTAATCGGGCGATTGCGGATCCACCAGCGGAATCGTCTCCAGCAAGTAGAGCGACAATACCTGGTCCATCGAGAAATCCTCCTGCAAATCAACGTTCACCCGCAGATAAGCGCCCGTCTCGGTCTTGGGAATGAACTCCACAATCTTCCGTTCCACCAGCGAGCGGAACAACTGCCACGCCCGTTTCACATGCGCCTTTTTGCCCTTGGGCGATTCATGGCTTCGCGCAATCAACTGTTGCATCGCCGCGCATCCATCGCCCTTGCGACTCAGCACATTCAACAACATCCCGTGCGTCACCTGAAACCGCGACGTCAACCGCTCCGGCACCGCAGAAATCAATCGCGTAAAAGTATTCTTGTCCCAATTGACGAAATTCTTTTCCGGCGGCTGTCGTTTGACAAATTTCTTCCCGCCCTTCGCCGCCTTTCCCTCCAGCTTCAAATTTTCCACCACATGTTCCGGCGCCTGCGCCACCACCCAGCCTTTATCATCAAAGCCTTTGCGCCCCGCCCGCCCGCCGATTTGATGAAAATCCCGCGCGCTGAGTATCCCCGTCTTCTGCCCGTCAAACTTGCACAGTTTGCTGAACAACACCGTCCGGATTGGTATATTGATTCCCACACCCAGCGTATCCGTGCCGCAAATAATCTTGAGCAATCCCTTTTGGGCCAGTTGTTCCACGAGCACGCGATACTTCGGCAACAGCCCCGCATGATGCAGCCCGATGCCGTGCCGCAACCATTTCTTGATGTCCGGCCCGTAGGGACTGCGAAACTGAAAGCCCTCGATGGCGCTGGCAATCGCATTCTTCTCCTCTTTGGTGCAGACATTCACGCTCGTGAAATCCTGCGCGCTCTGTGCCGCCTCCAGTTGCGTGAAGTGCACCACATACACCGGGCTTTTGTGTTCCGCCACCAAACTTTCCAGCGTTGCTGCCAATGGCAGTTCCGAATAGCCATAATCCAAAGGCACCGGACGGTCTTTTGACGCCACGGTTACCGTCGGGCGTCCATTCAACCGCGTCAGTTCCTCCTCGAAAAATGTCGTTTCCCCCAGCGTGGCGGACATCAGCAGAAACCGTGTTTGTGACAGCGTCAACAATGGCACCTGCCACGCCACGCCTCGTTCGCGGTCGGCGTAATAATGAAACTCATCCATCACCACGTCCTGCACATTCGCCAGCGCGCCTTCGCGGAGGGCGATGTTCGCCAAAATTTCCGCCGTGCAGCATAAAATCGGCGCATTCTGGTTCACCGAGGCATCGCCCGTGCTTAGCCCTACATTCTCCGGCCCAAAATCGCGGCAGAGACTCATCCACTTCTCATTTACCAGCGCTTTGATGGGGCAGGTGTAGATGGAGCGATGCCCCTGTGCCAGGGCCTTGAAATGCAGCGCCGACGCCACCAACGACTTTCCCGACCCCGTCGGCGTGTTCAGAATGACGTTCTTCTCCTCGTATAACTCCAGGATGGCCGACTCCTGCGCCGGATAAAGCTCCAGTTTCCGTCCCTCCACATACTCCAGAAACCGCCCCAGCAACAAATCATTGCCGGGACGTTCATTCTTCGGAATCAGTTCATAAAGCGTCATACCCATGTGTATTCTACTCTACGGGCAGGGAAGAGCTATGAGAAGAGCGATCGGAAGTTTAAGTTGGCTCGCAAAAGCTCAGCCAGTCCGACCGGAAGTGCTCAAGAGAGTAACCGTCAACTTAGTCCTCAAAACAGCGCCGCGAAGAATTACAACTCTCCTTATGCGCCGGACGGTCATCCTGGCCCACGACGGTTTGCGTCAGGTTGCACCAAAAATGGCAGGGCGAGGCGTGCTCGGCTGCCTTCTCGTCAAAAGCCTGGTCGGCAATCGAGTCCATATACATGGCCTTCGTCCGAAGATGTTTGCAAAGGTTCGGTTTCATGGGTTCACGCGTTCAGCTTAAGAAGCGTGCGCCGGATCAGCGCATGTGCCATCGGCACTTTATAGCCGTTGTGTTCATGTGGTTTTGCGCCATGCAAAATCATGTCCGCTGCGTGCGTCACCGTTGCCTCGTCCAGCGTCTTGCCCTCCAGATATTCATTTGCGGCATCCACCTGGTGCGGCACCGGTGAAATGCTTCCCAACGCCACGCGCGCATTGCTGAGCTTGCCATTCGTAATGTTCGCCGCCGCGGCGCAACTGACCAGGGCCCAGTCAAATTCATGCTTCTCGCTCGTCTGCATGTAGGCGCTGTGGGTCCGCGTCGTCGGAATCTCAACCTTTAACACCAAATCCCCCGGGTTTAGCGAATTGTGCGCCGTCGGATTCTCAAACGCCTTCGCGTAAAACTCCGCCATGCTCATGCGCACCGGCTTGCCCGCGCGCTGCACGACCGCCGTGGCATCCAACGCCGCAAACGCAATCGCCAGATTCGACACCACCGGGCTGATGCACGTGTTCCCCGTGAACAGGCTGTGATATTTATTCTCGCCATGCCGCGCATAACACATATCGCCTTCCTTCTTCAGGCAAAGCACGTCGCGATGCCGGAAATACCAGCAGCGGGAATGTTGCGAAATGTTTCCACCCACCGTGGCCACGTTGCGAATCTGTTGCGAGCCCACCTCCGCCGCGGCTTGCGCCAGTCCGGGAAAGGTCTTCCGGATGGCTGAATGGTCCTCAATCTGCGCCACCGTCACATTGGTGCCGATGGTCCAGACCTTGGAACCGGTTTCCACGCGGTCCAGTCCAGGCAGCGATTTGACGCTGACCAGGATTTTCGGGTCAACGATATATTCTTTGAGGAGGCCAAGGAGATCGTTGCCGCCCGCGATGTATTGGCCGTTGTCCGCCACCATTTCCTGGGCGGAGTTTACGGAGTGTGCGGTTGCGTATTCAAATGCCTTCATGATACAGGAGCAGGTATTTTGCCCAGCGCGGCCAGCACTTTCGCCGGCGTAATGGGCAGACTGTTGATGCGCACGCCCAGGGCGTTGGCCACGGCGTTGGCGATGGCTGATGCCGAGGGGATCACTGACGGTTCACCGATGCCGATCACCCCGCGTTCGGGCATGTTGATCAGCACGATGTCGAACTCCGGCATGTCGGACAAGCCGGTCAATTTGTAAGTCTCAAAATTCGGGTTCAGCAACGCGCCCGAGAGCTTGTCCATCACGCGTTCTTCGTAAAGCGCGTACCCCATCCCCATGATGGTGCCGCCGTAAATCTGGCTCTCCAGCGTGAGCGTATTCATGATTAAACCGCAATCATGGATGCAGGTCATCTTTTTCACCGTCACCCGGCCGGTCTCGGTATCCACCTCCACCTCGGCAAATTGCACACCACCCGCGCCGCGCGAGGAAAGGCCATCCTGGAACTTGCCCTGCACCACCAACGGGGTGACGCCCAGCTTCTTGCACGCGGCAAACCAATTCTCGCCACGCGCATCCGCCACGCCGGTCTGCTTTTGTAATTCGTTCAAAGCGTTGGTGCAGGTGTCCAGTGCCGTCGGTGAAATGGACGCGCAGGTCGTGCTGCCGCCGCTGCCCGGGCCCGGCGGATAATTCGTATCGCCGACCTTGACCGTGATTTGCTCCGGCTTGAGCCCAAAAACTTCCGCGGCAACCACCGCCAAAACCGTGCGGGTGCCCGTTCCCAAATCCTGCACCCCCATGCGTATTTCCACGCTGCCGTCCGGGTTGATCTGGGCTTCACCCTGTGTTTTCTTGCTGCCGCCGCCGCCCCAGGAGCCGCTCGCGCAGCCGATGCCGGTCTTGATGACGCCGGGCGAACTGCCAGGCTTCTTATATTTCTCCTTCCAACCCACGCGCTTGCCGCCCACTTCATATTCCTTCTGGCGCACTGGATTGGGATCATTCTTCACCCGCAATTCCAACGGGTCCATCCCCATCTTCACCGCGAGATCGTCCATGATCGATTCCATGCCAAACGACGCCGGTGGATTTCCCGGCGCGCGAAAAGCCCGTGCTGAACCCGCATTAATGGCCACTGTAGCCTGGCTCACGCGGGTATTGGGAATCTGGTAAATGTAAGGCGCGGGAAAATTAGCCCCGCCACCACCGCCTTCGGACGAACCGCCGCCACCGATACCGGCTGTGCCGTAGGCATCCAATTGATACGCGAGCAAAGTTCCGTCCGCGCTCGCGCCCAATTTTATTTTCTGAAAACTGGAGGGACGATTTCCCACAGCTAGTCCCTGGTCAAAGCGCGTCAGCATCAAACGCACCGGTGCTTTCGCCGCCTTCGACAACTCCGCCGCCGCCTTGCCTTCAACACCCGAGCCAAACTTGGCGCCGAATCCACCGCCCATGTACTCGGTGATGACCCGCACCTTGCTTTGTTCCAACTGAAGGCTGCCAGCAAAACCATCCTTCACACTGGTAATTCCCTGTGTCGAAGCGTAGGCGGTCAGGCCTTCGTCCGTCCACGACACCGTGTTGCCGTGCGTCTCCATCGGATGATGCAATTGCACCTGTGTCGTGTAAAATCCCTCCACAACCGTCGCGCATTCGCTGAACGCCTTGTCCACTTCGCCCTTCTCCGTGACCTTCGGCTTCGAAAGATTGGGCGCATCGTCCCAAACCTTGGGGGCGTCAGGCTTTTTGGCCTCATCCTCGTGGACGACATATGGCAGCGGTTCCGCCGTCACTTCAATGGCCTTCAAGGCATCCAGGCAGGCAATCTTGGTCGTGCCCGCCACCGCCGCGATTTCGTCTCCGTAATAACGGACGGTCCGCTCGTTGCCCTTGATCAGAATGGCGGCCTTGATTCCAGGAATCTGCAGCGCTTTCTCCAAATTAATGTTCGTGATTTTTGCCGCCGGCCATTTCGACCGCAAAATCATGCCATAAAGCCAGCCTTCGGCCTGGATATCCGAGGAATACCGCGCCTTACCCGTCAATTTTTGCGCCGCATCGACACGATGCGTGCTTTTGCTGATATACTTCGTTTCCTTCGGCCAACTGAGATTTGCTGGATCAGGCATAAGGAATTACCTCCGTCTTGTTGATTGCCACTTTCGCCACGCCGGAAGCTTCAAAGGCGGCCTCCATGATGCGCGGATATGTGCCGCACCGGCAAAGATTCCCGGAACAGGCGTGGCGCACATCATCTGCCGTAGGATGCGGGTTCTTCCTCAATAACGCCGTCACGCTCATCACAAATCCCGGCGTGCAATAGCCGCACATTAATGCGTCCCGATTGAGAAAAGCCTGTTGCACCTTGGTCAATTTGCCGTTCTTTGCCAAGCCTTCAACCGTGGTGATCGCCTGTCCCTGCGCCTCAATGGCCAGTTTCATGCACGAGTAAACCGGCACGTCGTTGATCATGACCGTGCAGGCGCCGCAGGTGCCGCGATCGCAACCTTCCTTCGAACCGGTCAGGCTTGAATAATTGCGCAATGCATCCAGCAGGGTGACGCGTGGCTCCAGTTGCAGTTTGAGCATTTCCCCGTTCACTTTCAGCGTGACGGGTACCGTGCCCGGACCAATGGTTTTTTCGGCGTTAACCTTCTCTAATTCCGCCGCCATGGTTTGGGCTTGCACTGCGGCGGTAGCGACCGCAGTCGTGCCCAAGCTCTTGAGAAATGTGCGGCGGGAAAAGGGACCGATCTTTGCAGGCTCTGATTCATTCATACAACGCGTATAAGGAAGTTGATGGTTACCTTCATAGCTCTCGAACTTATTCAAGTCAAGAACCAGTCAGGAATAACTGCGCACACGGGACCTTCGTCCCGTGCTCAGGGTAAGATCGGTCTAAAATTGCAGCAGAAGGAACCAGTTGATGCTCAGAACAAACCCTTAATAGGGCCGCACCATTCCAAGGAACTAACAAAAGTATTTTTGGCGAGCCCACTCTCGCCGAAACGCGCCACAAACACGCTCCGTTTGCCGTGGTCGCTCCACTTTAATTGCAAAAGTGGCTCGTTGACTTGCGATCCGCCATTCAGCGCCACGGTGAAGCGGGAAGTCTTGATGCTCGGCTCATACCAAAGTTCCTCGCCGCAAACGCGATCCTTGCACTCGCCCATCGCCGTCGTCTGTAGGGAGACAAATTGTCCGGCGGTAACCTTCACCCCGCTATCAGAACTGGTCACCGCGACCGGCACCACATGCGTTTGAATTGACGAAGCCGCCAACTGCGCATCCCTGGACTTCAGCCATTCCAAAAGCGCGGCTTGTTGCGCGGCATTGGCCGAGTCCGGCAGGTAAACCACCGAATGATCCGGCCGCGCACCGGCGTCAGCCAGATTTCCAGTGGAAGTGGTCTCCAATACCGCCACTTTAAGCCCATTCAACTCCACGCCTTGCCAGGAACCGCCCGTAAAATCCCAGACCTGAAGCATGTAGCGAGAATCCTGCTGGGCTTCGCTGGAAACCGTGCAGCCGCCGGCATACACTTCGCAGGAGTGAAGTTCAATAAGACTGCCTTGGGGTTGGTTCTCCGCATACGCGCTGCCTGCCACGAGCCAGCTCGCACCAGCCAAAATAGACAAAAGAGCTTTCCCTCTCATATAGGATAAGATTTGAAGGTTTCGATTTGCGCCATCCTGCTCACACGATTTCCGAACGCCTTAAATGTGGATCCCGTGACCCACCGGATGCTGCAATATATGCATTTTCCCGCTTTCGTGCAATTCACAAATGGAAAACTCCTACTTTGGCTTATCCGCAATGTAAGCCCGCCAGCCCCCGCAGCGCGTGATTTCTGTCCGCCCTTCGCACAGAATGGCTTCTCCCAACACGCCCAGCACTTCCCGCCCGTCGGCGAGTTTTACCTTGCCGATGCTCAAACCCGGCGGTTCCTGCTGTAAAATCGTGGCCAATCCTGCTGGCGGCACTGCCCATATTTCCACCGCCACTGAAACGCCTCCCGTCGCAAATCGTTGCATGGCCGGATGCCGGTCGGCAATTGACCAGATGCGATAGGCCGGTTCCGTGCTGGTTTCCTCCACGAAGTTCGCGCCCACATTCAGCAAATTCGGATTCAGTTCCAAACCGCGCATCAGTGTTCCGTTAACCGCCAGCAAAACCATGCCCGTTTCCTTGATCATAATTTCAGTCCTTGGTGCTACTCCAGAAAGCGAACCTTCTTTTCATAAATGGCCAGCACGAAACAGCCTTCTTCGCTCACAATGCTGTGTCGCGTGCCGGGCAGGTTAATGACCATGCTCCCGGCCTTGAGGGTGCCGTTCTTGTCCGACTGTGAACCGCTCAAAACAAAAATGTGCTCATACCCCACATGCTCATGCAGCGGCACGCGCGAGCCCGGTTGAAAGCGAATCAACACGCAAGCCGGCCCATCCTCATCCGCGCGGTAAATCCAATGCCGATCCACCCCATCCAGAAACGGCTCCCAGCGCAATCCTTCCGCGCGCCCAGCCAGGGCAATGAAATCATTTATCACAATCGGCGGCAGCGCCCCAATGCGCATGGGCGGTGGGACCGCACTGTTGCCGGGCTTTGATGCGTCAGTGTTCATCCGGCCATTGCACCCATTTCCTGGCGCGGCTGCAAGGCAGATTGTGATTTGGGATTGTCTCCCCGGGACTTGCCGGAAAATTGGAAATGATGAAGCAGGGGACTCAAGCGGGTTGATGGGCAGGTTTAATGTCCGGCCATATGTTGGCCGAGCATCTTGATATCCGCATTGGCCGCCGGCCCCTCAAAGACAAAGGAACCGTTGGAAATCACGACCAGCCGGTCGGCGAGCTCCAGCAACTCGTCCAGATCCTCGCAAATCAACAACACCGCCACGCCGCGATTTCGTGCCGCGAGAATTTGGGAGTGAATGAAATCGACCGCTACAAAATCCAATCCAAAACAGGGATTGGCCACGATGAGCGCCTTGGCTGTGCCGGAGGAGAGTTCGCGCGCCAACACGGCGCGTTGCACGTTGCCGCCGGAAAGATCGCCAATCGGTGTGTCTGCCGAACGGGTCTTGATGTTGAACCGCGCGATGGACTGGTCCGCCGCCACCCGCATGGCGCGCCGGTTCAAAACCCATTTGGCGCGGGTCATCGGCGCCCGGTCGAAGTTTCGCAAGGCCAGGTTCTCCGCCACGCTCATTTGCGGCACGCAGGCATTGCGCAACGGTTCTTCCGGCAGTGAAAAAATCTGGTGTTCGAACATCTCCCCGCGTGTGCCCCAATAAACTTCCCCGTGCAACACCACCTCGCCCGCCGTCGCCTCGCGCTGTCCGGCGAGTACCTCCACCAATTCCCGCTGCCCGTTGCCCGAGACGCCGGCGATGCCCACAATCTCACCCGCATGCACTGTCAGGTTCACTCCGCGCACTGCTTCCAGGCCATTGTCGCGATCCGCCCGAATTCCTTTGACCTCAATCACCGCCTTGCCCTTGCTCTGCGAAGCGCGCTCGACGGTTTTGGCCGTGCGTTGTTCACCCATCATCATGGTTGCCATGTCGTCGGGCGTGAGGTCCTTCACCGCGCCGCGTCCCGCGAATTTGCCGCGCCGCAAAACTGTGATTTCATCCGCAAAAGCCATCACCTCTTTGAATTTATGCGTGATATGCAGCACGCTCAGGTTGCCCTCCTTCACCATCTGCTTGAGCAATCCCAGCACTTCATCCGCTTCCACGGGCGTCAACACAGAGGTGGGTTCATCCAGGATGAGCAACCGGCTCTTGAGATAAAGCTGCTTGAGAATCTCCACCTTTTGCTTTTGCCCGGCGGCCAGTTGTGCGGCAGGTGTGTGCAAATCGACCTGGAACGGCGCGGTCCGCATAAACTCGTCCAGCCGCGCGTATTCCGTCTTCCAATTAATCACGGCCGGCGTATCCGAACGCGAAAGCACCAGGTTTTCCGCCGCCGTCATCGAAGGCACCAATGTGAAATGCTGATAGACCATTCCGATGCGGAGTTTATACGCATCATACGGACTGCGGATTTCCCGGGAATGCTGGTTGACGATGATGTCCCCTTCATCCGCGGCATGGAAACCCATGATGCACTTCACGAGAGTGCTCTTGCCCGCCCCATTCTCGCCCAGCAATGCGTGGAACGTGCCGGGCGGAATTTTCAGCGACACCTTGTCCACCGCGGTGAACGTGCCAAATCGCTTGGTGATGTTCACCAATTCCAGCGACGGCGGACCCAGCCGCTGCGCCGAATTTTCAATGTCACTGATGATCATTGGATGGCTTCAATAAAATGCTTTGATTCCGTGACCGTGCCAAACACGCCGCCCTGCATCTGGATCATTTTCAATGCGGCGAGATAGTTTCCGTAATCGGTCGCGCCGGTGCAGTCGGAGAGCAGGAGACATTCATAACCGCGATCATTGGCATCGCGCATCGTCGTGTGCACGCACACATCGGTGGTGATCCCGGTAAGCACAATGTTCCGAATGCCGCGTCGCTGGAGCAACAAATTCAGATCAGTGGCGTAGAACGAGCCCTTGCCAGGCTTGTCGATGACCGGTTCATTCGGCAACGGCGCGAGTTCGGGAATGATGTCCCAACCCGCCTCGCCGCGAATTAGAATGCGTCCGCACGGTCCTTTCTCGCCAATGCCCGCGCCGATGCGCGCGCTGCGCCAACGCTTGTTCTCCGGCAAATCGGCGAGGTCCGGCCGATGCCCCTCGCGCGTATGGAAAACGTGATAACCCTTGGCGCGCGCGGCCGTCAGCACGCGTTTAATCGGCTCGATGGGCGCGCGGGTGAGCGAGAGGTCGTAGCCCATTTTGTCCACGTAACCGCCGTAACCGCAAAAATCGGTCTGCATGTCGATGATGAGCAGCACCGTGTTATCGGGCCGGAGGTCGCCGTTGAAAGGGTAAGGGTAGGGATCGGATTTAACAAAACGTGTGGTCATGTTTTACAGATTGCGTGATTGATGCGGGTAATTATCATGATGCTCATAATTAACCTGTTGCTCCCAGCGACCCCGGCGCTCCCACCAACGTTCGCTTGCGCGAACAGGTGAGCACCATCACGACGAGCGTCAGAAAATAGGGCGAGGCGTTCCAAAGATAATAGCCGCCCGTGACACCGACAGCTTGCAGCGCGGGGCCGATGGCCTGCGCGCCGCCAAACAGCAGCGAGGCATAGAGACAGTGCAGCGGGTTCCAGCGCGCGAAAATGACAAGCGCCACCGCCATCAATCCCTGGCCGCTGGAAATCAGCTCCGTCCAGGCGCCGGGGTAAAACAGCGAGAGATGCGCCCCACCCAGCCCGGCAAGGGAGCTCCCCGCTACAATGGCGATAAAGCGCGTCCGCACAACCGAAATGCCCATCGCGCGCGCCGACGCGGGCGAATCGCCGACCGCGCGAATCTGCAATCCCCAGCGCGTCGATTTAAAAAACCAGTTCAGCGCGAAGGCGAGGCCGACACCGAGAATGAACAGAGGGCTGATCTTCAGGGCGGCTTTGATTTGCGGCACGCCGCTCCAACCGCCGAGTTGTAGCGCAGGCAATTGCGGGGCGCTGGGGTTGATGTATGGTTTGCCAAAGTAAAATGCCAGACCACTGCCGAACAACATCATGGCAATACCCACGGCGACGTCGTTCACCTTCGGTTTCTGCACCAGCCAGGCGTGAATGCAGCCCAGGAGCATGCCCGCCATGGCGGACGCCAACACTCCAAGCCACGGACTGCCGGTCTTGTAGGAAACCGCGTAGGCGCTCATAGCGCCGAGCAGTAGCGTGCCTTCGAGGCCGAGATTGATCTTGCCGCTTTTTTCGGTAAGACATTCCCCCAGGCTGACGAGCAGAAAAGGTGTTCCGCCACGAACTGCCCCGGCCAAGACCGCCAGCGTCACGCCCCACCAGCCAATCGATTCCGTAATCATCGACGCCTCACCGGTTTGGTCGCGCGGCCCGCGCGCAACTGGTTTGCTTCGCACGCCGCAGTTAAAAACTGCACGTTGCGTTGCCAGTCATGATTGGTCAGCAAATCGCGGTTTTGTCCACTCCGGCAAAATTTATTGAAGTCCACGTAACTGGCAGTGGTTGTTTTCATGCTTTTTGCTCCTGAAAAATGCGGAACTTTCCGTACAACGAATCACTGAACAGAATCACCAGGAACACCAGGCCCTGAAAAACCAGGATCGTCGCGTCCGGCAGTTGAAAGTTGCGTTGTAAAATGCCGCCGCTGGCCAGGATGCCGCCCAGCAATGTCGCCACCAGGATGGTGGCGAACCCGTGCTGACGCGCGACGAACGCCACCAGAATGCTGCTGTAACCGTAAAATGCGTTGAGCGATTCATTGGCGCGTCCATGCACCGCCGCCACTTCAACCATGCCGGCCAGGCCCGCCGCCGCGCCGCCCAGAAAACAGGTGATCAAGCTGATGGCGCCCACGGACAATCCGGCGATGCGCGCCGCGCGGATGTTGCCGCCAATCACCTTGGCTTTAAATCCAAAGGTGGTGTGCTCCATGAGAAACCACGCAATCAGGCAGGCAACGATTCCATATGCGAGACCCCAGTGAATGTTCGTGCCGGGAATCGGCTGCAACATGTTTTCATCGGCAATCGGGTAGCTCGAAGGTTTGTTCAGGCTGCTCGGGTCTTTCATCGGGCCATTGACGAGATATTTCAGCAAGGCGATGCCGATGTAATTCATCAGCAGGCTGCTGATGGTTTCGTTGACGCCGCGATAATATTTCAACGCGCCCACCGTCGCGATCCAAAGTCCTCCGCAAATCATCCCGGTTACGGCCATCGCGGTAAGCACCAGCAACGGCGGCCAAGTGGCCACCAGCAAGCCGGCGGCAACTGCGCCAAGCCCGCCCACAACCAGCGCCCCTTCGTTCCCGATCACCACATACCCCAACCGCGCGGGCAAGGCGGTGCAGAGCGCCGCCAACATCAGCGGCGCAGCGCGCAATAATGTGTTTTGAAAGGAATACCAACTGCCAAACGCCGCGCGGTTGATGGCGGCATAAACCGAAAATGCATTCGCGCCCTGCAGCGTGCAGAACACGCCGAACAATGCCAGAGCCACAGTCACCGCCGCAACCGGCATTACTATCGCTTCCGCACCGTTGCGCCAGTTGGCGGGGAGTTTGAACCCTCGCTTGGCGGCAGGCAATGCGACCGATTGGACGGCGGCGGTGGTTTGTTCGGTTTCAACGGGCATATTCTAGTTGCGCAGTCTTGAATTCGATACTTTGTCCCTCCAGCCGCGCCGCAGAACTGGTTCCCTGGCGCATCTCCCGCCGGGGAAGCCAGTCCTGCGGCCAAATACTTCAACTCTTGGTGCTGCCCAAAACTCCTTCAACCAGCCAGTCCATCTTTTCCAGGTTGATGTCCTGCTGTTTCATTTCCGTGCCCTCGGGGATCACCACTTTGCCGGTGTTGTCCTTGAGCGGCCCCTTGTAAACGACCATGGTGCCATCCATGAACTTGGCTTTGGCAGCTTCGGCATCCTTCTTTGCCTCGTCACTGACCGCAGGTCCGTAGGGCGACAATTTCACGAAGCCATCCTTCAAACCACCGCGAATCAGGTGCGGAATCGTGCCGGCGGACAGGCTCTTGCCCTCTTTCACCCAGGTGGCGTAATCGGAATAGACCTTGGTCCAATCCCATTCCGCGCCGGTGAGATAGCCCTTGGGCGCGAGCGCCGCGCCGTTGGCGTGGTAACCGCAGACATAAATCCCGCGCCGTTCCGCCGTCTCGATAATCACCTTGGGACTGTCCACATGGCAGGTGAGCACATCGATGCCCTGATCAATCAGGCTGGTGGCGGATTCCGCCTCCTTCACCGGCATGGACCAATCACCCGTAAACACGACTTGCACGGTGATATTTGATTTCACGCTCAGCGCGCCAAGGGCGAAGCTGTTGATGTTGCGCAAGACCTGGGGAATCGGCTTGGCCGCAATGAATCCCAGTTTGCCGGATTTCGAGGTGTAGGCCGCCACAATGCCGCAGAGATATTCGGCTTCGTCGATGTAACCAAAGTAACTGCCCACGTTTTTCGGGTCCTTGCCTTCGGTGTAAAGACCACCGCAATGGAAGAACTGCACTTTGGGATATTGCTTGGCCACTTTCAGAATGTGGGGGTTGAAATATCCAAACGAAGTCGGGAACAGCATGGTCGCCCCGTCGAGGTTGATCATGTTGCGCATGGTTTCCTGCACGGCGGTCGTTTCCGGCACGCTGGCTTCCTCAACGCTCTTGACCCAGGCGAGTTTGGAAACGCCGATTTTGCCTTCCGCGTGCGCCTGGTTGTAGCCGTAGTCGTCCTTGGGGCCGACATAAATGAACCCGGCGACAACTTTGGCATCTTCCGCGAGCAGATTCGCGGCCACCGCGAAGCCCGCCACGGTGATGAAAAATGAACGTAAAATGGTTTTCATGAATTAGAAATTAATTGGTCTTAACAGCGGATCAAAAGAAGGTGGAGATGCCTGCATAGACCTGCACCGTATCCTTCTTGTGGCTGCCGGGCGGCTCGGCCAGGAATCCGGAATTATTCATGGTGATCAGGTTGTCGTTCAGAAAGCGCATATACTTGACGCCCGCATGGAAACTCCAGCCGCCATAGCCCTTTGGCATAAAGTCGAGGGGCAGGGTTCCCTTGATTCCCACTTCGTACAATCCAATGCCGGAACGGCCGTAAAACCGGTCATCGACGGGAATTAAAGTGCGGATGGGCAGTTCCACCTTCAGATGGCCGGCCTTCTCAAAGGTGTAACCGGGTGAAATGCCCAGATCAAAGTAACCACCGGTGCGGTTCCCGGCGATGGGACCCACCGTGGCTTTGTTGCGCAGTTCCTGCCAGTAAATGACCGTGGGATGCAACGCAAACGCTTTCAAAATGCCGCTGTCGTTGTAGGTAAACTTGGTTTCCAGATGTTGCGAGGTGGGATATTCCCCAAGCTGGCTGATGAAGGCCGTGTACGTGAAGCTCAGCGTGTAATCCTTCGCGAACGTGGTGCTGACGCCAAGAATGGGATCAATTTCATTCAGGTAGCCTTTGGAGTTCTGGCCGGTCACCGGCACGGAATAGGCAAAGCCCGGACGCGGTCCATTGATTGCGGTCGCCAGATCGGCCCAGACGCCGGGTACCAGCGTCACGTCATTGATAAAAGAATCGCCCTTGTAAACATTCACCAGGCCCAGCACCAGCGGTTGGATGGTCAACCCCTGATTCACCACAATGAGACCGCGCGGGGTCAGGTATTCATTGGCAAATTCCAGGTCGGCTAAAATGTGCACCTTGGGTGGCGGGGCATCTTCGGCCATCACTGGCAAGGCCGCTGCCGAAAAAATGGCAGTGGCCGCCAAGGCCCAGTTCAATCCCAGTTTCAAGGGGGAGTTTAATTTCAAATGCTTGTTAGTTGTTTTAGTCGTCATGGTCAGGTGTGGTTATGGTCTTGTTACTGCTTCACGCTGGCGCTCAAACCTCTCTTGCAAATCAAGCGGGTTCCCGATTGCATCCCAATACAGCCTGCATCGATTGCGTTGCTGAAGTCATGTTCTCCCGCCTTTCAGCTTGCCTTGTGCCAAGCACGCGGGTTCAGCGTTTCTGGCCTTTGAAATTGCTTCCGCGCAAGCGTCAAAAAAATTCACACCACCAATTATTGCGCGACAGGGGAAAACCAAACGCACGTCATCGTTCCGGAAAAAAGGGCTCCGAATGGTGCAAACGAGAGGGAACTTTATTGTGGGCCATGCCTCTTAGGCCGGCTAATGCGGTAATTCGCCAGCCGCCAGCCGTCAACTCCTAGGCAAGGTGGATAAAAAGCAACTTTCCCTTGTCGGGGCAAAGGCGGATTATCAAAAGAAGTCAGTGTGCGTGCGGTTTTGCCGTGGCGTGTTGCCAGGCGTGAATGACCTGGTCCAGGATGGCGTCCACACCTTTGCCATGCCGTACTTGTGCGAAGATGACTGGTCCATCGCCGCGCATGGCATGGGCATCGCGCTCCATCACGCTTAGGTCCGCGCCTACCGCCTCGGCCAAGTCGGTTTTGTTGATCACCAGGAGATCGGATTGCGTGATGCCCGGGCCGCCTTTGCGCGGCACCTTGTCCCCGCCGGCAACATCAATCACGTAAATGGTAAAGTCCGCCAGTTCCCGGCTGAAATGCGCAGCAAGGTTGTCGCCCCCTGACTCAATCAGCAGCAACTCTGTGTTAAATCGGCGGTGCAGTTCCTCCAAGGCCAGCAAATTCGCCGAAATATCCTCGCGTATCGCCGCATGCGGGCAACCGCCGGTTTCTACCGCGCGGATTCGCTCCGCTGCCAAGGCCTCATGTCGGATAAGGAATTCCCCATCTTCCTTCGTAAAAATGTCATTGGTCACTGCGGCGATGTTCCGCTGGTGCCGCAGTTTCTGGCACAAGGCCAGCATGAGCGCGGTTTTGCCGCTGCCCACGGGACCGCCCACGCCCACGGTGAACGCGCGCTGGCTGAAGTCGCGCGACAAGGCTTTTTCGCGATCTTGAAAATGTCCGGGATGATCCAGGTGTTCGTGCGTGTGGCCGTTGGCCCCATGCTCGTGATGATGACCCATGCTCATAGTCTCTTTCGTTTTCAGCTTTGAAATAACCGGGAATACAACCGGTCCTGCGCCCCCTGCCAAATTTCGAGCAGCGGCGCCGTCTGCGCGATTTCGTCGATTGACAATTCGCGGCAGCGAACCAACACGGCTTCCGCCCGCGTTCCCAGTCGCTGTTGCATTGTCTGCGCCTCCATTGGCCCCACAATGCCCAGTCGCACCGCGCTCGCCAGTAATCCCCGTAAATGTAAAAAGAAAAATAAGCGGGACGCCGGTTCGCGGCTGATTTCAAGCGCGCGGGTTACCACGCCAAAAACCGGCGCCAGATGGCTGTAAGGCGGTTGATGCCCGGCGGAGTGCCTTAACTCTTTGAGTGAGGGCAAAGAAAAAATGCGCTCCGCCGATGACAGCAATGCTTGTCCCTGGAGTCGGCTGGCGCGATTCGCCACATGGTTGGTGGTAAAGGCTTCGCACAGCTCGTCCAACTCAGTGAGCTTTTCCGGACTCTCATGCGTCGCCAGCATGAAGGGCAGGGAACTGTGTCCAAACTGATCCAGGCTGGCTTCGGTGAAGGCTTCCAATTCCGCGCTGCTCCGCAATTCACCATGCTGCCACGCGGCCTCAACTCCGCCTGAGTGCGCGAAACCTCCCGTTGGAAACGCCGAATCCGCCAATTGCCACAGCAGCCATCCCTCTTTTGTTCCTGCTTCGGCATTTGCCGCACCGGCAAACGGCGGGACCGAAGACAAATTTTGAAGGCGCGCAAACACAGCGTTAGAAAAGTGAATAGCGTTGCGCGAGCGGCAGCACCTTGGCCGGTTCGCAAACCAGCAATTCGCCGTCGGCTTTCACTTCATAAGTCTCGGGATCCACTGTGATGCCCGGCGTGGCATCGTTCCATTTCATGTCCTTTTTGCCGATGTTGCGGCAACCGCGCACCGCCTCGATGCGCTTGGTCAATCCATAACCCGCCACAGTTCCCTTCTCCTTGCAGAGCTGGCTCACGAAGCTGATGGAAATGGGCCCCGCCGCGCCGCCAAAAGCCCCAAACATTGGCCGCATGAACACTGGTTGCGGCGTCGGGATCGAGGCATTGGGATCGCCCATCTGTGACCACGCAATGATGCCGCCCTTAATCACCATTTCCGGTTTGGCTCCAAAAAACGCCGGCTTCCACAGCACCAGATCGGCAAGTTTCCCCACTTCCACCGAGCCGATTAGATGCGACATCCCATGCGAAATGGCCGGATTGATGGTGTATTTGGAAATGTAACGCTTGATGCGCAAGTTATCGTTGCCGCGCTGCTCACCCGGCAAAGCACCCCGCTGGCGGCGCATCTTGTCCGCCGTCTGCCAGGTCCGCGTGATGACTTCACCGATGCGCCCCATCGCCTGCGAGTCGGAGCTCATCATGCTGATTGCACCAAGGTCGTGCAAAATATCCTCCGCCGCGATGGTCTCACCGCGAATGCGGCTTTCGGCGAACGCCACATCCTCGGGCAGACTGGCATCGAGATGATGGCAGACCATCAGCATGTCCAGATGTTCGTCGATGGTGTTGACCGTGTACGGCCGCGTCGGATTCGTGGAACTTGGCAGCACATTTGGCTCACTGCAAATGCGGATGATGTCCGGCGCATGACCGCCGCCCGCGCCCTCGGAATGATACGTGTGGATGGTGCGACCCTTAAGCGCGGCGATGGTGGCATCCACAAAACCCGATTCATTCAGCGTGTCCGTGTGAATGGTCACCTGCACATCGTATTCGTCGGCAATGCGCAGGCAGCAATCAATCGCGGCGGGTGTCGTGCCCCAATCTTCATGGAGTTTGAGGCCAATGGCGCCGCCAAGAATTTGTTCCGGCAAACCTTCCGGCAACGCCGTGTTGCCCTTGCCGGTGAAACCAAAATTCAGCGGCAAGGCATCCGTCGCCTGCAACATCATGCGAATATGATTCGCGCCTGGCGTGCAGGTCGTCGCACAGGTGCCGGTCGCCGGTCCCGTTCCGCCGCCGACCATCGTGGTGAGGCCCGCCGCGATGGCTTCGAATGCCTGCTGCGGACAAATGAAATGGATATGGGTGTCGATGCCGCCCGCCGTTAAAATCTGTCCCTCGCCAGCGATGACTTCGGTGGTCACACCCACAATCATTCCCGGTGTAACTCCCGCCATCACATCCGGATTGCCGGCCTTGCCGATGCCCGCAATCAATCCATCCTTGATGCCAATATCCGCCTTGTAAATTCCGGTATGGTCCACCACCAGCGCGTTGGTAATCACGCAATCCAGCGCTTCGGCCTGGCCCACGCCCGCCGCCTGGCCCATCCCTTCGCGCAGCACCTTGCCGCCGCCGAATTTGCATTCATCGCCGTAAACCGTGTGGTCATGCTCCACTTCCAGCGTGAGTGAGGTGTCGCCGAGCTTCACCCGGTCCCCGGTTGTGGGTCCGAACATCTCGGCGTAGTGGGAGCGTTTCATTTTGTGTGCCATGACTAATCCTTTTGATGGGCGAAACCCGCCGCTTTGACCCGCGCCATTGTGGCTTTTTTATTTTCGGGAGTAACCGGTCCATCGGCCAGGTTATTGCCGCCACGAATGACCCGCTGGCCGGCAATATCGACCAGCCGCACGGTTTTCGTCTCACCGGGCTCAAAGCGCACTGCCGTGCCCGCGGGAATATCGAGCCGCTTCCCGTAGGCCGCTTCCCGGTCGAATCGCAACTGGGCGTTGGTTTCAATAAAATGATAATGACTGCCGACCTGCACCGGCCGGTCGCCAAGGTTTGTCACCGCGAGGGAAATGCTTTCCCGACCGCCATTCAATTCCAGTTCACCCTCCTGCACCTGGTAAGCGCCGGGTTCGCCTTCGGTTGCGTCGGCATCCGGTTTGAAAACGGAAACATCCGGCACCGGCAGAAAACTGCCATACAGCGCCAGGGTTAAATTACCGTTTTCGGAGGCGACCGGATGATACACCGTGACCAGTTTTGTGCCGTCGGGAAATGTGCCTTCCACCTGCACCTCGGCAATCATTTCCGGCACGCCGGACATGACTTGATTCCGGCCCAGGAATTGGCGGCCCAAATTCATGAGTTCGGCCACCCGGCGGCCGTCGCGGATAAATTCCAGCAGTTGCGTGGCGATGAGCGCCACGGCTTCAGGATAATTCAGCCGCACGCCGCGCGCGAGCCGTTTCTGGGCGAGAAAACCGGCGTTGTGCAGCAGGAGCTTGTCAATTTCACGAGGAGAGAGATGCATGGAAATTTATGATTTTAATTTGTCAGTGGTTACCATTTCCGGGACCAGGGATCATCGTGCAAGAGTTCGGTGAGGAAGGCAAGATGCCGGTGAATTTCCCGCCCCACCGCTTCCACCTGCTCACCCGCAAATCGAACCAACACGCCACCCGCCACGGGGCTGGCGCTGCAAACGAGTGACGGCCGCCGCGCCACCTTCTGGGCCGACACATCCTCCAGCATGCGGGCGGCGGCGGCCCGCAACGGCTCGCCGATGAGCAAGACGAGCGCCAGACAATTAAAGCGTCCCATGCGCTGGGAATTTTCGAGCGACCCATCGGTCGGATCAATCAACAGCGAATCAATAAAGGTGCGTTTGCCTTCCACGAATACATCGTTGCGGCTTTGAAAGTGGTTAAATGCCCAACGCTCCCCGCAGGCGGCGCGACCGGAACAGAACCAATCCACCAGGACCAGTCCGCTGCCGCTTTGCAAATGAAACTCCTGCCGTTGCGTGTAACGGGAACCGGCATAGGCCTGCACCGGGTCGGGCGCGAGCACCAGCAGTGAACCACCGCCCAGATTCGCCTTGAGTTGATGACCGCAGGGCAGGGAATCAGGGTTGCGATACACCTTGGTCGAAGCCTGCGTGCTGACAAAACAACGCGCCTGCTCACCCAAATCAATATTAAGGCTGATTTCATCTCCTGCGACGAGTCCGCCGCCAAAGCTGCTCAGGTAGGCCCAAACGCTTGGTCCGCGGGGACGTGGAATCAGCAGTTTTAACGGGCTGGTCGCGCCAGCCGAGGTTGCCGCGCTCTGGCCGGAAACGACTTTGACTTCCAGATGGCCGCGTCCGGCACGGACTCGCGGCGTCTCCGTTTTGGTGGCCAGCAAACTCATAAGCTCAGCCTCTTCACCATCAATGCGAGGCGCGTATGAATGGTTTCGCCGCCGGGGTCATACCGTCAAGTATTTCCTGACGATGCCTTCGTTCAGGTTGGCAATCGGCCCCTCCGCCACAATCGCGCCACGGTCCATGACGTAAAAGCTGTCCGCCACGCCCAGGCAGAAATCGAGATACTGTTCGACGAGCAGGATGCTGACCTTGCCTTCCTTCCGGATCTTCAAAAGGGTATCGCCAATTTGGTCGATGATGTTCGGTTGAATGCCTTCCGTCGGTTCGTCGAGGATCAAAATTTTTGGGTCCGTCAACATGGCGCGTGCAATGGCCAGTTGCTGCTGCTGGCCGCCGCTCAGCACGCCGCCCTTGCGTTTGAGCATTTCCTTGAGCACTGGAAAAAGCTCGAGCACACGATCGACCTGGCCATTGGGTTTGCGGCCATGCACCACCAGGCTGATTTGCAAATTTTCCCACACCGTCAGGTTGGGGAAAATATCCCGCCCCTGCGGCACATAGCCAATGCCGCTGCGGGCGCGCTCATCCGTCCGAAACCCGTTGAGCGACGAACCCGCCAGTCCGATGTCTCCGCTCACCGGCTTGACCAGTCCGACAATGCACTTCAGCGTGGTCGTCTTGCCGACCCCATTGCGGCCCATCAGCGTGACCACCTGCCGCTCCGGCACGGTGATGGAGACATTGCGTAAAATTTGCGAGCCGTCGTAAGCCGCATTCAACTTGGAAACCGTCAGCATGTTGGTCGTGTTCGTCACAATGTTTTTTTCGGCTCATGTTTCCGGCCCAGATAAACTTCAATGACTCTTTCATTGCTCTGCACTTCATCGACCGTTCCTTCGCAAAGCACCGTTCCCTGGTGCAACACGGTGACCTTGCTGGCTATTTGCCGCACAAAGGCCATGTCGTGCTCGATGACAATAATGCTATGCTGGCCGGCGAGGCTGAGCAGGAGTTCGCCGGTGCGGGCCGTTTCCTCATCCGTCATCCCGGCCGCCGGTTCATCGACGAGCAACAGCTTGGCATCCTGCGCCAGCAACATGCCGATCTCCAGCCATTGCTTTTGCCCGTGCGCGAGTGTTCCGGCTTTTACTTCCCCCTTATCCTGCAAGCGGATGGTGGTCAGAATCTGCTGGATGCGGTCGCGCTGCGCCGGAGTGACACGCGAGAACAACGCTTCCCAAACACTGCGCGTACCCGGCAGCGAAAGTAGAATGTTTTCGAATACGGTATGGTCAATGTAAACCGAGGGCGTCTGAAATTTACGCCCGATGCCGAGCCGGTTAATCTGATATTCATTGAGCCGGGTCAGGTCGGTATTCTTGCCAAACTCAATCCGGCCGCTGTCCGGCTGCGTCCGGCCGGTGATGAGATCCATCATGGTGCTCTTGCCCGCGCCGTTGGGGCCGATGATCGTGCGCAATTCCCCCGTATCCATGTAGAAATTGAGGGCGGAGATGGCCTTGAAGCCGTCGAACGTCTTATTGACGCCCTCCAGGGTAAGAATGAATTCCTTGTGCTGCGGGTTCAGGTTGGTGCGCTCAATCATGGTTTTTCCTCCGGGTTGGCCACAATCACCGGCGCAACCATGCCGGTTTCAATCGCCGGCTCTGTCTCGTGCGTTGCCGCCCAGCGCTGGTGCAGGGCGCGCACCTGACCCGGTATTCCCACAATGCCCTTCGGAAAAAACACGGTCATCACAATGAATAATCCGCCGAGAATATAGTTCCAATATTCCGGCATGGAATGCGTGGCGTAACTCTTCAGCCAGTTCACGCCAATCGCCCCAAGGATTGGGCCGATTAGCGTGCCGCGCCCGCCGACCGCCACCCATACGACTGCTTCAAGTGATTTATCGGTCCCCATTTCGCTTGGATTAATGATACCGACCTGCGGCACAAATAACGCGCCGCCGAGCGAGGCGATGACTGCCGCCAGCACAAACACGAACAACTTGAAATTGGCGGTCGCATAACCGGAAAAAAGCACGCGGTTTTCGCTGTCACGGATGGCGCGCTGGATTTTGCCAAAGCGCGTGATCGTGAGCCAGCGGCACAGCAGGTACGAACCGAGCAACAACAGGCCGGTGGCGATGAACAGCGCGCGGCGTGTACTTGGCGCATTCAACTCGCAGCCGAGGATTTCCTTGAAGTCCGTCAGACCGTTGTTGCCGCCGAAGGTGAAGTCATTGCGGAAGAACATCAGGCAGGCGGCATACGTCAATGCCTGGGTCAGGATGGAAAAGTAAACCCCTTTGATGCGTGAACGAAACGCCAGGAACCCAAAGATCAGGGCCACCAGCGCCGGCACCCAGACCACGGCGGCGGCGGCGAACCAGAAATGTTGGAACGGGATCCAATGCGGCGGCAAACCACCAGTTTCCGGAAAGCGCTTGGGGAATTCCAGAAAGACCATGAAATCCGGCAGGTTGGTGTGGTATTGGCCGCGCGGTCCGATTTTCAGCATCAAATACATGCCCAGCGCGTAACCGCCCAGCGAGAAGAAAAGGCATTGGCCGAGGCTTAAAAGACCGGTGTAACCCCACAGCAAATCCACGCTCAACGCCAGCACGGCATAGCAGAGATATTTGCTGAGCAGAGTGAGCGTAAAGGCGCTGACATGCAGTGGATGATTCTCCGGAAAAAAAGCATTGAGAAAAGGCAGGACCACCAGGATGACGAAAAAGCCAATACACAGGCTGATGGTTTCCGTTTTGGACAGCAGGCGTTTTATGCTCATCCTTCCAACCCCCGTCCGCGCGTGGCAAATAAACCGGCCGGTCGCCATTGCAAAAAGAGGATGATGGCGGACAGCACGATGATTTTGCCGAGCACCGCGCCGAAATGTGGTTGCAGCACCTGGTCCGTGACCCCAATCCCCAACGCGGCCGAAACCGTGCCAAATAAATTCCCCACACCGCCGAGCACCACCACCATGAAGCAATCCACGATGTGGCTTTGGCCCAGGCTGGGACCGATGTTGCCAATCTGCGAGAGACACGCGCCCGCCATGCCCGCCAGTCCCGAACCAAACGCAAAGGTGGCCATGTTTACGCGGTCCGTGCGCACCCCCATGCAGGCCGCCATCTGGCGGTTTTGCATGAGCGCGCGCACTTGCAGGCCAAGCGAGGTCTTCGTCAACAGGAGCCAGGTGAACACCACGATGGCCACGGCAAACCCGATCACAAAAATCCGGTTGTAAGCGAACGTGACGTCCGCATAAGTAATGTTGCCGCTGAGCCAGCTCGGCGAATAAACCTGCACGTTCGCCGCGCCGAAAATGGCGCGCATCGCTTGTTGCAACACGAGGCTCACGCCCCAGGTGGCGAGCAACGATTCCAGCGGACGCTTGTAGAGAAAACGAATAATGCCGCGTTCCAGCAGCACACCAACGAGCCCGGCGGTGATAAACGACAGTGGCAGCGCCGCCACAAAATACCAATTGAAACCGGACGTGCCCTCTCCGAACCATTTCACAAAAATGTTTTGCGCGATATAGGCGCTATAGGCCCCAATCATGATCATCTCCCCGTGCGCCATGTTGATGATACCCATCAGGCCGAAAGTGATGGCCAGGCCAATGGCCGCCACGAGCAGCACGGCGCTCAGGCTTAGTCCGCGAAAACAGGTGCCGATGAAAGTGCCGAACGCGATGTGTTGCTCGATGATCTTTCTGGCGCCCGCTGCCGCGGCAGCCATGCCCGACGGATACGCTTTCTCATCCGCTTTAGCTGCCGCTTCCAGCTTGATAATCAAATCCAAAGCGGGGATGGAGCGGAGTTCCCCCAGTTTTTTCACCGCGGCCAGGCGGACTTCGGGTTTGTCGGAGGCCAGTTGCGTGATGGCGATGGCTTCCTCCAAGGCTTTGCGGACGTCGGGTATTTTTTCCGAGGCCAGGCGCGCCTCGAAATGGGGAAGATATTCCGCATTTTGAGCCTGGCCGAGCTTGGAGGCGGCATCACGCCGGAAATTGGAATTCGGACTGGAGAGCGCCAGCACGTCGAGGGTTGTCTTGATGGCTTTGCGCAATTTCGAGGTGGTATCCACCGCCGTCAAATCCGAGGGCAGAAACAGCAGGGGCTGGCCGGCGGCATCTTTAATCGATTCGCCGGTGGCAATCTGGATGCCGCGGCTTTTACCGGATGCGTCGGCGTTGGCATCCAATAGAAAGGGAACTTTTAGATTATCTCCGGCATCATATAAATAAACACCACCTTGACGCCACGCTGCGAGCGCCTGCGCGATGAGCGGATCCGGGGAATCGGTCAGTTTTTGAATCAACGCGATCTGGGCGCTGAGGTCATTGGTGGTCATCGCCTCGACGAGCAAGGCGCGGGGTTCGGCGCCCTGGGCGTTGGGAACCATGCAGCTCATCGCCAGCCATAAACAAAACTGCCGTCCAAAGACAGCAGTCAGCCTTTTCAAGAATCCAAAGCCATCGGTAATCATCATTTAATTCACAAAAGGCTGTTTAATCAGTCAGGGGACGGAGGAATGCACAACCTCCGTCCCCTGTTTTGCAGTAACGACCAGAGGAAGATGTTTAATCCTTGCCGAGGAATTTATCGCTGAACGGTTCACCCGCGACCGGTCCGAGCGACTTGATGATTTTGAACTGGCCATTAGCCTGGGTCTCGCCGATGAACACCGGGTTGATGAGGTGATGGTTCTCCTGCATCGTCACTTCACCTTCCGGCGCCTTGAATTTCTGTCCGTAGAGAGCTTCGCGCACCTTGTCCACGTCAAAGGAACCGGCCTTCTCGACCGCTTGTTTCCAGAGATAAACTCCCGTCCGCGAGAGGTTCATCGGGCTGCAGGTCACGCGGTTTTTCTTTTCCACGCCGGACGGAGCGGTCACCAGCCACTTCTTGAAATCAGCCACGAACACCTTGTTTTCCGCCGTGTCCAAGGACATGAAATAGGTCCAGCAGCCGAGGTGACCGACGAGGTCCTTCGTCGGCAGGCTGCGGAATTCGTCTTCCGACAAGCTGAAGGAAACCACCGGGCAATTTTCCGAGGTGAGGCCGGCATTGGCGAATTCCTTGAAGAACGGCACATTGGTGTCGCCATTCAGGGTGCTGATGACACAGGCGCTGCCGCCGGCGGAGAACTTTTTGATTTCCGACACAATGGTCTGGTAATCCGTATGTCCGAACGGCGTGTAGATCTCCACAATATCCGCGTCCGGAATGCCCTTGGACTTCAAATATTTCTTGAGAATCTTGTTGGTCGTTCGCGGATAGACGTAATCCGAGCCGAGCAGGTAGAATTTCTTCTTCCCGTCGGCAAGCATGTAATCCACTGCCGGAATGGCCTGCTGGTTGACTGCTTCGGCGGTGTAGAAGATGTTCTTCGACAATTCCTCGCCCTCATACTGCACGGGATAGAACAGCATCCCGTTGTATTTCTCGAACACCGGCAGGACCGATTTCCGGCTGACCGAAGTCCAGCAGCCGAACACCACCGCCACCTTGTCCTTGACCAGCAATTGCTCGGCTTTCTCCGCGAACAACGGCCAATTGGATGCAGGATCCACAATGACCGGTTCGATTTTCTTGCCTAACACGCCGCCCTTGGCGTTGATTTCATCGAAGGTAAACAGCAGCACGTCCTTGAGCGACGTTTCGCTGATGGCCATCGTGCCGCTGAGTGAATGCAGAATGCCGACTTTGACGGTGTCCTCTGCGCGGCCAATCAGGCTTCCGGCCAGGGTGGTGGCGCAGACAGCGAGAGTAATCAGATATTTTTTCATGGTTTTATTTTTGGTTTAATTTGTGGATGAATTTTGAATTGAGGGTTGGTTAAAAGAGATAAGAGACACCGGCACCTATGGTCACACGGTCCTTCTTGCCATCGAATCCGCCGGTGTAGGAGGTATGGTCATACCGCACTTCCGGCTGGATTTTGATGTTCGGCGTGGGTTTCAGGTTCAGCGTGACAGTGAAACTGGAGAGATTGCCATTGGCATCCGGCGAAAGAATTGCGCTGCCGGCACGGCTGGCCCCGGGCAATCCGACACCCTTGATCCCGAAACCGTCCGGATCATCGAGGAATTCAGCGCGGAACGCGACCCCGACCTTGGGCGTGAAGTCGTACCAAATCCATCCGCCAATGGACCACAAGTCGGCATTCGGTGCCGGTTTGTTGTCGAAGTGGAAGTAGTCGAATTCGAAGCCCGTGCCGATTTTGTCGGTGAACTTCCGTCCGGCCAGGATCGAGCCGCCGATCAAAGTCTTGCTGACCGGCACGCCGTCGCCGCCGAAGCCGATCAAATTGATCCAGGTTTTATCGTCCGGCTTGAGGTCAAGGCTGCCCATGACCGTCTTGGCGCTGTTCACATCCACCGGGCCGCCGTAGAGGCCGTTCTGCACCCGAACTTTGGCGTCCACCTTGTCGGTAAAGGTATAAGCCAGTTGCACGCCCGCCGAGGGGCCGTTGCCGGTGTAAAACCATTGGAAGCCCTGCGAAAAATTGGGATTCGCCGCGCCACCGTCGCCGGATTCAAAATTCAACAGCGAGATCAGCTGCCCCGCTTTGACATCCAAACCGGTCCCGATGGGAACGTTGAGCTCCACATAGGCTTCGCGCAATGCCTCGAATCCCGGGCTTGGACTGCCCGTGTTCAACACCGGAGAATCCTCGCCCCAAATCATGGAGAAGCGGTAACCGGCACTCCAATTTTCACCGCTGTGCTCCACCGGCGGACTGGCGAGGGTCAGCTTGATTTTGTTGATTGAAAAGGAATTGTGGGTGGTGTTCCACAGGTAACCGTCGGATTTATTATCGGCCGGCCGGTTCAAATTGTAGAAGTAGGATGCCTGCACGAAGCCGCTGATACTAAGATCGGACAACGCTGAAACCATTTTCGGCGCGGTGCCACTGGGAAGGAGCCCCTCTTTCTGGGCCAAGGCTTCCAAGGTGTCCAGCCGGCGATGCATCTCCAGGTTTTCTTTTTGGAGTTCTTCCATTGTGGGCATGGTGTCCGCATGTACGGCTCCGATGCTGCCGACCACCACACCACAACAGGCCCCAACCGTTTTTAGATGATTTCGATTCTTGAGTCGTTTCTTCATTGATTTAGTCGTTAGGTTTTATCACTTCACCGCGCGGCGCATGATCCACGCATACGCCAAGTTGCGGCAGTTGGCTCGCCGGTTGCTTATTGCTGAGAGGAAGCGACCGGAGCACTGCCGCTTCTTTCGCCAAAAGCAGCCGGGATACCAAGGCGGAGCAGTTCGCGTGCTGATCGTTTGAAACGTTTTATCGATAATATTGAATGCATTTCACACATGAATGAACCGCTGGATAGCAGGCAGCTAAAGGCGTTTGTGGCTTTGGCCAAAACGGGCAGTTATACGGAGACGGCGAAGCAACTTTACGTCACGCACTCGGCAATTAGCCATTCCATGCGTGCGCTGGAGAGCAATGCAGGCTGTCGCCTCTTGAGCAGGGTGGGTAAAAAAGTCATTCTGACGGATGCGGGGGAGGCGTTGCTCCACCATGCCGATCAAATTCTTCAGGAAATGCGCCAAGCCCGGCTGACCCTTAACGGGCTCAATAAATGGGGTTTTCGCCGGTTGCGGCTCGCGGCTGAAGCCGCCCTTTTTCCCCATTTTCTGACGGAGGCGCTGGTCGGGTTTCATCAGGATTTTCCCAAGGTTTTAATGAGTGCCGAGCTGCTCGGGGGCAATGATGCGCTCACGTTGCTGGAAACCAATCGCGTGGATATGGTGCTGACCGGGCACCCGCCCGCCGATGACCGGTTTGAGTTCGTGCCCTTGTTTGGCGACAAGTTTCATCTCGTGGTGAACGCCACCCATCCGTGGGTGGCCAAAGGCATTGTCCCGCGTGATGAACTCTCCAAACAGCCCTGCATTTTTTATCGCGCTGCCAATCAGACCGGACGCGTGTTGGAGGAATATTTCGCCAAGGATAAAGTCGTGCTCAATGTCGTGGGAGAAATTGACAATTTGACCACCGTCAAGGAGTTCGTGAAACAGGGGATTGCCATGACCATGCTGCCCACCTGGGCGGTCTGGCGGGAACTGAAGGAAGGTTCATTGGTGGCACTCTCGTTGGGGCGCAAATCACTGCAACAAACCTGGGGTTGCGTGCACTGGCGCAGCCACCCGCTCAATCATGCGGAATCAACCTTGATGAAACTGTGCCGGAAAGGCCTGCCGGTAATCGACTAAATGCTCCGGCCATTGAAACGATAGGGCGCGGCTTTCCGTAATCGCCATTATGTCGCCGCGACCTCGCGAACAAATTAACCGGCGTGTGCCAGCATCCCGATGTCCGCGCTTAGTTTGTCCGCAGCGGCTGGATCCACCCAACGGACAAGCGCCAAAAAATTCACCAGCGTCGGGCTGTCCGCCTTGGCTCTGAACATGTTTTTCAGACTATTCGCCACCTTGGTGTAAGTGCCCGCATATTTCTCATGCGTTAGCCGGCTGACGTACGTTTCCATGATGGGCCGGGCAATCGAATCGGTTTTTCCGTCCGGCAGGTAGGGCAACTGGCAAAAAATTCGTATCAAAGACATCGGGTCCGCCTCGGTCAGGGTCAGCCAACTCTGTTTGATTTCATCCGCATCATATTTGACGTGCAATCTTTCGCGAAACGCCCCGGCGATGGCGGTGGGGTTGCCACGCGGCGTGATGAGTTGCTTGATTTTTTCCCAGGCCATTTGCCGTTCCATCTCCGGTGAGATGATCGCTTGTTGCCGCGGCGCTTCTGCCAGCGAACTCAAACCCAATTGTTTGCCGAGCAATCTGCCCAGAGCCTCGGCCTCGTCCCGCCGCAACTTTTCATAGCCCATGATGGCCCGTACTACCTGGGCCTGGGTATCGCTGTCCAATAGCCGTAAAACCGTCAGCAAGCCCTGGGGTTGTATCGGTGTCTGCGAGGGGAGCGTCAGCAGATGCCGAACAAATTCATTGATGACTTCCGTCCGGTCGCCCGTCTTTTCGGCGCGCAGACGGAGCACATACTTCATGGTTCTGCCGGTGCCGCCGCCTTTGCCCGAATTGTTGATGACCATCATCCGATGGTCATGGTTGATGATAAAGGCCAGCAGGCTTTCCGCCTGCGCCAATGCCTTTTCATCCAGATTGTCCCCCGACGCGGTCAGGACCAACTGTTCAACCAGCGCGGGCAATCGTTGGGCAAAAATTACATCCGGCGCTTCGGTGCTCTGATTTTCATAATAATGAATCAGTTCGACGACGAACGACAGTTTTTGAAACGCGATTTTCTGCGCCCGCGCCTGTTCCGTGTGCGCCTTGCTGCGCTGGACCTTTTGGTGCAAGGCCAGCAATTCCTGCCGTTTGTCGGGGAGCAGGGCGGCGTGTTCCTGGAACAACGCTTCAAATTCCGGCTTGAAGCCCAGGACAATCTCCTCCGGTTTCGGCCGGGGATTCAGCTTGGGATCGGTGGTCAGGTCGTTGAAAAAGAGCATGGCTTCCTCGCCGAATTCCCGGATGACCCGCTCGCGCGGCACCTGGCCCTTGGCGAAACAGCGATTGGCCCGCACCACCGGCGGTGAAAAAAACAAATTCGGATCGGCGATGAGCGATTGGAGCATGTCGGTTTCCAATGGCGTATCCAGTTTGATTAATTCCTCCACGGCTGGTTTTACGGCCGCCATCAGATCGCGCTTCGTCTGGTCCAGCGCCCGCAAAATTGCCGGCTGGGACAAGGCGGCATCGACCTTGCCCTTGACCAACGCGGCGCAGATCTCGCTGACGTGCGCGTTATGTTCCACCAACCGCGAAACCACCACTCCCACATCATTGATCGGGAGCTTGCTCACCAGCGTGGTGAGCAGGATCACCAGTTCCGAGTGGGATTTTTGCCGATGCTCAATGACCCGCTCCAGCAGGAACCGCAGTGATTTGTTTTCCGACTCCAGCGCGGTGCGGTCCGCCTCCAATTGGCCCACCCTCAACGCGAGCTCATGCCAACCTTTTTGCACTGTTTCCACCGGGGCTACTGTCTCGGACGCGTTCTCTACTGGTGTCATGCCCCTAATCTTCCCAATAATTGAGTTACTTTCCACTTATTTTTTTGGCAGTTAGGATGGGAAAACTACGGATGGCAGGCGCGTTTCTGGCGCACTGGCGCTAATTCCAGCCCATTGCGCCGGGAGAATGCCAAAACCGAACACAAAAATTAAACCCGGGCTTTGGTCAAAGCCTGCTTGCGAGTTCCATCTTGTCAATGATGGCGGCATTTAGGATAAGGACGGCGCAATGGCCGGTTTCAACCTGAATTATAAATCAAACGCACCCACCGGGGTGGTCGGTAAGTTGTTCTTCAGCCTCTTCTTTCTCTTTTTTCTCGGCATGGGCTTGCTCTTTGCCTGGCTGATCGTGCGCGACGTGGCCGCAGGGCTGAAAACGTGGGCCTGGAAAAAGACCGACTGCGAAATTGTTGCCAGCCGGGTAAGTGAAACGGGCCCACACGGACGGCATACGGGCAGTTTCTACGTTCAGGTGGAGTATCGCTACACATTTGACGGGCAGAAACTAACGGCGGACAAATACCAGCTTAAACCCAAATCATTCACGGACTACGGCAAAGCCGCGCGCTTGGCCGGACAATACCAGCCCGGCTCCAGCGCGGTCTGTTACGTAAATCCGTCGGCGCCCACGGACGCGGTGCTGCACCGGGATAGTTTGTTGTCCCCTCTGGCGCTGTTGTTTCCCTTGGTCTTTGTGCTGATTGGCGCCGGTGGGATCTTCTTAATGTGGCGGCCCCAATCCGCCAGCGTGGCAGCCCCTCAGCCGATTTCCAACCGCGCAATTGCATCCAATGGCCAGCGATTCATGTTCGTATTTTTCATGATTTTCCTGCTCGTGGGTTGCGGAGCTTTTTACGGAATTTTTATCCGACCCGTTTGGAGCATTCAGCGCGCGAAGCAATGGCCGGTCGTGCCGTGCGTAGTCATTTCCAGCGAGGTGCAGAGCCACAGCGGTGACAAGGGCACCACTTACAGCATCAACATCCTTTACCGCTATGAATTCAACGGGCGCGAGTTCAAAGCCAACCGTTACGATTTCATGGGCGGTTCCTCGAGCGGTTATGCCGGTAAACAGGCCGTCGTAAATAAATACCCTCCCGGTCGGCAGGCGATTTGTTACGTCAATCCCGATGAACCCACGGAGGCCGTTTTGGAACGCGGGTTTACGCCGGTGATGTGGGGCGGACTTTTCCCGTTGATATTTGTGCTGGTGGGGGCCGGAGGAATATATTTCACGGCTCGTCAGCGGCGCAACAGTTTGGTGACCGGCGGAGCAATCCCCGCCAGCACGTATCGTCCGGTGGGAATAGGCGGGCTCCCCAATACACTCGTGTTGAAGCCGAAAATGCCGCCTTTTGCAAAACTGTTCGTCATTATTGCGGTCGCGCTCTTTTGGAATGGAATTGTGTCCGTGTTTGTGGCCGAAGTGGTCCGCGGTTGGCGGTCCGGCCATGCGGAGTGGTTCCTGACCTTGTTTCTTGTTCCCTTTGTGCTCATTGGCTTGGGCTTGATGGCCGGAATTATTTATCAGTTTCTGGCGCTCTGGAATCCACGTCCGCGGCTCAAGGTGACGCCGGGCGCGGTTGCGTTGGGTGGTGCGCTACGGGTGCAATGGGAGTTGAAGGGCCGCACCAGCGTGCTGAAAGGTTTGCGCGTGAGCCTGCAAGGACGGGAAGAGGCAACCTATCGCCGGGGCACGAACACGGTCACGGACAAAAGTGTGTTTCTTGATTTGGAAATTGCGAAGGTCACAGCACTCGCGGAAATGCAGTCGGGCACCCGGACCGTGAATATCCCCGCGCATCTGATGCATTCGTTTGCGAGCAAAAATAATAAAATATTCTGGTCCATCTTCGTCCACGGAGAAATATCGCGGTGGCCGGATGTGAAAGAGGAATTTCCCCTCACCGTGTTGCCCACCGTGCGAACAACCGCGCGCACCCAAACATGAGCGAATTAAAAATAGACATCAGCCAGGTTCGCACGGCTTTTCAGCCCGGCGAGGAACTCATGGGCACCGCCAGTTGGAAACTGGACCAGCCGCCGCGCGCGGTCGAGTTACGCCTGTTTTGGTTTACACGCGGGAAGGGGACGGAGGACGCCGGCATGGTGGAGACCGTGCGGTTTGATCGCCCGGCGTCGCAGGAAATGCGTCCTTTCCGTTTCAAGCTCCCCGACGCTCCCTACAGCTTTTCCGGCACACTGATTTCGCTTATCTGGGCGCTGGAACTCGTGGCGGAACCGTCCAAGGCCGTGGCGCGGGTTGAAATTGTCGTCGCGCCGGATGGGCAGGAGGTGCGGCTGGACAGCGTGCCCGAAAGCGAAACCGGGAAAATTGCCATGTCATGGGGCACCCGTTGACGGGCGTGTTTGGAAAATGAGAGCACGCGATAATCCATTCCGCACCGAGCGGATTCTGCAAATGCGTTACCGGTTGCAGAACGTTACGTGGGCGGAGTTGCTGACGCGGTGCGAAGCTCTGCGTTATCGCGCGGCGCTGGTTGGCCTGCATGGCTCCGGCAAAACGACGCTCTTGGAGGATTTGGAACCGCGCCTGCGCGAGCGGGGATTTGACACTCATTTTATCCGGTTGAGTGAAGAAGAGCGCGCATTTGAGCCCGGATTTCTCAAGACATTGTGCGCCGGACTTACTGCCAACGACATCCTCCTGTTCGACGGCGCGGAACAATTGAACCCGCTCGCCTGGCGCTGGTTTCAATGGCGGACGCGCCACGCAGGTGGCTTGATCATCACCACACATCGAACCGGACGCCTGCCCACGCTTTGGGAATGTCGCACGTCGCCGGATTTGCTGGCGGGTATTGCGGCCGATTTATTGGAGGTTAAGAGCGAAACCCTTCACGAGCGCGTCAATGTTCTATTCAGAAAACATCACGGCAATCTGCGCGACGCCTTGCGGGAATGGTACGACCTCGCCAGTGATAAGACCATCAAACTGCGGTGAGCGCCGCGCGGGCATCGTCACCGGCGCCGGTTTTTTCCAGGAAGTAATCATAATTTCCGGGATAGGATTTCACCTGGCCGGCATTCACATGCAGCACCTTGGTGGCGAGATGGCGGATGAAATGGACGTCGTGGGAGATGAAAACCAGTGAACCTTCGTAACGTTCCAAGGCCAGCGTGAGCGACTCCACGGTGGTAATGTCGAGATGTGTGGTGGGCTCATCCATGAGGAGCAGGTTCGGCGGGTCCACCAGGAATTTGACCAGGTTCAGCCGGCTTTTTTCGCCGCCGCTGAGCACGCCAGTCAACTTGTAAATCTCTTCCTTGCGAAACATGAAGGAACCGAGAATTCCCCGCGCCTCGTCCTCGCGCAACGCTGGCGCACTGCTGAGCACTTCATCGAGCACGGTCTTGTTCATGTCGAGCGTATCGGCGCGATGCTGGCTGAAGTAGCCGAGTTTCGCATTATGCCCGAGCTTGCGCTCGCCCTGCTGAAATTCCACCGCGCCCGCCAGGATCTTGAGCAACGTGGATTTGCCCGCGCCGTTCGGGCCGACCAACACGGTTCGTTCAGCGCGTTCGATAATGAGGTCCAGACCGGAGTAAACTTTGTTCGCGCCATAGGCCATGTGGATGCCTTCGAGCGTGACGGCGCGCTGCCCGCCACGGGGCGGCGGCGGAATTTGGAATCTGAACGGCTTGCGCGGCGGTGTCGGCTTCTCGATTAACTCCAATCGCTCAATCTGTTTGAGTTTGCTCATGGCCTGCGAGGCCTTGGACGGGATGGCGCGGAAACGGTCGGCGAATTCCTGGAGCGCCGAGATTTCCTTCTGCTGGTTCTTGTAGGCGGCCACCTGGTTCTCGTAGTTCGCCTCGCGCTGCCGCAGAAATTCCGAGTAGTTGCCGGCGTAGGAGACGATTTTTTTCTCCGCGATGTCATAGACCTGCGTCACGATCTCGTCCATGAACTGGCGGTCGTGGGAAATCATGAGCAGGGCGCCGGAATAATTCTTCAGATAATTCTGCAGCCAGAGCAGGGCGAGCAGGTCGAGATGATTCGTTGGTTCGTCGAGCAGCAGCAGGTCTGGCTCCATGACCAGCAGGCGGGCAAGATGCGCGCGCATGATCCAGCCGCCGCTCATTTCGCGCGCGGGCCGGTCGAAGTCCGCTTCGCGATAGCCCAAGCCCGTCAACATCTTCTTGGCTTTGGCGGCAACCTGCGGATCGTTGAGTGCGTCGTGCTTGGCGTGGGCTTCGAGGTATTCCGGCCCGGCCACGTCACCCGCCGCTTCCAGTTCATGCAGTCGTTTTTCCAACCGCGGCAATTCGCGCACCCGGCCGGTGGCCACATCCATGACGCTTTCATCGCCCACGGCTTCACCTTCCTGCGGGAGATAGCCGACCATCGTCCACTCGTCGCGCTGAATGGTGCCTTCGTCCGGCTCGGTGCGCTTGAGGATGATGGAAAACAGGGTGGACTTGCCGGCGCCATTGGGGCCGACGAGCGCCACGCGGTCGCCGTAATTGACCTGCAGGGCGGCGTTCTCGAACAGGATTCGAGCGCCGATGGACATCTTTAAATCGCGAATTGTGAGCATTAAATCAATAGCCACCAGCCACTTAATCATTAAGGGGAGCTTGGGTTCCGGCCACAAAGTCATTGAATGTTTGTGGAGCGGACCACCCTCGCGTTGCAGGCGACCGAGCAATGAACATGGACGCAATGCAGCGTAAATGCCAGTCAAAAGATGGTGTTTTGGGGACGATGGCGGTTCCAGCGCCTGCGATTTGCGCATTTCCAGCCTCTCCTTTTCAGGCTACATTACGCGTCTCTGTTATGGTGGATGTCCGCATTGAAGAAATAAAAACGCTGTTGCCGCAATGCCTGCTGCCCGATTGGGTTCGGCTGGGTTCGCGGCTCGTGCGGCTTTTGCGCGACCATCATCATCCAGACGCGCACGACGCCATTTTGAACCGGTTGCTGGCGCAAGCCCGGGCCTCGGCCGAACTCTGTGCCCGGCGGCGCTCGGAGGTTCCCCGCGTCAACTATCCGCCGGAGTTGCCGATTACGGCCCGAAAGAATGACATCGTGGCGGCGATCCGGGCGCATCAAGTGGTGGTTATCGCCGGTGAAACGGGTTCCGGCAAAACCACACAAATTCCCAAAATGTGCCTGGAGGCCGGGTTGGGCATTGAAGCCAAGATAGGTTGCACCCAACCGCGGCGTGTGGCGGCGCTTTCGATTTCCCGGCGCATCGCGGAGGAGTTGAATGTCAGTTGGGGTCGCGAGGTCGGTTGCAAAATTCGCTTTGATGACCGTTCCAGCCCGGAGACGTATATCAAATTGATGACCGATGGCATCCTGCTGGCGGAAACACAGGGTGATCCGCTCCTGTCCGAATACAACGCGATCATCATCGATGAAGCCCATGAGCGCAGTCTGAACATTGATTTTTTGCTCGGCTATCTGAAGGGCCTGCTCGTAAAGCGTCCCGAGCTGAAGCTCATCATTACTTCGGCCACGATTGACACTGAGGCCTTTTCCCGCGCGTTCAACAATGCGCCGATCATCGAAGTCTCCGGCCGACTTTATCCAGTGGAGGTGATTTATGCCCCGTTGGACGCGGACTCCGAGGAGAGCGGGGAGATGACTTACATCGATGCCGCCGTGCGCGCGGCGGAGCGGGTGCTTTGCGAGCCGGGGCAGGGGGATGTTTTAATTTTCATGCCCAGCGAACGGGACATTCGTGAGACGGGCGATTTGCTGGAAGGCCGCTATGGCGGCGAGGCGGAAATTATTCCGCTCTTCGGACGATTAAGCTCGGGCGATCAGCAACGAGTATTTGCGCCATCGTACCGGCGCAAAATAATTGTCGCCACCAACATTGCCGAGACCTCCCTGACCATTCCTGGCATTCGATTTGTGATTGATTCCGGCCTGGCACGCATCAGCCGTTACAATCCGCGCACGCGCACCAAGCGGCTGCCGGTGGAACCGGTTTCCCAGAGCAGCGCCAATCAACGGAAGGGCCGCAGCGGTCGCGTGCAGGACGGGGTTTGCATCCGGCTCTTTTCGGAAGAGGATTTTTCCGAGCGACCGCCCTATACCCAGCCGGAGATTCAACGCGCCAACCTCGCTGAAGTCATCCTGCGGATGAAGGCGTATCGGCTGGGGGACATTGAAAACTTTCCTTTCGTTAATCCACCGCCGCCGGCGGCAATTCAAGGCGGCTATTCGCTGTTGCAGGAACTTGGCGCACTCGATGAGTCCCGCGAATTAACTCCACTGGGCCGCGATCTTGCCCGCCTGCCCATTGACCCAACCTTGGGCCGCATGTTGCTGCAATCCCAACAAGAGCACGCCACACGAGAGTTGTTGATCATCGCTGCTGGGTTGAGCATTCAGGATCCGCGTGAGCGTCCGCTGGAACAGAAGGATGCCGCCGCCGCAGCGCACAAACGTTTTCTCGATCCGCAGTCGGATTTCCTGACGCTGCTCAATATCTGGAAAGCCGTGCATGACCAATGGGAGACGTTGCGGACGCAGAATCAGCGGCGCAAATTCTGCAAAGCCCAGTTTCTTTCCTACACGCGGATGCGCGAATGGCAGGATTTGCATACCCAACTCCACAATGCCCTGGAAGATTTGGGCACGGTGCGGCTCAATGAGAGCAACGCGGCTTACGTGGCGATTCATCGCTCCATTCTTACCGGACTGCTGGGTCACGTCGCTTGCAAGGAGGAACGCAATCTCTACAAAGGGGCCGGCAACCGGCAGGTGACGATTTTTCCCGGCTCAGTGATTTATGATCGCACCGAGAGGTCGAAGAAGACGCGGTCGCCGCAAGCCAAGTCACCACCCAAACCGGCTGCCTCAGCGCAACCGGCGTGGATGATGGCCGGAGAAATTGTCGAAACGTCACAGCTTTTTGCGCGTACGGTGGCGGGGATTGATCCGCTGTGGGTCGTCCAACTCGCTCCGCATATCTGCAAGTTTGCGCATCTCAACCCGCATTGGAGCGCGGAATCCGGCCGTGTCCTGGTGGAGGAAAAAATTACGCTCTACGGGCTGGAATTGGTCAGTCGTAAAGTGGCTTATGGGAACATCGACCCAAAGAAAGCCACGGAAATCTTCATCCGCTCGGCGCTGGTCGAGGAGAATTTGTTTCCGACGCCGTCACGCCATGCGCGGGAAAATAATCCGGCGACCGCGCTCAACAGTCAAAGCCTGCTCGCCTCTGTGTCCAGCGACGAGGATGCTCGTCCAGCGCGTTATCCATTCCTCGAACACAATCAGCAGATTCGGCAAAAAATTGAGACCTGGCAAACGCGGGTGCGGCGTCATGACCTGGCTGATCTGGATCAGGCGCTGTTTGATTTTTATGCCCAACGCCTGGAGAACGTTTCCTCCATTCACGAGTTGAACCGCTGGCTGCGCGAGCAACCGGATCCGGCGTTGCTGTGCATCAACGAAGCGGACTTGACCGGCGGCCAGGAGTTGAGTTTCAACGCGGACGCCTTTCCGAACGCGGTGCCGGTGGGCGGCCAACCGGTGGCGCTTTCCTATGCCTACGTGCCAGGTGAGGAACCGGATGGCGTGACGCTCAAGCTGTCGTTCACGCTGGCGCAGAGCGTTTCCGCAGCCAGTGTGGAATGGGCCGTGCCGGGTTTGCGGGAGGGACAAATCAGCGAGTTGCTGCGCGCGCTGCCCAAAGCCATCCGCCGCGAGTTGATGCCGTTTCCGCCCAAGGTGGCGGAGATTGTCCGCGACTTGCGTCCGACGGGCCATTCGCTTCAGCACGATCTGGCGCGATTCATTCATCAACGCTATGGCGTGGAGGTGTCGCCCTCCGCGTGGCCGGCTGAGGCGCTGCCGCAGCATCTCCGTCCGCGCATCGAGGTGGTGGGCAACGACCAGAAGACACTCGGCACCGGGCGCGACCTGAATCAACTCCGGGAACGCCTGGAAAAAGTAAAGGCGCAACCGGCGGGCGACCCTCCCGCGTGGACGCGCGCCGCCCAACAATGGGAACGCTTTGGCCTGACCGGCTGGAATTTTGGCGATCTCCCCGAACGCATCACCGTGGGGGAAATCGACGGCATCCCGTTCCATGCGTGGCCCGGCTTGCAGGTGGAAGAGGACAGTGTCAGCCTCCGCCTTTTCCACGGCGAGGACGCGGCCCGGCGCGCGAGTTTGGTGGGTTGCCAGCGGCTCGTTGAGCTCGCGGCGCAAAAGGATCTCGCCTGGTTGCAGAAGGATTTGCGCGCCCTGGTGAAATTTGCGCCGCTGCTGGCTCCGGATTCAACGGAGGAATTGCAAGCCACCGCGTTTGAAAATCTGAAGCGTTATGTGCTGCCCGGCGAACCGTTTCCCGCGCTGACGGAAAAGCATTTCCACGCCGCCGTGGAACAGGCCCGTCTGCGCATCCCCGGTCTTGCGCTGCAACTCAGCGATCGCGTCGGGGCCGTTCTCCAATTGCGTCAGGACATCTTGCGCCGCTTTGGGCCAGTGACCGCGCCCGTTGCAGCCGGAAAAAAGACCTTGTCGGATTTAAAACAACTCGGCGCCAAACCTGCGCCCGCAAGCAAAGTCAGTCTGGTCGGCCGCGAGTTGGAAACATTGTTGCCGAAAAACTTTCTCGCGGTTACGCCCTTCGCCCAACTTCCGCACCTGGCCCGTTATCTTAAGGCCTTGCTCATTCGTGGCGAGCGCGCGGCGATGAATCCAACCAAGGACCAGGAACGCGCGCAGCAGCTCGCGCCTTATCAGGAAGCCGTGCGGAAACTCCAGGCGACGCCGCCCAAATCCACGGCGGGCCGCGAGCGGCTAGAGGAGTTGCGTTGGATGGTGGAGGAATTCAAAGTCTCGCTCTTTGCCCAGGAACTCGGCACTGCCCAGCCGGTTTCCACCAAACGCCTCGATGAACAACTTGAGCGCGTTCGCCAGGCAAACTAGGAATGGCCACTTTTCGGGGGGCTGGAATAAGTTGAGAATCGTTTGATTAATGGCGGGTGAAGTGCAAGGTTGCCGGGATGAGGGGAGAGTATAATTGCGTGGCAACCCAATCCCATAACACGGTTTTGACCTTAAACGCCGGCTCTTCGAGCCTGAAATTCGCGCTCTTTCCGGAGGAGGAGCCGTTGGCCCGGTCGCTCTCGGGTAAATTTGAAAGGATTGGTTTGCCGGATGCCGAGTTGACCGTGACTGATGGAATCACCGGCAAGCCGCAGCGTCAGAAGTTATCGCTCGCCAATCATGCGGCTTGTGTGCCGCCGCTCCTGCAATTGCTGAAATCACATGCGGCGGAATTCAACGTGATCGGCCATCGAGTGGTTCATGGCGGGCCGCATTATGCCAAACCGCAATGGGTCACGAGCGAACTGCTGGCGGAATTACGCCAACTTAGCTCCATTGACCCGGATCATTTGCCGGCAGCGATTGAGTTGATTGAAGAATTCGGTCGGCATTTTCCGGAGGTTCCACAGGTCGCCTGCTTTGATACGGCGTTTCACCGCGAGATGCCGCGCGTGGCCAGATTGCTGCCGTTGCCGCGGCGTTACGACGCCAAGGGGATTCAACGTTATGGATTCCATGGTTTGTCCTATACCTATCTCATGCGGCAGCTCGAGGGAATTGACGGCGGGAAAGCGGCACAGGGCCGCATTATTCTCGCCCATCTTGGCAACGGGGCCAGCCTGGCTGCGGTCCGCGATGGCAGGAGCATCGACACCACGATGGGGTTTACGCCCACAGCGGGTTTGGTGATGAGCACCCGCACCGGGGATCTGGATCCCGGAGTGTTTGTTTATCTCGCGCGGGCCGAAGGAATGTCCGCGCAGCAATTCAACGAACTGGTGAATAAACAATCCGGGCTGCTCGGTATTTCCGAGACGAGTTCCGATGTGCGGGATCTGTTGGAGCGGGAAAGTCAGGACGTGCGCGCGGCGGAAGCGCTGGCCCTGTTTTGTTACCAGGCAAAAAAATGGATAGGCGCGATGGCGGCGGCACTGAACGGATTGGACACGCTGGTTTTTACCGGTGGCATCGGTGAGAATTCGACCATCTTGCGCGCGCGCATCTGCACCGGCCTGGATTTTCTCGGTCTCGAACTCGACATCAGTGCCAACACAGCCAACGTTGCGATCATCAGCCGGCCTGACAGCAAAGTCACCCTGCGCGTCATCTGCACCGATGAGGAATTACTCATTGCGGAATTGGCGCTCGCTCTCGTGGAGTCGGTTTTCAATGAACCCGCAACCAAGCCATCACCTTTGAAAGCAACTTTATGAAAACGAACGATAAAGCAGGTCGTATTTCGCGTCGCATGTTAAAGGACTTTGCCGCGCGGTCCGGCACGAAGCGCAATGCGCCGGTGTCCATTGCCTGGGGGCAACCAAAAAAACGGCGGGCCGTGGATGGCAAGGGGAGCGCCGCGTTGGATCCGGAATTGCTCCGCAAAATGGATGCCTATTGGCGAGCGGCAAATTATCTGTCGGTCGGCCAGATTTATCTGTTGAACAATCCATTGCTCCGCAGACCGCTCAAGCACGCGGACATCAAACCGAGGCTGCTCGGCCATTGGGGCACCACGCCGGGACTGAATTTCATCTACGTCCACCTGAACCGTCTTATCAAGGAGCGAAACCTCGACATGATTTACATCGCCGGTCCTGGTCATGGCGGTCCGGGTTTGGTGGCCAACACGTATCTCGAAGGGACTTACAGCGAGATTTATCCCAGTATCTCGCAGGACGAAGCAGGAATGCAACGGCTCTTCAAGCAGTTCTCCTTTCCGGGCGGCATCCCGAGTCATGTGGCGCCGGAAACACCCGGTTCCATTCATGAGGGCGGTGAGCTTGGTTATTCGTTGGTGCATGCCTATGGCGCAGTCTTTGACAATCCGGATTTGATTGCCGCGTGTGTGGTGGGGGATGGCGAAGCCGAAACCGGGCCGCTGGCGGCGAGCTGGCATTCCAATAAATTTCTCAATCCGGTCCGGGATGGCGCGGTGCTGCCGATTTTGCACCTGAACGGTTACAAAATTGCCGGACCCACGGTGCTGGCGCGCATCCCGGAATCGGAATTGAAGGAGTTGTTCCGCGGCTACGGTTATAAGCCCCATTTTGTGGAAGGAGATGAACCCGCCGTCATGCATCAACTGATGGCCGACACATTGGATACCGTGATTGCCGAAATCAAAACCATCCAACGCGCGGCGCGGATGAACGGATTCACACAACGGCCGACCTGGCCCATGATCGTGCTGCGTTCGCCCAAAGGCTGGACGGGACCGAAAGTCGTGGATGGCAAGCAAATCGAAGGAACCTTCCGCGCGCATCAGGTGCCGATGGGCGACATGGACAAACCGAGTCACATACAAATCCTCGAGCGCTGGATGAAGAGTTATAAACCCCGGGAACTTTTTGACAAAACTGGACGGTTGATGGCGGAGTTGGCCGAGTTGGCCCCGGTGGGAACGCGTCGCATGGGCGCCAATCCTCATGCGAATGGCGGCATCCTCCTGCGCGATTTGCGTCTGCCGGACTTTGCCCATTACGCCGTCAAGGTGTCGCAGCCCGGGCGGGTGGAGGCCGAGGCCACACGCGTCCAGGGCCAGTTCATCCGTGATGTTTTCAAACTCAACGCGGACCAGCGCAACTTCCGTGTGGTCAGCCCGGATGAAACGGCATCCAATCGTTGGAACGCGGTGTTTGAAGCCACCGACCGCTGTTTCACGGGTGAGATCATCAGCAGCGACGAGCACGTGTCGCCCGACGGCAGGGTGATGGAGGTGTTGAGCGAGCACATGTGCCAGGGCTGGCTGGAAGGTTATCTGCTCACGGGGCGGCATGGGTTTTTCAACTGTTACGAGGCTTTCATTCACATTGTCGATTCCATGTTCAACCAGCACGCCAAGTGGTTGAAAGTCACGCGGCACATCCCGTGGCGGCGGGCCATCGCTTCATTGAATTATCTGCTCACCTCGCATGTCTGGCGGCAGGATCACAATGGCTTTAGTCATCAGGACCCGGGATTCATTGACCATGTGGCGAACAAAAAGGCGGAGGTGGTGCGCATTTATCTGCCGCCGGATGCCAACACGCTGCTCTCCGTCACGGACCATTGTTTGCGGAGCCGCAACTACGTCAACGTGATCGTGGTGGGCAAGCAGCCGGCCCCGCAATGGCTGGACATGGAAGCGGCGATCAAGCATTGCACGATGGGCATCAGCATCTGGGAATGGGCCAGCAATGACCGGGGGGGCGATCCAGACGTGGTGCTGGCTTGCGCGGGCGATGTGCCGACGCTGGAGACCCTCGCGGCGGTGGCCATTTTGCGCGAGCACTTTCCGCAATTGAAAGTGCGCGTGGTGAACGTTGTCGATTTGATGCGGCTGCAACCCACCAGCGAGCATCCGCATGGGTTGTCGGACACTGATTTTGACATTCTCTTCACCAAGGACAAGCCGGTCATCTTCGCCTTTCACGGTTATCCCTGGACGATTCACCGCCTGACCTATCGCCGCACCAATCACAAAAATATTCATGTGCACGGTTACAAGGAGGAAGGGACGACCACCACGCCATTCGACATGACCGTGCTGAATGAGCTCGACCGATTCCATCTGGTGATGGATGTCATCGACCGGGTGCCGGCATTGGGGCCGAAGGCCGCGTACGCGAAGCAGGCGCTCATCGGAAAACTCATCGAGCACAAAATTTACGTCAATGAGCACGGCGAGGATATGCCGGAGATTAGGAATTGGAAGTGGAAGGCGACTCTCGGAGATCGTGAGTCCAGCAGGAGATGATTGGGGTGACAAGTTTTTCTGTTGCCCTGACGTCCTCATGGATGACTCGTTTTGGAGGATAGATTTCCGCCGGTCTCCGTGATTGAGGACGTGATACATCGCACCAGGGTATTGGAGGTGTAGTTTGCGGGGCATGGGGAAAGCATGAACAAGCTCACTAAAGATATCCACTGTCAAAAGGTGGGACCGACCCCTTGACGACGCTTGGCGAGCTCAAGCCTGCGTGAGTTGATTTACAGTGGCAGGGGGCGCGGACAGCTTTCACCTCCTGGTCTACTCGACCCATTGCGCCCGCCAGGCGGGCGCTTTGAATGGCTCGGCAAAATATTGGGTCTCATGCGCCACCTTGCCGTCCCGGAATTCCATGATGCTCAAGGTATAAACCGGTCCATCGGTGTAGGTGATGATGTATTCAGTGACCCAGAGAGCGCCACACCCAAGCAGCCGCAGCACCTCAAACCCGGCCGGTTTTGCCGGGTGGTGGCCTCGAAGCGCCTGCAAATTGCGCCGTCCATGAATTCGTTCACCCGACTGGGGATAATCGCAGATCATGTCCGTTTGATAGATATCATGCTCCGCTTCCAGGTCGCCCGTTGCGGACGCAGTCCAATGCCGGTTCAGTGCCGCACGGATCTGCTGCTCTTCGGCGGTTTTAGCCGCTGTCGTTCCGGTTTCCATAGAATTCATTGTTTCTGCTTGCTGGTTCCCACCTCAAACCCTTGGACGCCCGTGGCCATCAACATGGCTGCCAGGTCCAGCTGCGGCATTGGGGAGCAGCACCATAAGTATTTTCATGTTCTATCTCCTGCTTTCATTGGTTGTATTTGCCGTAACGTTTTATTGTTTGGCAAAGTCCAAAGCCACGCGGCTCAGAAATCCGCGTCCAGCACGATGCGGTAATGGGCCTTCCCTGATTCAAGCCGGGCGAAGGCCTCGTTGATCTTGCTCATCGGGAAGTGCTCGGTCTCCGGCAGGATATTGTGCCTTGAAGCAAACTCCAGCATCGTCTCGATCGCCACCGGGGGGCCGCCCGGCGAGCCTGAGATGCTGCGCTGCTGCGAGATGAGCGGGAATGCCGCGACCGAGATCGGTTCCGGCACGACCCCGACGTCATGGAACCGGCCATTCGGAGCAAGCGCGCCGATCATTGCGTCCCAATCAAGCGGCACGCTGACCGTGCTGATCAACAGGTCGAAGCTGCCGGCGAGTTTCTTGATTGCTGCCGAGTCTTTGCTGGAGACGACGTGGTTCGCCCCGAAACCTTTCGCTTCATCGAACTTCTTTTCGCTCGACGTGAACGCTGTCACGTCACAGCCGTAGGCGGCGGCAAACTTCACCGCCATGTGTCCCAATCCGCCGATGCCAACGATGCCTACCCGGTCGGTCGGCTTGGCGTACATCGCCAGCGGGTTAAAGACGGTGATGCCGCCGCAGAGCAGCGGCCCGGCGTCGGCGAAGTTCAGCTTCTCCGGCAACGGGAAGGTCCACGCCCAGTGCGCGCGGACGTGCGAAGCGAACCCGCCGCGATGGCCGATGATCGTCGCTTGCGCCTGCGGGCAAAGGTGATGGTTTCCCGACATGCACTGGCGACAGTACATGTCGCTACCCGAGAACCAGCCGATGCCGACGCGCTGTCCGACCTTGACTCCCTTGGTATTTGGACCTACCGCCGTGACCCGGCCGATGACCTCGTGGCCGAGAATCGCGGGGAACTGCGAAATGCCCCAGTCATTGTTAAAGACGGAAAGATCGGAGTGACACAAACCGCAATGCTCGACAAAGACTTCAACTTCCTCGGCCCCGAGCCGTCCGAGATCAACGGTTTCGAGCACCATCGGCTGTTTCGCCGCCTTCGCCACCCAGGCCTTATCCTTATGATTCTTCCCATCGCCTGTTCTGAAACCTGGGCCGGATTCGACGGCGGAAGCAGAAGCCGGCTTTTTCTGCTTCAGTCTGTCAGGCGG
>JAQGPA010000216.1 GCA_028293325.1 Pedosphaera sp. | reverse complement strand
TCACGCTGCAAGAAGTGGCTGCCCTGGGCGGTGCGTGGACTCCGGTGGCCAACGGCAACGTGAGCCCGGTCATTCTCCCGATTAATCCGGCCCCCGCCACCGCCTTCTTCCGCCTGTCCAATCCTTAACGGTTCAAGGACAGCTTTGCGCGCTCCGGCGCGCCACCCCCCGAAAGGGTGAAAAAAGACAGCCCAGGGTGGGACCGTTGCGGTCGTCACCCTGGGTTTCATCACAAAAAACCCTTACGGAATTCCCTGCACCTGCGTCTGCTGTACTGCCATCGCCGGCTTTTTCGACTTTGTCATTTTATGCGACATCATCAACAGCACCGTCGGAAACAAAACCCCGAAAACCAAACAAGCCCACACCACCTTCTGATTCCCTCCGTATCGCAGCGCCATCGCAATTCCCAGGATGGCCGTGACCACCACCGACAACCCCATGCACACCGATAAAATAATGAAGGGAACGGAACCAAAGTGCAGCACATGCGCCTCGCTAAGAATCCCCAATTTCAACCCCACCATTTGCGCCGCCCCCGTCACGGCAAACAGGATCAGCATCGGTGCAAACACGCAGCCAAGATACAGGTGAATTTTACGAAATAATTTCATGCAAAAATAAATCTGGCGTTAAATCGCTTCACCTTACCCGATCTCGCCTGACATGCCTCAAGCCGCTCCATGCTGTCTCAATAATTCTTCCGCCCGCTTGTGCCGTCTCTCAATCGCCCAATTCAGCGGCGATTCTCCCTGTGCATCGCGCACTTTCACCTCCGCGCCGTGCGTCAAAAGCAATTGCGTCATCTCCGCGCGCGGCTCAATCCGCGAGCCGGTCTTCTCCGATTGATGCTGCGCTTCATCCACTTCGGCATCGATGGCAAAGTGCAACGCGCGCTGCCCCATCTCATCGCGCGCGTTGACATCCACCTGCTGTTCCAGCAAGCGCCGCACTGTTTCGAATTCCATATTTTCCACCGCGATCATCAATGCTGTCATATCTAATGCAGCGATTGTGTGCCCTGCTTGTTCAATGTGCAAGCCTCGGAGCAGTCTCCTGCAGCTTTCGCTGGCTCTCGCTTCTGGCATTGAATTTGGCCTGCCTTTGGTAAGCGGATGGGACCTGTATTACGCAAAACACTGCCAGCGCCAATCCAAGAATCCCCATTATTATTGCCTCCGAACGAAAAGCCGCGTTCGATCCCTCACTGCGCACCGACGATACACCGCAAGCTGCGGCGACAACGCCACAGCCAATCCCAATTACCGCGTGAGTAAACGTCTGACCGTCCAAAAGTAATTGCGCAATGCCACCGAAAAATAAAGAGAGTAACGCTATGACTCGCACATCCATGTCTCCATAACTCACCTACGCGCTGAATCCCCCATCAATCATCAAATTCGCCCCGGTAACGTAAGCCGCCTCCGGACCCGCCAGATAAGCGACCATCCCCGCCACCTCCTCCACCGTCCCGTAACGCGGCAACGCCAGAAACTGCTTCTTCATCATCTCGGCAAACTCACCCGTCGCGGGATTCAAATCCGTATCGATCGGCCCCGGTTGCACATTATTAATCGTGATTCCCCGCGTCCCCAAATCCCGCGCCAAACCTTGCACCAAACCCTGCAATGCCGACTTGCTCATCGCGTAAACCGCGCCACCCGCGAAAGGCATCCGCTCGGCATTCGTGCTGCCAATATTAATGATGCGACCCCCGCTCTTCATATGCTTGATCGCCGCCTGCGTCGCCACGAACACCGCCCGCACGTTGATCGCCAGCGTCCGATCAAAATCCGCCAGCTTGAAATCATCAACCGGGCCAATCACCGCGATGCCCGCACTGTTCACGAGAATATCAATCCCGCCCAGTTCAGCCACCGTGCGTTCCACCGCGGCCACCAGCGCAATCGCATCCGCACTGTCCGCCTGGATGGCGACCGATTGGACCCCCAACGCTTCCGCCGCCTTCACCACCTCCGCCGCTTTGCCGGGCGAACTCGAATAAGTAAACGCAACACTCGCCCCTTCACTGGCCAACCGCTTGACAATCGCCGCACCGATACCCCGACTCCCGCCCGTGACCAGAGCCCGTTTATTTTTTAATGTCTGACTCATATTCATTAATTCCTTGCCAAAGTTATGCTCAAGCTGCCGGGCCAAAGGAACCCAGTCTCTTTTATGGCACGATGACTCCCAAGGCATTCAAATGCGGTTCCGTTCAATGTCGTCCAATTGTTAACAGCCATGGCGATGCAACTGCTCCGTTGCCAACGAAAATGTAGCTGCCAGCACATAAAATCAAGCCTTGAATCGCTGACATAAAATGTCCTTTCATGCGCCCAATTCCGCCATTGAGCTCCCCGCCAAACTGCGCGAGACTTTACTTAAAGTTGAAATAAGGAAACCAGTTTATGCCAAACGATGAACAAGCCATTCGCGACCTCGTCACCCGGTGGCTCGCCGCCAGCAAAGCCGGCGATCTCCCCACGCTCCTGAGCCTGATGGCCGACGACGTCATCTTCATGGTCCCCGGCAAGGAACCTTTCGGGAAGGATGTCTTCGCCGCCATGACCAGGGCCATGCCGAAACTCCAACTCGAGGCCACCAGCGACATCCGGGAACTTCAGGTCTTGGGTGATTGGGCCTGGCTGCGCATTCATCTCACCGTGACCATCACCCCGCCCAACGGAACACCAATGCGCCATTCCGGCTACACCCTCACCCTCCTGCGCAAAAAACCCGACGGCGCCTGGGTCCTCTCCCGCGACGCCAATCTCCTGACCCCGGAAACAAAACCCTGAACCTTCTATTTCGACATCCGCGCATCAGCAACCGCTTAGCGCACCTAACAAAACACAATTGCACCCTGACCGGATAATTTGCCAACCATTCGTCTCCCCCGTCCCGCCTGCCGTAGTGGCGGTCGTCTCGTCTGCCGTAGAGGGGGCATCCTGCCCCCGGTCCCAGCCGAAATATTCAAAGGTTCAAAACCATCCTGAACCCTGACTCTTGAATATGCCTTCGGTCTTTTTCTCCCCGCCCAAGCGGGGAGAACGGGAGCGCGGAATTTATTCCGCTTCAACTTAAACACGACCCGCGGGCAAAAACTTGTCAGCCCTGCTATACCACCCGGCGCATTCCACTCCCTCGCCCCGCCCGAGCGGAGAGGGCACGGGGAGAGGGGTGTCCGTTTGTTTTTAGGTTTTGTTTTGTGTTCTTAGTTCGACACCAACCCTGAACTCCGAACTCAAAACTCTGAACCTGGGTTTTTTTTGTTACCCCGCCAGGCATTGTTCAAAGCCCGCTTTGATTTTGGCTTCATCCAACTCGCGCCCAATAAAAACAAGCTGGCTGCGCCGCTTCTCACCGGGATTCCAAAAACGGTCCGGCGCGGAGTCGAATAACATCTGCACGCCCTGAAACACCAGGCGCTTGGGCTGACCTTGGATATACAAAACCCCTTTGCTGCGATAAATATCCGTGCCAAGGGTCTTCAGCAAGTCACCAATCCAGACTTCGAGTTTTTTCAGGTCCAACGGACGCTCCTCTTCAATGTAAAACGAACGCACCGATTCATCGTGATGATGCTGCGGCTCGGGTTCGTGATTCTGCTCATGCTCATGGTCGCAATGCTCATCACAATGGTGCTCATGACCATGCCCGTGATCATGGTCATGCTGATGCGGCACTTCTGGCTGGATGACTGGTAACGGCGCCGTGAGTTCGCGGGCGCGCACATTCAGAATTTTGGCCACGTCAATCTGCGACTTCTGGGTGTGATGGATTTGCGCCAGCGCGTTCATGCTGCGGATGCGGGCCTCGACCCGCGCAAGCTCCTCCGGCGTGACCAGGTCAGTCTTATTGAGCAGGATAACGTCAGCGAAGGCAATTTGCGCCAGCGGTTCCGGACCGTCATTGAGTTCCTTCTCCAGATTCCGCGCATCGACCACCGTCACGATGCCATCCAACCGAAGCTGGCTCGCAAGTTCGGACGCCATAAAGGTATGGGCGATCGGGCTGGGGTCAGCAAGGCCGGTCGTTTCAATGACCACATAATCGAAGCGCTTGCGTTTCTTAAGCAGCAGATCGTTGAGCGAGCGAATCAGGTCGCCCCGGACGCGACAACAAAGACAGCCATTGTTCAGCTCCAGAATTTCCTCATCCGCCCCCACCACCAGTTGGTTGTCGATGCTGATCGCGCCAAACTCATTGATGATGATGGCGCACTTGTAGCCGTGCGGCTGGGTGAGCAGATGGTTCAGCAGCGTGGTCTTGCCCGCGCCCAAATAGCCGGTCAGGACCGTTACCGGAATAAGTTCTTTCTGTTTCATGCGGGACTAATTTGCCAGAACCTTGGAAAATTGCAGAATCTTTTTTATCAAGATTCAGTTGGCAATCGCCAATCACCCTAAGAACACCAAACAAAACTCAATGCCGCACGGAACGGAGAACTCAGCGTTTCTCGCGGCCAAATCGGCGAGAATTATCCCCAACCGCCCACCGCGCCACACAAAAGTAGGAGACGAGGTCACGAGGCTCAAACATATCCCCCAGAGCACCAGACCCGTCAGCCGCTTCGCTCCCACCCGCCGCACCGATTCACACCAAACCTTACGTCCCCCTCGCCCTTGACGACCCGTGCGGAAGCACCAAGCAGGAAGAAGGGAGCGCGGAATTTATTCCGCTTCACCTGAATCACGACCGGCGAGCAGAATCTTGCAAGAATCGATTTACGCTCCGGCGCTTTCAACTCCCTCGCCCCGCTCAAGCAAGAGGGTTGGGGTGAGGGGTACCAAACGCTTGTCCCATTTGTTTTATTTGATGTTCCGGTTTTGTCGGGTGTTCTAAATCCAAAATCAAGAATCGCAAATTATTGCTTTCCAGCTATGTTGTTCTGCATGGCTTTGGCTCGCATTCTCGTCGATGGCTACAGCCTCCTGCATAATTGGCCGGAGCTGGCCCCTGGCCAGCCGCGCTTTTCCGCCGCGGCCCGGGAGGAACTCGTCCATCGCCTGACCCTCTATCGCGATGCCATTGGCACCCCCATTACAATTGTCTTTGATGGCGCAGGTGCCGTGGGCGGCGCGCGCCAACCCGCCGTGGAATCAACGCCCGAACTGGAGATCCTCTATTCGCGCGCCGGCCAGACCGCCGATGACATCATTGAGCGCGTCGCGCATCGGATGAGTTCCTATGGTGAAGTGCTCGCGGTCACCGATGATTTCGCCGAACGGGACACCGTCATCGCCATGGGCGGCATGGCTTCGAGTTGCTTGAGCTTCATCCAAACCGTCGAGAACGCGCTGGCGGAAACCGCGGACGAGATCAAGCTCCACAATCGCCGCGAGCGCAACCGTTTCAAACGCCCCAAATAAATCCCGCCCACCCCTCCCGTTTTCCCCTCAAACCCCCTCGACTTCTTTTCCCTCCGGCTCTATGCTGCCCTTCTCCCTGAAAAGGGAGGGGTCAGGGTGCGGAGCTAATGCCACTCCATGCCTTGCTCTCAACATTTTTACCACGCATGCACCTAGCTTTGAACCATCAAGTCGCGCCGGGCCTCCGCCATCATCGGCTGCCCACACCCCGGTTGTTTCGTTTCCGTCGTTTTCGTCGTTTCCTTTTTGCCGGCCTGCTTTTCGGCCTTTTCGCCCCGCTTGTTTCGCCCGCGTTCTCGGCGCCCAGCCCCGCGCCGGCCACCCTTTCCTCCAATCGTTTTCTCATTGCTTTCGACATCTCGTCGCCGATGCACCGCCAGACGGCCGCCGTTCAAAAGTCCGTGCAGAACGTCCTCGAATCAAACGCCAGCGGCCAGTTGCACTTTGGCGACACCATCGGCGTTTGGAGCTTTGATGCCGATGTCCACGCCGGCTTCTTCCCGCTCCAAGTCTGGGCGTCCGGCGAGGAACAGGAAATCGCCCTCCGCATTGCCGAATTCCTCAAGCAGCAACCGAACGGCAAACGCTCCCGGCTCAACAAGCTCATCGTCGGCATGTCCGACCTCATCAACAACTCAGACATCCTTACCATCATTATCTTTTCAACCGGCGACAGCCCCATGAAAGGCACACCGTTCGATCAGGAGATCAACGACACCTATCAAACCATTTTGAAGGACATGAAACGTGACCGCATGCCGATCGTCACCGTCCTTCAGGCAAAACACGGCAAGCTCGTCAAATATACCGTCAACGCCCTCCCGTGGCCGGTCGTCATCCCTGAGTTGCCCATCGCGCTAAAGGTCCCCAAGACCGCGCCCGCCATGGCCACCGCTCCCGCAACGCCCATCGCCAAAACCAACACCGTCATCGCCGCCGCTCCAGCCATTCCACAAACCCCGGCACCCGCGCCCGCTAAAACCCCCGTGGTCGTCGCCGCCATACCGGTCGTGCCACAAGCTCCGACACCCGCACCCACCCAATCTCCTATTGCCGCCGTGTCCGCACCCGCGCCAATGGCCGTGCCTGCGCCTGCCGCCGCCACTCCCGCGCCAGTTGCCGTTCCAACTCCAACTCCCGTTCCCCCTGCAACCCCGGCGCCGGTTCCCGGCATCGCACAATCTCAGGTCAACCCCGGCATCGCCACCTCCGATTACCACCGCGTCGAATCCGTTCCCATCCCGCCTTTGACGCCCAAAGCGCAGCCACCCACCACCGCCCCCATCGTCAAATCAACGCCTCCGCCCGTCACCAATGCCGAAGTCACCCACGCTTCCGCACCCACGGAGCTCCAGCAACCTTCCACCAACTCCCCCGCCATCCCCGCTGTCGCTGTCCTCCCGACTTCCGGTCCGCGCTCCAAGACTCTCCTTGCCGCCGCTGCCACTTTCATGCTGTTCGCCATCGTTCTGCTGATCATCATCATTCGCCGCGCTCGCGCCTCCGGCCCAAGCCTCATCACCTCCTCGATGAACAACCCCCGCAAGTAGGTAAGTAAGAGCACCTGACAAAACACAATTGCGCCCCGACCGGATGATTTTCCAACCACTCGTCTCCTTCGCTCCGCCCTGCGGGGCGACCAGGCGCGCGGCATTCATGCCGCTTCACCTTAATCACGACCCGCGAGCAGAAACTTGCCAGCCCCGCTTTACCACCCGCCGCATTCCACTCCCAGTTCGGAGTTCAAGCTTCAGCTTGTCCCCTCCCCAATTGTGTCCCGTGCGGACCTGCCGGCCGACTTGTCCGCCATAGCCTTGGCGGCGGCGGAAGCCTTGGCAAAGGTGGAACTCCGAATTTAGGTGACCCTCACCCACACCGTTTTCAAGTAAGCCGGTTCCACGCGCTGCACCGGAAAATCCGGCGGCTGCGGCACGTAACGCTCCTGCTTCACTTTCCGTCCCGCTGACGCCACGCCGCCCCGCACCATCTCCAAAAATTTCTCCGGTTCCAACCGCGCCGCATTCGTTGACGCCAGCAACACCCCATCAGCCTTCAGCACCGGCAGCGCCGCCCGCACCAACTCGCCAAAATCCTTCTCCGCCTGAAACGCTCCATGCTCCTTCGATTGCGAAAACGTCGGTGGATCCAGCACAATTACGTCAAACGACCGCCCCTTCTTCCCCAACCGCCGCAACCAGTCAAACGTGTCCCCGAAAATAAAATCATGCCCCGCCAGCTTCAATCCGTTCCGCGCAAAATTCCGCTTCCCCCACTCCAGATACTTCTTCGATAAATCCAGACTCGTCGTCCGCGCCCCCGCCTTCGCCGCGCAAACCGAAAACCCGCACGTATAGGCAAACGTATTCAACACCTCCACCCCGCCCGCTCCATTCGCAAACAACGGAAATTCCCCCGCCACGTGCCCCGTCAAAAACCGACGCCGATTCTCCCGCTGATCCAAAAACAATCCCACGGAATATCCCTCGTTAAAACTCAACTCAAACTCCACCCCGTTCTCCCGCATCGTAAAAACTTCCGGCGCGCCTTCCCCCCACACCAGTTCCGGCCCCGCCTCCTGCACCTTCGTCCGCCGCACCTGCCGTGTCAGCATTTTGTGATACGCACCCCGCGCTCCATAACGCTCCGCCAAACGCGCCAACTCCTCCATTTGCGCCGCGCTCAAATGCCCCTCGCCCTGCGACAACAAAAAATCCCCCAACCGCTCCACATACCAACCCGGCCAGCCATCCGACGCGCCATGCACCAAACGCCACGCATTCGTCTCCTCCGACTCCACCACCGCCTCCCGCAACGCCAGCCGCGCATTCGCCCCAAAATCCACCGGCGCGCTGAACGTCATCTCCGCTCCGCTCACCGGATGCTTCAACGTCAACTCCGCCGCCTGCAAACAAACCCGCGCTCCCGCCGTTCCGCCATAAAGCACATCCCCCAAAATCGGAAAACCCTTCTCCGCCGCGTGCGCCCGAATCTGATGCGTCTTCCCCGTCACCGGCTCCGCCAACACCAGCGTCCCGCCCGCCACTGGTCCCAGCGCCCGAAAATGCGTCTCCGCCCGTTCACCTCCCGCGTGCAGAGGCCGGCTCAAATATTTTTCCCCCACCCGCACCAGGCTCGACACCACCTTCAACGTCCCGGTCGGCACCGGCCGATCGGTCAGCAGTTGATATTTCTTTCGCACTTCATGCCGCGTGAACTGCTCCGTCAGCGACCGGTTCGCCGCCGCCGTTTTTCCAAACACCATCACCCCCGAAGTCTCCTTATCCAGCCGATGAATGATCGCCAGCCGCGACCACCGCCCCTCCCGCTGCTTCAACCATTCGTAAATCCCCTCACCCGCGTATGGGCTGGGCGCATGCGTATTCATCCCCGCCGGTTTATTCACCACCAGCAGGTCTTCATCCTCAAAAATCACGCACTTCAACATAGCTTCCCCCCATCCAACCACGAAAACTCATCTCTGCAAACCCAACACTTGAACACCCCTTCCCCCCCGCCCCGCGCAAGCGCGATGACCATGAGCGCAGCATTATGTTTCTTTGCTTTTTGATTGGGCACCGTGTTCTGCGCGAGACCAGTCCTCTGGCTTGAAAAAAGCCCCGTCAAGCAAGGCCCTGAAACCCCAAGCCCAACGGATCGCGGTCCCGCGTGCGGGACCGCTCCCCTTCCCCCAACAAAGCGCGGCTACGCAGACTTTAAGAATCTGCAACCGCCGCCGCAATCCTAGCCCAAGCTCTGAAAGAGCGAAATAACCCCCTCCAAACAAACGCCGCCTTAATCAGATCGCTGCTTTAAGCCCAAGGAAAACGCTCTTTACAAAAAATTAACCCGGCAGCAACACTATTCTCCATGCGGAAAAGTTCGTTACTCCTCATCCTTGCATTGTTGCCATTCAGCCAGGTTTTATTTGTATGGAACTAGCGCTTACCATCAACACAGAGTCGGGTGACGATTTGATCGTTTCCATTGGCGTGCGAGGCGAGGAGGATCCAACGACCCTCGAGTGGCTGAATCTCATGCGCTCGCCGAAATACGAACCTATTTTGGAGGATTACGAACGGGGCGTAAGCGTTTCTTTCGACCGGTATTACGAAGATGAGAAGGATTTCCTTGCAGCAATCGAATATCTGAAGGCTGATAATATCGTTCGCATCAAGACATCGTCACATGATTATGAACTGGATGTGCGGAAGGTCGAGGCGCAGGAACTAAAGAAGATGCGTCAAGTTTTGCGCAAAATGAATTTTGACCGGAGATTCCAGATGTTGGGCATCTGACATATCGCACCACGCGCGGACGCACCGCCATCCGGCGCGTCCGCCCCGCAAACCTTAAGAGACTGCCACCGCTCAACGCATCCCGCCCGCCAGCACCACCGTCTCGCCCGTCATGTATTTGGAATCTTCTGACGCCAGGTAAACCGCCGTCGGCGCAATATCATCCGTCTGCCCAATGCGCCCCAGCGGAGTTTGCGCTTCAATCTGCTTGCGGAAATCACTCTCCGCAAATCCACCGGCATGCACTCCTTCCGTTTCGATCATCCCCGGATTAATGGCGTTGACCCGGATCTTGCGCGCCCCCAATTCCTTCGCCAGCGACTTCGTCACGGTATCGACCGCCCCTTTGGTGGCGCTGTAAACGGAAGCGCTCGGCGGCGCCATTGTGCTGGCCGCTGAACTGATATTAATGATGCTGCCGCCTGCGGCGCCGAAATATTTGACCGCTTCCTGCGTCGTGAGAATCAGCCCAAGCACATTCAAATTAAACTGCTTGTGGAAATGATCCTCCGTAACCTGCTCCAGCGGCAAAAATTCATAAACCCCCGCGTTGTTCACCAGAATATCCAGTTGGCCATAGGCCTTCTTCGTCTCGGCAAAAAGCCGGTCGATGTCCGCCTTCTTGGCCACGTTCGCCTGCACCGCCACTGCCTTGCCCCCGTCCTTGACGATCTCCTTAACGACCCGGTCCGCCCCTTCCTTGCTGGACGAATAATTAACCACCACCGCCGCTCCCTCCGCCGCCAGATGTTTGGCGATGCCCGCCCCAATTCCCTTGGACGCCCCGGTTACCACCGCGACTTTCCCTGTCAATTTCTTCGTTGTGTCGTTTTTCATGTGTTTGCCCTTTCCTTTTTATTTTTCCAGTTACCGTCTGCTTGCCAGTAAAAATCTTTTTTCAATAATTAGAACATCTGCAAAAATGCGCTGACTTCTCAACCCCTGAAAACCAGCTACCGGCTATCCACTCCCTCTATGACCCGTGCGGAAGCACTCGGATAGGCGAGGGCCGGGCTAAGGGTTTCCAAATACTTTTTTCATTTGGCTTTATTTCGCCAAAGCCTTCAGCGCCGAATCCGCCCACCCGCCACCCAGCGCTTTGATCAGTCGCACCGCCGCAATCTGGCGCAGGCCGGCAAGCTGTGCATTCGCCCGCTCCGCCAACAGCGCCTCGCGGCTGGCATCCACCACATCAAGATAGCTCACAATTCCGGAACGGTAGCGCTCCGTCGCCAAATCAGCCGCCCGCCGCGCGCTGGTCACCGCCCGTTGTTGCGCCGCCGCCTGCTCGATCAAATAACGCGTCCCGGCCAGGCTGTTCTCCACTTCGCCAAAAGCCACCAACACCCGCTGCCGATACAACGCAACCGCCTCCTGATAGGCGGCTTGTGAGCGCTTGTAATTCGCCCGGTTTCGCCCGCCCGCAAAAATCGGCAGCGAAAGACTCGGGCCTATCGACCAGGCACGACTGTCCCACTTGAACAACGAATCCACGTCGCCGCTGATGTAGCCACCCGAACCGGTGAGGGTCAGCACCGGAAAAAACGCCGCCTTCGCCACGCCGATCTGCGCGTTGGCTGAAGCCAGTTGCCGCTCCGCTTCCGCGACATCCGGTCGCCGTTCCAACAAATCCGCCGGCAATCCTGCCGGGATCACCGGTGGCTGCGGATTCCAATTGCTCTGCCCCATGGCCGCCAGCCGAAACGATGCCGGATTGCTGCCTACCAGGATGGCAATCGCATTCTCCAGTTCCGTGCGCCGGCTTGCGAGCGAGGCCGCTTCGGCCTCCGTGTTCGCCAGTTCCGTTTCCGCTCGGGCAATATCCAGTTCGTTGCCAATGCCCCCTTCAAACCGGCTGTGTACCAGTCGCACCTGCTCATGCCGCAAGTCCACCGTCCCCGACACCGTGGCAATCTCCGCATCGAGCGCCCGCAAGGCAAAATAATTTTGCGCCACGTCCGCCTGCAGTGTCAGCAACACATTATGGAACGCCGCCAGCGATACCTGCGCGTCCGCCCGCGCGCTTTGAAATCCGCGCCGCACCCGGCCCCAAAGATCAACCTCATAACTCAGGTCCAGCGGCGTGCTGAATGTATTCGCCGTTATAGCCCCGAAGCTCGGCACTTGATTCGGCGAAAACCGCTGCCGCGTGAAGCTCGGATCCAGACTGATACTCGGCAACAACTCCCCGCGCGCCACCCGCGCCGTGGCTCGCGCCTGGTCCACCCGCGCAACGGCTCCTTTCAGTTGTTGATTGGCCGTCAATGACTGCGACTCTAAATCATTCAAAGTCGCGTCGCCAAATATTTCCCACCAATTTCCCTTCGGCACACTGTCCAGCGGGCGGCCTTCCTTCCACGCGCCCAGCTCCACCGCTTTGTAATTGGGAGCAATGATATCCACCGGCTTCCTATAATCCGGCCCCACCGTCAGCAAACCGGCATTTGCCGTCGTGCCCATCAGCAGCACCGCCAGCGCAATGATTCCCGCCGTCGCTCCCGCCGTTCCAAAGCCCGGACCTTTCGTTTCCGGCGCGGGCACGGTCTGCGGCTTATGGCCCAGCTTCATCAAGGAAACGAAAAACACCGGCGTCAGGAACAATCCAAACAGCGTCACGCCGATCATGCCGGAAAACACCGCAATGCCCATCGCCTGCCGCATTTCCGCGCCCGCCCCATGCGCAATCACCAGCGGAAACACCCCCGCGATAAATGCAATCGAGGTCATCAAAATCGGCCGCAGCCGCAACCGGCTCGCTTCAATCGCCGCCTGGAATGGCGACAACCCTTCGTCCTGCTTGTGCTTCGCAAACTCAACAATCAGAATCGCGTTCTTACAGGCCAGACCCACCAGCACAATCAAACCGATCTGGGTGAAAATATTATTATCACCGCCCGTGAGCCACACGCCCGTGATGGCGAACAGCAGGCACATCGGCACAATGAGAATAATCGCCAGCGGCAATCGGAAACTTTCATATTGCGCCGCCAGCACGAGGAACACGAGCAGGATACAGAGCGGGTAAACATAGATGGCTGAATTACCGGCCAGGATCCGCTGATACGTCAGCTCGGTCCATTCATACGCGGCCCCCTTCGGCAAACTTTCATTGGCCAGCCTGCTCATCAACGCTTCCGCCTGACCGGAACTAAAGCCGGCCGCCGGACCGCCGTTGATTTCCGCCGCCGGATAACCATTGTAACGCATTGCCCGATCGGGGCCGTGCGTTTCCGTCACCTTCACCAGGGTGCCAAGCGGCACCATCTGGCCCTTGTCATTGCGCGTCTTGAGCCGGGTGATGTCCTCGGGCCGGTCACGGAACTGCGCGTCGGCTTGGGCAATCACCTGGTACGTCCGGCCAAAACGGTTGAAGTCATTCACGTAAAGCGATCCAAGGTAAACCTGCATCGTGTCGAACAGATTTTGCAGCGGCACCCCCTGCTGCTTGGCTTTCACTCGGTCAATATCCGCATCGAGTTGCGGCACGTTCACGGTGAACGTCGAGAATATCCCGGCCAACCCCGGCGTTTTATAACTTTTGTGGGTGATATCCTGCATGCTCTGGTAAAGCGCGTCGTAACCAAGGTCCGCGCGGTCCTCGACAAACAGTTTGAACCCGCCAATCGACCCCAACCCTTGCACCGACGGTGGCGGCACGGTGAGGACAAACGCATCCTGGATGGCGGCAAACTTCCCGTTCAACGCCCCCGCAATCGCCGGACCGCTCAGGTCCTTTGTTCTGCGTTCGTCAAACGGCTTGAGACAGAAGAAAACGATGCCGGCATTCGGGGCGACGCTGAATCCGCTGATGCTCAATCCGGGAAACGCCACCGCGCTTTCCACACCGGGCTGCTTCAGGCCAATGTCCGTCATGCGCCGAATCACCGCGTCAGCGCGATCCAGCGATGCCGCGTCCGGCAATTGCGCGAAGGCCACCAGGTATTGCTTGTCCTGGATCGGCACGAAACCCGTCGGCACTTTGTTGAAGCCCCAACCGGTGAGTAACACCAGCCCGCCATAAACAATCAGGGCCACCACGCTCTTGCGCAAAACCTGGCTCACACCCGCGGAGTATTTGTCACCCGACCACGCAAACGCCCGGTTGAACGGACGGAAAAACCAACCAAACGATTTCTCCATCCCGCGCGAGAACCAATCTTTCGGCGCTTTATGGTCCTTGAGCAGGACGGCGCACAACGCCGGCGAAAGCGTCAGCGAGTTGAATGCCGAAATCACCGTCGAGATGGCAATGGTGATCGCGAATTGTTTGTAAAACTGGCCCGTCAACCCGCTGATGAAAGCCGTCGGGATAAACACCGCGCACAGCACCAGCGCCGTCGCGATAATCGGACTGGTGACTTCGCTCATCGCCCGTTTCGCCGCTTCCGGTGGCGACAAACCGAGCGCGATATTGCGCTCCACGTTTTCCACCACCACGATGGCGTCATCCACCACGATGCCGATGGCCAGCACCAATCCGAACAGCGAAAGGTTGTTGATGGAAAACCCAAGCCCCAACATCACCGCAAACGTGCCGACGAGCGACACCGGCACCGCCGCCAGCGGAATAATCGAAGCGCGCCAGGTTTGGAGAAAGACAATCACGACCAGAACGACCAGCAGCACGGCCTCCACCAGCGTATGCACCACCGCCTCGATGGAATGCTTCACAAAGATCGTCGGGTCATACACCACCGCATAATCCAGGCCGCCGGGAAAGCTCTTTTTCAATTCCTCCATCTTCGCGCGCACGTTGGCGGAGAGTTGCAGCGCATTGGCCCCGGGCGTCTGAAAGATCGGCAACGCCACCGCCGTCTTGTTGTCCAACAGTGAACGCAGCGAGTAACTTCCCGCGCTCAGTTCCACGCGGGCAACGTCCTTGAGCAGCGTCTTTTCACCATTCGGCCCGGTCTTCACGATGATCTCGCCGAATTCCTCGGGCGTAATCAACCGCCCCTTGGCATTGATCTGCATCTCAAAGTTCACCGGCGAGCTGATCGGTTGTTGCCCAATCGCCCCGGCCACCACTTGCACATTTTGCTCGCGAATCGCGTTCACAATGTCGCTCGCGGTTAAATTTCTGGCGGCAACCTTGTCGGGATTGAGCCACACCCGCATCGCGTAATCACCTGAACCAAATACTTCCACGTCGCCCGCGCCCGGGATGCGCGCCAGCACATCCTTGACCTGCAAGGTCGCATAGTTGCGGACATATACCTCATCGTAACGGTTGTTCGGCGAGAAGAGATGCACCACCATCGTCAAATCCGGTGATTGCTTCGTCGTCGTCACGCCCAGCCGCCGCACTTCCTCCGGCAACTTCGGCAACGCCTGCGCCACGCGGTTCTGCACCTGCACCTGCGCCTTGTCGATGTCGGTGCCCAGGTTAAACGTCACCGTCAGCGTCATCACACCGTCGCCCGTGGCCTGGGAGAACATGTAAAGCGAGTTCTCCACGCCGTTGATTTCCTGTTCCAGCGGCGAAGCCACTGTCTCGGCGATGATCTTCGGGTTCGCGCCCGGATAGCTGGCGCGCACCACGATGGTCGGCGGCACAACTTCCGGATATTCGCTGATCGGCAATCGAAACATCGCAATCAGCCCGACGAGAAAGATCACAATGGAGAGCACGCCGGCAAAAATCGGGCGGCGGATGAAAAAATGGGAGAAATTCATGGTATCTGCTGGTGGAGTTATGCCGGAACCAGGGCCAGCCCCCGGCTCCGGCGCGGTGAGTTATCGTTTGGCGACCTTCGAATCGTCCTTGCCCGCCACTTCCTCCTGTGGCGTCACGGCCATCCCGGGACTAACCCGCTGCAAACCATTGACGACGATTTTATCGCCCGCCGTCAACCCGGACCGTACGATGCGCTTCTGGTCAATCACCGGACCGAGTTTCACCGCCTGATACGCCACCGTGTTCGTCGCCGATAACGTCAGCACATATTTTTGCGCCTGATCGGTGCCGATGGCCCGCTCTGTCACCAATATCGCAGCATGGCGTTCGCTCAATGGAACGCGGATACGCGCAAACAATCCTGGCACGATCCGCCCGTCGCCGTTGGGAAACACTACGCGCAACAGAATGCTGCCGGTGTTCGGATCCAGGTGATTATCAAATGACTCAATGTGTCCCTGGTGCGGGAATCCCTGTTCATCGGCCAGTTGCAACTCCACCGGTATCTTGCCGTCGTCGCTCATTTCCAGCTTCTTGGCTTGCGCCAGCGCATTGAACTTCAAAAGCGAATCCTCATCCACGTCGGCATACACATAAATCGGATCCACTGAAACAATCGTGGTGAGCAGCGTGGTCGTGCCGGACACTCCGCTCACATAATTCCCTTCCGTCAGAAAGGCGCGGCTGACCCGCCCGTCGATCGGCGCGCGCACCTGCGTGTATTCGAGATCCAGCTTCACCGAGTCGCGCGTCGCCTCCGCCGCGAGCAAGGCCGCCTTGGCATCTTGGAATCGCGTCACCCGCCCATCTGCCTCCTCGGTGGAGATGGCTTTGTTGTCCAGCAGTTGGGCGGTGCGGTCCGCTTCCCGCTTCGCATTTTCCAATTGCACCTTCGCCCGATCGGCTTCGGCCTGACGCCGGTCAAACTCCGCCTGGTGCCAGCGGGGATCGATGACGAACAACACGTCACCCTTCTTCACCAATTGTCCTGACTGAAACCGCACTTCCTGGATGTAACCGGAAACGCGCGGGCGCACTTCCACGGATTCCACCGGCTCCGTGCGACCGGTGAATTCGTCCCATTCCACAATTTCCCGCTGTTCCACCGACGCCACCGTCACGGTGGGCGGAGCCGGTTTTTGCTGGGCGACGGCGCGCCCGCAACCCGTGGCCAAAATCGTGGTGCCAGCGAGGGCCAGCGTCAGTGAGATTATCGGGAGAGATAATTTATTGGTCATAAGTCTTATAGGTTCAGTGTTACGTTCAGTGTTGTTTGGCGGATCAGGCGGCGAAGGCCAGCTCTCCATGTTGGAGAATCGTCTGCTGATGGCGGTTCCAATTCCGCGCATTTTGAATTTTTTCCTCCGCCAGTGTGGGGAGCAACAGGTAGGGAACGGTGGTCAGGGAAGCCAACGCATCCGCTTCGTCCACTGCCTGCCGAACAATATTCGCCTGGATATCGGTGAATTCCGCGGTGAACCGTCGCACCAACTCATTCTTGAGCGCTTCCAGTTTGGTGGCGCAAGCGGCTGAGATGGCACTAAAGGACAGGTCGGTGAAAGTAAGGGGTTCGAGTTCGTTTGAAAGAGTGGCATTTAAGTTTTTCATATGGGTCTGGGTTAGAAAATTGTACCAACTGGTCAATTTGTTTTTGAGCATGGCTGTAGCGTCTTTTGAGTTCGATTAAATTATTTCTACTAGACGGAAACGGTCTTCGCTCCGAGAATTCTCATGGTAGTAGGTCCCATATCCCGAAGAATATCGAGGCTATTTTGCACCTTCGCGTCCACCAACATTCCTATTCCCACGGAACAAACTCTCTGCGCCGCCTGCACGGGATCCGTCACGGTAACCAGGCCGGCCCGAATGGCATCGGCAATCGCGCTCTCGATATATTTCCGACCGCCTTTCATGAGCTCTTCGCTCTTGATGCGAATCTTCTCATCCTGGGTGGCTACTTCCGACCCCACGCTCGCATACGGGCAACCGCACACATGGCCGAATTTTTCAGCCTGCTCCTTCTGCCCCTGGTAAATGAATTCGCACCACTTCTCAAGACGCTCAAGGGGAGGAACTTGTGGTGAAAAAATACGATCCATCTCTGCCCGCTTCTCTTCCCAGTGGTATTCATAGGCCGCCACCGCGAGATCCGCCTTGGACTCAAAAAAATGGTAAAAACTCCCCTTGTTAACGCCCGCCCGCTCGCAAATGTCACCCACGCTGACCGACCCATAGCTGCTATCCCAGATCAGGTCAAAAGCCACTTGGACGAGCTTGTCTCTGGTAACGCATGGTTTTGACATATGACGTAGATCGTTAAATTGTTCCGGCTTGGCCCAACCAAGCCACGCGTCGAATCGAAAGGACGCCCGCGGGAAGCCGGTTCGCCTGAACCGCTTCATCACTTCTACCGCTTGTTTTCTTTATTTCGACTTTCATGGCATCTCAATCTCTAATTTCCTTCAACGAAACCAGCTTCTCACGAGTTGACCAACCGGTCAACTCTTTTTATTACTATTTTTTATACCCTAAAAACCGCCCGCTGTTCACCAAATCTGTTCACCAAAACTGCCACGCCCCCTTCCACATCACCCAAACTCCAAGCAGTAGATTCGTAATCGCATGCGCCGTCATTGCATCCCCCAGCCGTTTCTTCCAGCAAACCAACCCTTGGTAAATAAACGCGCAAAGAATTCCCGCCAGCCATTGATAATGGCTGATGCCAAAAATTCCCGCCGTCACTAAAAACGGCATCCAGGCAAAATAGCCCAGCGGCACCGACTGAAAATCCGGCTTCACAATGTACCGGTAAAGAAACGAGCGATAAAACACCTCCTCAATCGGCGGCACCACCAACGTCGATCCCACAATCCGCACGATAATAAACAACCACGCCAGCGCGGAACCTTGGCCGAATTGCAAATGCGGATTCCAAGGCAGACCCACTTTGGACGGCTTGCACCAACTCTCTAATCCAACAGTCTTGAAAACCGGATAAAGATACTTCTGAATAATTTGATCAAGCGATGGATAGTATCCATCCAACCCCACCCAAAGCGCGAACACCAACACCCCCGCCACCACTGCTTCCCAGCTCAAAACCCACCGCATCTCCGTCACCACCGGCCACACGCCCCACACCAGCCACGCCCCCACAATGGTCTTGGCCAGGTAAAACCAGTATCGCGAGGCTTCCCCAAACAAACCCTGGCACGCCGTCAGCGCCAGGAAAATGATGAAGGGAGCCACCCGTGCGAGGACGGGCGAACTGCGAATTTTTTGGGTCAGCGGATCCACCGCGGAAAGAATAACCACCGAAACACCGCCACCGCCAAGCTAAAACTAGGGCAACTCCAGCACATTCGTTTGCCCGGCGGACGTCACCACCGTCGCCGCCTCCCGTGCAATCGCCACCACCCGCGCATCCCCCACCCGGCTGCCGATAAACACCAGCTTGCCGTTGATGACCGCCTCGGGATTGTTTGGGCGAAAGAAAACACTCTGTAGCTTGTAAGTGACCGGCTGCGGCTTGGCTTCCGCCACTGTCACTGTATTTGTCGCCTCCACGTCGGTTGTTGCTGCCACGGCTACCGTATTGCTCGAAACTCCAATCGTGGGCGTCGCCACCGGCACTGCCGCCACGCTGCTCACTGGCACCGCCACCGCCGGCGTTGTCGGCGCGGGATTGGATCGCGCGCGCACCTGCATGGCGCCACCACTGCCCAACCATTGCCACATGAGCACTCCGGACACCAGCAATACCACTCCCATGAGTATCGGCAGCCAATACCCGCCCGAATCCGGGCTGTGCGCCGCTTCCATGGGTCGCGCTGCCGGACTCGCGCTCGAGCGGTTTCCCGCCTCCGCTTCTTTCGCCCGCTTCAACGCTTCATTAATCAAACTCATGCTTCAACATTTCCTTCCAGCTCGCGCAATGCGCGGCCTACCAATTTAAAATTAATCCGATCCCGTGCATGCACGAACCCCGCCAGCAATGCCTTGTCACACACCGCATTCACCAGGCGCGGAATCCCGCTGCTGTAGTTGTAAATCCGCCACAGCGCCGGTTGCGTAAAATAAGGAGCCCCGCGGGCCCCCGATACCTGCAAGCGATGCTGCACATATTGTGCCACTTCATGGCGGCTCAACGGGTTCAGGTGATATCGTACCGTGATTCTTTGCCGCAATTGCCGCAATCCATGGTCATTCAGCCGCTCCCGTAATTCCGGCTGCCCCATCAAAACAATCTGCAAGAGCTTCCGGTCATCTGTCTCCAAATTGGACAACAGCCTTACCTGTTCGAGCAGTTCATTGGTCAGGTTCTGCGCCTCATCGATAATCAGCACCGAGTCCCGTCCATTGGCCAGTTGTTGCAGCAAAAAGTCATTGATGATCGCCACTATTTCCAGGCGATCCGCCCCCTTCACATCCAACCCAAACTCCATCGCCACCGCCTTCACCAGTTGGTCCGCGCTCAGCACCGGATTCAAAATCAACGCCGTGGAAAAGCTTTCCGGCAGCTCCTCCAGCAACGCCCGGCACAGCGTTGTCTTGCCCGCCCCCACCTCGCCCGTGAGCTGCACAAAACCCTTCCGCTCCTTGATCCCATAGAGCAGATGATTAAACGCTTCGCGATGCTTGGGACTGAAAAACAGGAACCGCGGATTCGGCGTAATCGTAAACGGTGGCTCCGTCAAACCATAATATTCTAAGTACACCCACTACCATTAGCCAAAACCGTACCGCGTGGGGAAGTAAATCTTTCTAATACCAACCAGTCAAAACAAACCACCTTATATGACCACGAAGCTCCGGGTTCGGAGTTCACGCTTCAGCGTGCCCAACACAATCCAACCCACACCTCAAAACCCACCCACGAACGCCAACACCACCCGCAACCCTCTTTCACCCTCGCCCCGCTTGGGCGGGGCGACCAAGCGCGCGGTCCCGCACGCGGGACCGCTTCACCTCAATCACGACCGGCGAGCAGAAACTTGCAAGCCCGCTTTACCACCCGGCGCAGTCCACTCCCTTGACGCCCCATGAGGACCTGTCCGCCATAGCCTTGGCGAAGGGGAAAGCACTCGGACGGGAGAGGGCCGGGGTGAGGGTTCTCAAATCTTTTCCCTTCGTGCTCGTCGTCGTCCTCGCTCATTTCCCCTTTCCCATTGGCTGTCCGTTAGGACCTCCACGGTTAAAATTCCCATTCCCCATAGTGCCCCGTGCGGAAGCACTCACCACCGCCTTGCTCGCCCGCAACAACGCATCCGCCTCCGCCTCCGTCCCAATTGTAATCCTCAAATAATCCCGCACTGATGGATATTTAAACCACCGCACCAAAATCTTCCGCGCCCGTAATTTCTCCAGCCACTCCTTCGCCGGAAATCGCGGCGGTCGCGCCAGAATAAAATTTGTCTCGCTCGGCAGCACCGTGAACCCCAACGCCGTCAGTGCCCGACTCAACCGCTCCCGCGTCGCAATAATCCGACGAAAGTTCGCGCGGTAATAAGGCAGGTCATCCAACGTCGCCAGCGCCGCCGCCTGGCCCAGCCCGTTCACATTGTAACTGTCCCGGATTTTATCCAGTCCCGCAATCAACGCCGGATGCCCCACAAAATATCCCACCCGCTGAAAACAGAGCGAGTACGCCTTCGAAAATGTCCGCGCCACCAGCACGTTGCGATGCTTCAACGCCAGCGCCATCGCATTGCCTTCCGCAAAATCAACATAGGCCTCGTCGAGCACCACCACCCCGTTTTGCGCGCGGCAAAGCGCCGCGAGTTCCGCCGTGCTGTAACCGCGTCCGCTCGGCGCATTCGGCGTTGTGATCAATGTCAGCGCCGCTTGAAAATCCCACGCCTTCGACTTCTTCAACACCGCCAGCGGCGGAATGCCAAAATCCTGCTCCAACGCCACCACATTCGTCCGCGCCCCATGAATGTTCGCCAGCACCGGATACAATGAATAACTCGGGGTGAAAAATTGAATCGTGCTCGCAGGCTGTCCTGACTTCCGACCTGCGGCCGGTTCCACAAACGCCCGCGTCGCCAACGCCAGCAATTCATCCGACCCGTTCCCCACAATGATATTCTCCGCCTTGCACCCGTGCAGCTTCGCCAGCTTCTCGCGCAACAGTTGCGCCGTGGGATTCGGATACAGCCGCAGCCGCCCATCCGTCGCCGCCTTCACCGCCGCCAGCACCTTCGGCGACGGCGGATACGGATTCTCATTCGTGTTGAGCTTGATCAACCCCGCAATCTTCGGCTGCTCACCCGGCACGTAGCCGTGCAGTTCTCGCACCAAGGGGCGAACCAAATTTTTGGACTTCGACGAAAGCGTCTTCATCATTTCAAAGTTTTACTTCACCCGCACTTCCGCCGACTTCCCGTGCGCATCCAACCCCTCCACCTCCGCCAACTTCCGCAACGCCGGCAGCGCCTTCTTCAGCGAACCCCGGTCATATTCCACCACGCTCGTGCGCCGTTGAAACTGGTCCACCGTCAACCCTGCAAACGAAGCTCCTGCGCCGCCCGTCGGAAGCGTGTGGCTCGGCCCCGCCACATAATCACCCAGCACCGTCGGTGAAAACAAACCGATAAAAATCGCCCCCGCCGTCAAAATCTTTTCCGCGAGTTTGCGCGCCCCGCGCGTCATCACTTCGCAATGCTCCGGGGCCAGTTGATTGGTCAGCTTCACCGCTTCCTCCAAATTCTTCACCTGGATCAGCCACCCGTTTTTCTCCAGGTCTCGCTCGATGAATTCACGCCGCGAAAGCTTTGGTAATTGCAGCGCAATCTCCTTCTCCACCGCCTTCACCAATTTCCCCGAAGTCGTTACCAACCACACCCGCTCATGCCCGGAGCCATGTTCCGCCTGTGCAAGCAGATCCGCCGCCACAAACTTCGCGCTCGCCGTCTCGTCCGCCAGCACCAGCACCTCGCTCGGCCCCGGCAACAAATCAATCGCCACCTGCCCAAAGAGCAACCGCTTGGCCGCCACCACATAGGCATTGCCCGGCCCAAAAATTTTCTGCACCCGGCGAATCGTCGCCGTCCCATGCGCCATCGCCGCAATCGCTTGCGCGCCGCCCACCCGGTAAATCTCCGTCGCCCCCGCCGCCCGCGCCGCGAACAGCAACGCCGCGTTAATCCCGCCATCCTTCCCGCATGGCGTGCAAACCACAATTTCCCGACACCCCGCCACCCGCGCCAAAATAATCGTCATCAACGCCGTCGAAACCAGCGGCGCCGTGCCGCCCGGGATATAAATCCCCACCCGCTGGAACGCGTCAAACTTCTCCCCCACCTTCGCCCCCTGCGCATTGCGCGCCGACCAATTCTTCCGCAGCGCCTTTCGGCTGAACACCTCGATGTTCTTCCCCGCCACCGCCACCGCCGACCGCAACGCGTCATCTGCCTTCAGCGACGCCCCCAGCAATTCCGCCTGCGACACCGGCAATTGTTCCACGCTCAACTTCGCCCCATCAAACCGTTCCGTGAGTTCCAGCAACGCCGCATCCCCGCGCGCCTTCACGTCATTCACGATCGCGCGCGCGCGTTCCTCAATCACCGGATCAAACAAACTCGAAGCCGCCGTCAATTGTCCCAGCCGCCCCGCAAAGTCCGCATCCGTATGCCGGATAATATTCATCCCAAGGAGGCTAGAGTAACCGCCCAACAAAGTCAAAACCCCCAATCCCATCACACTTCCCTATCGTCCTCGTCCTCGTCGTCGATTCTTTCCTCCCTTTCAGCACCTCCGCGACGCGTCTCGGCGGTAAAAATGCCTCTTTCCTATCCGACCCCGTCGCCCGAGCGGAAGCACACGCGTGAATTTTCACACCAAATCACTAGTTCCGCAGACGAAAGAACTGTTGCGCGCCAGTGTTAAGATTGGTGTAGGGACTCGTGGCGTCTGGAACATCGAAGTAAGGCCCGGTGACATCATTCGTGGAGGTTTGCAGGACGGAGGTGTCGGGCCAGGTGATGACCAAATTCGAACCGTCAAATACGGGCGCATTGAGCGCCGGGATCACGGTGAAGCTGGTGCCGGTGGAAGTGGCGGTGCCCGAGGGATTGGTGGCCACCACGGTATAACTCCCCGCATTAATGGCGTGAACATTGACGAGTTGCAAGGTGCTGTTGGTGGCTCCGGCAATCGGAATGCCGTTGAATCGCCATTGGTAGCTGAACGGCGGCGTGCCCGTCGCCCCGGCGGAAAGAATCACGTTGGCGCCGTAAATCGCGGATTGATTGGTGGGCGATGCGGAAAAGCCCGGCGCATGAATGCCGAGTTTGGCGAGGAAAAGCCTCCCGGAACTTGAGGGCACGGTAACGCCGCCAAAATAAGTCGTGACCTGAAAAGCTCCCGCCAGAAATACTTCATTCGATGAATTGACGCCCACTCCATAAGCCGGCGCCGTGTTAAAGTTAGTCGCTTGACGAGCCCAGAGAAAGTCCCCGGTTCCGCTAAATTTGGCCACGAACGGCCCAAGGGTCGGCAGGGTAAGGGGACCGGCCAACGGATTTCCGAACCTTGCTCCGTTACCCGCACCCGTGATGCAAGGGTTTCCAAAACCATCAAGAGTTATCGCCTGGCTGGTTATTGAACCCTGGGCAAATGCCGGGGTTCCTCCCTGCAGCCATACTGGATTTCCCAGCGGATCATACTTCACGAGGAAGGCGGACATGCTGGAATTGTAAGCGCTATAGGAGAGCTTTCCGAAACTGATTTGATTGGTGAAATTTCCAGTCACGAAGCTGTTGCCGTTATGGTCCACCGCTATTCCCACAGCCATGGCGCCATAGTTTTGGTTGGTGGATTGCCTGGCCCAAAGCACATTCCCGACGGGATCAAATTTGGCGGTAAAAACCGCGTACACGTTGCCATTGGTGAGTTGGTTGGTTCCCAAAACCAGTTGGCCAAAAAAATGTCCGACCAACAAAATATTTCCACTGTCATCCACGGCTACTTTGTCGCAGGAGGCCGGGAGACTGGTGGCCCAAAGACAGGCGCCCGCAGTGTCGTACTTCGCCAGAAAAGACTTGCTCGTGAAAATCGGAGTCGTCAGATTCGTATTTCCGAAAACGGCATTCCCTTGGTAAAAACCGGTAATGTATACATTTCCGGCGGCATCCACGGCCATGCCGTTGACTTGATTCACAATATTGCCCCCGGCCTGTTGCGCCCAAAGCACATTCCCGTCGGTATCATATTTGGCAATGAAGATGCGGTTGGTGGGGGTGCTGGTGGTGTTGGTAAGCGTGATGTTGCCAAATTTAGCAGTCGCTTGAAAGGTTCCGGTCACAAAAACATTGCCATTCCCATCGACCGCCAGCGCGTTGGCTTGATCCCCATCAATTCCCCCGGCCTGTTGCGCCCATAGCACATTCCCGGCAGGATCAAACTTGGCCACGAACATATCGTTGGAAAGCGGATGACCCAGATTCGTCAGGATAATGGATCCGAACACAGCGTTGCTTTGATAATAACCAGCCAGATAAATATTGCCCGGATTGTCTATGGCCAGCGCCGTGGGTTGTAAAGGCTTGGTGCCGCCGGTTCCCTCAGCCCAAACAAAATCAAATGGCACTTCCACCTGCAAATGAACGACACTGCTGGTGACCGACCCGTTCAGGTTCGAGCTGATCAGGTAATAATTCCCGGAGGCGGCTGGCAGCACGCTCGACAAAACGAGGGATGAATCGGTTCCCTGAGGCAGGTCAACGCCGTTGAACCGCCATTGGTAGGTCACTGGCTGCGCGCTAAGGACGCCGACGCTAAAAATTGCGTTCGAGCCGACAACCACCACTTCATTGGTGGGCTGCCTCAGAATGATGGGGGGATTGGAGGGATCAAGGCCGGTGGCCACCCGGGTAACAAAAAGGTTGCGTGCGCCTCCGGTCAAATTGGTGCCGCCAAAAGTTCCTGAGCTGCCAAAATAACCGGTTGCATAGGCGTTGCCATCCAAGCCCCAGGCGATGCCTTGCCCGATGTCTCTCCCAGTGCCGCCTGCGACTGCAAATGAAACGGGATCACCCGCGGAATCAAACAAGGCAATATACATGTCCGCGATGCCAAAGCCCGCATAAAAGTTTGTGCCAAAGACAAAGAGGCCTGCAACGAAGTCTCCTCCATTCCCTGTGACCAGGATATCGCCACCTGAATTAACGGCAATGCCGAGACCTGTGCTGGAGCGGGAGTGGAGAACGGATTGAGCCCACACAACAGTTCCGTTACTGTCATACTTTACAACAAATGTATTTCCATAAACCGGCATGTTGAGAGCGCCCCCGTCTCCGGGATAAAGCAGTGGAAAATCGCTCAACAAGAAGTTGTCAAAAGCGGTCTCGAATCGGAACGTGCCGGTCACGTAGAAATTTCCATTGGCATCAGCGGCAATTGCCGTGCCGTTATCGCCGTATCCTTGTGTGCCCGTTCCCGTGCGGCACCAAAGCAGGGTGCCATCCGGCGCATACTTCGCCGTAAAAACTTCTCCCTGTGGCAGCTGCGTATTAAACTGATTGGTGCCAAAGCTAATAAGCCCATGATAAAGCCCGGTTATGCCAACGTTTCCCTGGCTATCAACGGCTACGCCCGTGGCCTGAATGATTCCCGTCCCCGTGGATGTTCGTACCCATAAGAGTGCGCCCGTTGGATCGTAGCCCGCAACAAAGCAACCGGCACTATTCACACCATTGGTCCCAAAATTGAATGGGCCTTGGAGGTTGCCCGCGATAAAACAATTGCCATTGGCATCCACCGCAACGCTGGTGCCGGCATCTACGTCATGGCCGCCGGCTTGCTGCACCCAAAGCAAATTACCTGAGGTGTCATATTTCGCCAGAAAGATGTCGCTTGAGGTAGGCATAAAGCTGGTCAGGTTCGTGGTTCCGAAACTGACGAGGCCGGTGAAGTAACCGGTCACGAATACATTTCCGGCGGCATCCACGGCCACGGCCGCACCCTGATCATCGGACGATCCCCCGGCTTGCCGCACCCAGAGCAGGTTGCCCAGCGCATCATACTTGGCGGTAAAAATGTCATTGTTTATCGCGTTGGTCAGGTTGGTCTCGCCAAAATTAACGTTACCGTGGAAAAAACCCGTCACATAGGAATTCCCATTGGTATCCACGGCGATTCCCGCTCCGGTAATCCCGTTGGTGGCGATCGCTTCGCGCACCCATTGAAAGCTTGGCCCGGCTCCCAACGCACATCGGGCAAGTGCCAGGATACAAAGCAGGCTCGTGATTTTTTTCTCAATGTGTGTCATTTATTATCCCCTTTGCTTGTGGATACCCGAAAGCTTTAGGTTGACGCCAAGCAGAACACAAATCACGTGGCCAAGTCAAGTTTATGACTACGTCCGTGATACTACGGGCAAAACGGTTTTTGTCTCCCATTATCCCCCATCATCTCCGCGACTCTGCGGTAAAAATTGCCTGTTCCCCCATTGCCCGCGCGGAAGCACCACGCGTGAATTTTCACACCAAAGCGTGAGTTTCGTCCCTCCCGTTTCACCCTCACCTGCCAAAAACCCTTGTAATTGGCCTTTCTCCCCGATGGCAACCCTTATGCTCAATCTCTACTTGAGCACTTTGCATGAAGGACCAAGCTCATAAACAAAAAACCTGAGGAGGAATTATGGCGATACCCGAATCATCCGACACGCCCCAAAACCAGGACTCCACCTTCGCCCTCATACCGCCGGTTTTCGCGACGCCCCAATCCCCGCCCGAACCTGACCGCCCGTTCTCCTACTGGGTCAAAAAGCTTTTAGTCTGCAACCCTTTCTACCTCGTGAGCGCCGCTGTGTTGCTCTACGGCTTTTACCTCGTCTCCATGGACGCCGATTTTCCCGGTAAGGAACTCGCCGGGCTCGCCTTCAACTTCGGCTCGCTGCAATTCTACGAAATCCTCCTCGTCGTCACCGCCGTTTTTCTCGCGCGCCGCAGCATCTGGTATGACTCCAACCTCCTCATCTTTCTCGAAAACCTGCTCGTCCTTGTCCCCTTTATCCTGATCAGTCAGGCTGCGCTCCTCTACCCGGGCGTGGTCTGGACCGTCTGCCTCGTCGCCGGCGCCATGACCCTTCTCCGCTTCGGCGGTCTCAAATGCTTTTACACAAAACTCAATTTGCCCCGTGG
>JAQGPA010000213.1 GCA_028293325.1 Pedosphaera sp. | reverse complement strand
AAGAATCATTTTTTCTTTCCCGGTCGCCTCAAAGATTCTGGCGTATCGGTTTTCAAAAGCGCACTTGGCCAAGGCTTGCGCCGCGCCTGCAAAAGTCTCGACATCAAACCCGACCGTACCCCACACGGCCTACGTTCCTACTACGTCACCAAGCGCCGCAGTGACGGTGCCACGGATCGGGAGGTGGCCGCAGAGATTGGGGACAAGACTGTCTCTCTCATTCAAGACACGTATGGCGATATTCCAGAAAACTGGCGCGGCGGAAAGAAACTAAGCTGGCTTCCGAAAGAGGGATTGCCTGCTTGGCGGCGGTGGGACCCGCCCGAGAACAAGATTATCGACATTAAAAGTGGACTCAAAAGTGGACTCAAAGCAAAATCAGCCATTCAGCGATCACACGCAAATCGTTGTTGAAGTGGTGCACCCACCAGGAGTTGAACCTGGAACCTTCTGATCCGTAGTCAGACGCTCTATCCAATTGAGCTATGGGTGCAACTCAAGGGCCATGAAACCTACAAACGACTGCCGTCCTCTGCAAGTAATTTATGCGCCCAAAATGCCTCCCTTAACGCCCGCCGCGCCTGCCCCTTCGCACCATTTTACGCCTTGGAGCAGGAAAACTTGCTGCGCAGGACCAGCTTAACTTTTGCCAGTCTCCTCTCAAGAGGCCAAACAATTTTAGCAGAAGACCCCATGGCACTAAATAGGAGTAGAGCTATTTTGCTGCTGGACGCGCGCGGGTTATCGGTTGCGTTCATAAAAAAACATCGCGAAAGGATAAATACTATGGATTCCAAATCAAAAACCGAGGCAATGAGAGAGACGGCTGAAGACACCATGGATAACTTGCGGGAAACCGGCGAGGAAATCCAGAATCGCATGGGCGAATTTTGGGAGACCAGCAAGGAAAAAGCCACCCAATACGCACGGGTGACTGACCAGGCCATCCGGGAAAAACCGTATCAAGCCATCGGCATCGCCCTGGGCATTGGCCTGCTCACCGGCCTCTTGATAAATCGCAGCCGCAGTTACAACGGCGAAGATTAGTCGGCCGCTCATTCCTCGCTGCTGCCGAGGCGCGCCAAAACGCTCAGGTCCTCCAGCGTCGTGGTGTCGCCTTTGATCTCGGCGCCGGAAGCGATTTGCTTGAGCAACCGGCGCATGATTTTCCCGGAACGCGTCTTGGGCAACGCTTCGGCAAACCGTATATCATCCGGCTTGGCCACCGGCCCGATTTCTTTGCCCACATGGTTGCGCAATTCCTCACGCAACTTCTGATCCGCCACCACGCCGGTCTTCACCGTCACGAACGCCACCAACGCCTGTCCCTTCAATTCATCCGGCCGCCCCACCACCGCGGCCTCGGCGACCTTGTGATTGCTCACCAACGCGCTCTCCACCTCTGCCGTGCCGATGCGATGCCCCGCCACATTCAGCACATCATCAATCCGCCCCACGATCCAAAAATATCCATCCTTATCCTGTCGACAACCATCACCCGTGAAGTAACTCCCCTTCACCTCCGACCAATACGTCTCCTTGTAACGCTTCATGTCGCCCCAAATGCCCCGCAACATCCCCGGCCACGGCTTGCGAATCACCAGCTTCCCGCCGCTGTTCTTTGGCACTGCGTTCCCCCGGTCATCCACCACTTCCGGCAACACCCCAAAGAACGGCAACGTCGCCGTCCCCGGCTTCGTCGGCGTCGCTCCCGGCAACGGCGTGATCATGATCCCGCCCGTCTCCGTCTGCCACCACGTATCCACAATCGGACAACGCTTCCCGCCGATGACTTCATGATACCACATCCACGCCTCGGGATTAATCGGCTCTCCCACCGTCCCCAGCAATCGCAGCGACTTCAAATTATGCTTCTTCGGCCACTCCACGCCCCACTTCATGAACGCGCGAATCGCCGTCGGCGCCGTGTACAGCACCGTCACCCCGTACTTCTCCACAATCCGCCAGAACCGATCCGGCTCCGGAAAATTCGGCGCCCCTTCATACATCAAGCTCGTCGCCCCATTCGCCAACGGCCCATACACCACATAACTATGCCCCGTCACCCAACCCACGTCCGCCGTGCACCAATAAACATCCGTCTCCTGTAAATCAAAAACATACTTCGTCGTCATCTTCGCCCCGAGCAAATATCCACCCGTTGTATGCAAAATCCCCTTCGGCTTCCCCGTCGAACCGCTCGTGTAAAGAATGAACAACGGCGCTTCACTATCCATCTTCTCCGCCGGACAATCCGCGTTCACCTGCTCCAGCTCGCGATGCCACCACACGTCCCGCCCTTCCTCAATCCGGATATCATTATTCGCCCGCCGCAACACGATCACCTTCTCAATCGTCTTCGCCAGCAGGTGACCGCTCGCATCCTTGATTGTCAAAGCATCATCCACATTCTTCTTCAACGGCACCACCGCCCCGCGACGAAACCCGCCATCCGCCGTGATCACCAGCTTCGCCTGGCAATCAAAAATCCGGTCCGCCACCGACTGCGCGCTGAACCCGCCGAACACCACCGAATGAATCACCCCAATCCGCGCGCACGCCAGCATCGCAATCGCCGCTTCCGGCACCATCGGCAAATAAATAATGACCCGATCCCCCTTCTTCAGCCCATGCCGTTTCAATACATTCGCGAACAGACAAACCTCGCGATGCAATTGTTTGTACGTCAGCGTCCGCTCCTCGCCCGTCATCCCCGCGCCCGCCGGCTCCCCTTCCCAAATCAGCGCCGCCTTGTTCGCCGTCGGCGTATCCAGATGCCGATCCAGGCAATTGTAACCCACGTTCAGCTTCCCACCCACGAACCACTTCGCGAACGGCACCTTCCACTGCAAAACCTTCTTCCACGGCTTGAACCACACCAACTCATCCTTCGCCTGCTTGCCCCAGAACCGCTCCGGCGCCTTGATCGATTCATGATACAGCGCGCGATACTGCGCCATCGATTTGATATGCGCCCGCGCCGCAAAATCCTTGGACGGCGGAAAAACTCGCTCCTCATGCTGAAACGACGAAATATTAACCAGCTCTTTATTCACAGCCATAAATTGATGAAGTTTAGTGCTGATAGTTTACGTACCCCACCCGCGCCACGTCAACGCCCGAATCCCAAATCGCCCTCATTCCTATTCACCTGCGGGCAGGACTCAGCGATGCGTCGGTTACTTGGAAATCGGCGCCATCATCGTGCGATTCATGAGGAGGGCACTACGGTTGTTATTGATGGCCATGGTTTTGAACTCCTGGAACTTTGTCAGATCTTCCGCGCTCAGAAAGGTGCTCTCGCGCGCCGCCACATGCTGGTAAATGTCCTCCAGCAGCTTGACGCTCCGGTCACCATCCTGCTCTGAGGCGATGTTGCGAAAATCGAGTATCGGCACAACTTGATAATCCGCCGGCAACCCGGCGCTGGCCAACGCCGCCACGGTCTCTTCTTGCATCACCTGGGCAATCTGTTTGGACTTTTCCTTCTTCTCGGCGTCAGTCCCGGTCAACATGCCTTGAAACTGATCGGCGGTGAGCGAACTGATCAGGTTCTTGCTATAATCCTGGTATTGCGCCAACCCGTCCGCGCCGAGCAGGGTCTTTATCTGTTCCTGCAATACCGCTTCCTGGTCGGCAAAAATCTGATTCATCTGCTCCGATGTCGGCTTGTCCCGCAGTATCGTGGTGACATGGTCCACATTCTCCATGATGTGATCCGCCAGCAGATCGTTGAACTTATCGGTCTGTTCCGATGTCAACTTCACTTGCTTGGCAAATCCTTTGTAAATCATGCTCATTCCCATTTTCTGCTGGTCGCGCACCATTTTCATCGCTTCGGGATCGGCGGTGATTTTACTCAGCGCACTCGTCGAACCTACCTCGGCCTTCTCCTGCTTCAGCCGGCCCACTTCGCCGCGCAGTTTCAGCACCTCGGTCGGATGCTTCTTTAATGCGGCATTCTCCTCGGTCAGCGCGGCCAGTTGGCTTTTGGCCTGGTCCCGTTCGCTCTGCAATTCCTGCACTTGATTCGTCAGCGCGGTCTGCTGTTCCTGTTGTTGCCGGAGCGTTTGCACCTGGTTGCTGAGGCTTGAAACCTCCCGCGCCTGGTAAACTCCGATGACGATCGCTCCGGCGGCAACTGCCGCAATGATAATTTTTTGGGTTGTTGTCATGGCAATGGTTTTGGTGATGGCAATTGCGGTTGAGGTGGAAATGATCGCGGAGGCCGCCACCGCACCCGTCGCAATGGTTGCGGTCAATCCGGACGGCGCGGCTTGAATGGCGTTTGCGGAAATCATGGCGGCCAGCCCGCTCGCGCCCACCACCGCGACCTTCCGTGCGGAGAAAAATTCACGCAGACGCTCCACCGCGCGACTCACCCGTTTCTGCGCCGTGTCTTCGCTCGCCCCCACGGCCTCGCCGACTTCCCGCAACGATTTATTCTCGAAGTACCGGAGCAGAATGGCGGTGCGATCCGTCTCATCCAGCGACTCCATGGCTTCGTCCAGCAACGGTTCGATCTGCGTCCAATCAGTGGTAGTGTCGTTCATATCACTCATTTGGAAGGCGATTTGTTCGCGTGCCTGTCGCCGGACTTCGCGGCGAACAACGTCGATAGCCGTATGGCGTGTCACTTGGTAAAGCCAGGCGGTCAGGATGGTGTCCGGGTTCAATTTGCCGGCGTTGCGAGCGAGGTTGGTAAAGACCGATTGGGAGACTTCCTCCGCCAGCTGCGGCGACCGGACCTGCCGCAGAGCGGCGGAATAGACCAGATTCAGGTGCCGGTTCACTAATGTGGTAAAGGCCGCCTGCGACTGTTCGTGAGCAAATTGCCCGAGCAACTCCAGATCATTTGCCATCATGTTCATAAGCATAACGTCGCCACCCTCCAAAATCCGACAATCTTTTTGTAAGGCACCTGATAAATGGCGCCCGCCCGAGATGTAAGCCGACGGCAAATCATGCAAAGGCCGGCGCCCCGTGCGCGAGCATCCAGTGCCGGAGGCCCGCAAGAAGTTAGCAGCCCACAGCGCAAACTGTGGGTTCCCTTCCCAAACCCCCAAGCCCCGGCCGGGGCGACACCACCCTGCTGCAAACGCCTCATATTATTCCTTTCCTTATAGTGGCCATGTGCAAGCACCCAATTCCCACCCATCCCCCATCGGCTATTATCTATTGTCTATCCACTATTCCCTTTCCCATGTTGGCCGTCCGCCAGAACCTTGACCACACTTGCCCCGTAAAAAAACTACCTTCCGATACCTTAACTGACCTTCCGATACCTTCCGACACCTTCTTGTGCAGCTTGTGCTCCGCGCACGAGCCCCTTCCATCCCCAGCCCCGGACGGGGCGACAGAATTTAGCCC
>JAQGPA010000196.1 GCA_028293325.1 Pedosphaera sp. | reverse complement strand
ATGCACCAGATACAAACGATCAAAATTCTCCTCCGTCATCTTGTCAAACGGCGCGGAGCTCTCGATCCCCGCGTTGTTGATGAGAAAATCAAAATTCTTCCGCTGCCACGTCTTTTCCAGAGCCTGCGACACGGCTTTGCTGAATCCGTCGAACTGCTTCAGATCCCCCACATCAATCTGCAGCAGCGCGGCCTTGCGCCCCAGCTTCGCAATCTCCGCCACCACCCCTTCGCCCTCCTCCTTCCGTTGCCGATACGTCAGAATCACGTCCGCCCCATTCTTGGCAAGCGCCAGCGCAATGTTCCGTCCCAAGCCCCGGCTCCCGCCGGTGACCAATGCAATTTTGTTGGTGATATTCATAATGTTTGATGGACTGCTTTTTGTCTCCTTTGCTGACTCTTTTTAAATTTGAATTAACTAACCAATTTACGTTAGCCGAAATCGCGCCAAATGTCCCATTCCAACTTGACACCAGCAAACGCACTGGGTTGAGATAGCTTCAGTTTCCTGAATCAATGAAAACTGTAACGCTCAACCTTCGGGCCTCATGAAAAACCGCGTCGCACGATGGTTCTTAATCGTGGCGCTCGGCGTCGGTCTTTTCCTTGGCCTGGCCGCCACCACTCCCGCCCAAACCAATGCCGCGCCCCAAAATCCCAACCTGGCGAGCGACGAACGGGATGCCTGCATCAGCAATCTCAAAGTCATTTATGATGCCATTCAGGCCTATCAAATGGACAACAAAGCTGTCCCCAACTGGCTCTCCGACCTCGTCCCGCAATACCTGAGCGACGCCAACGTTCTCATCTGCCCCTCCTGCCGCCGCACCGGCCATCTCGAATCCGCCGAACTCTCCGACCCCAAGCTTTCCAGTTCCTATATTTACGAATTTTCCCCCGCCCCCCTGGGCAACCTCGCGCCCAATTCCCCCACCCGCACCCGCCGCGAATGGCGACGCCGCCAGATGGGCCTCGTTGGTTCCGTCGTCCCCATCGTCCGCTGCCGCCATCATAAAATGGTCCTTAACCTTTCCTTCGATGGCAAAATCTACGAGAGCCCCATCGCCTGGGAGGAAACCATCGCCAACCGCATTAACGTGGATGATTTAAGCCCCGCCAAGCTTTTCGCCGATGGCTCCGCACCTTCCACTTCCGCAACGTCACCCGCGAAACCCATCGACACCACCCCGCATTATCCCGCGCGCGATCCCAAAACCAAAGCCGCCCTGCTGAACCTCGGCAAATATTATAACGCCCTGCTCACTGAGCCATGGCAGGGCACTCCCGGCGACGACCTCGCCGCGCTCCCCACCGGCCGCCAGAAATTGGGCGGCGTGGAATTTGACGTGCGCGGCGTCGTCCAACTCGGCAGCAAGTCCCTCCCCGGCACAAATTTTCCTCCGATCATCAGAAGCATACGCGTGCATCAGAAATGTCAGCGCCTCTATTTTCTCCACGCCGCCGGCTTCGGCAGCGCGGCGGATGAAGGCAAAAAAATCGGCACCTACGTGATTCACTATACCACCAACCAGATGCGCCTCGACATCCCCCTCTATTATGGCAAGGAACTCCGCGACTGGCATCAACCCCCGGCTGAACCCCCCGCCAAGGATTTGACCGTCGCCTGGACCGGCGAGAACGCCGCGGGCAAACCATTGGGCCGCCCTATCCGGTTGTTCATGACCACTTGGGTCAACCTGGTTCCGGAATTTGAAATCGAGCGTATCGACTTCAGCTCTACCATGGCCGGACCCGCTCCCTTTCTCGTGGCCATCACCGCCGAATAATTCGTGAGCACGCGCCCTTTAAAATTCTTTTGTCCCGCCGGATTGCTGGCGCTGCTCTTCCTGTCGTCGAATCTGTCGTTAAATCTCTTTGCCGCCCCGGTGCGCGTCACCACCTGGAATTTGCAAGCCGCCAACGGCGCGTCACCCGACACCGACACCAATCGTATCCAAGCCGCCGCCACCGTCCTGAAAAAGCTCAACCCCGACGTCATCCTCCTGCAACATGTCCGCGACTGGCAGATGTGCGGACAACTTGCCGACGCCCTCAAGCCCGCCACTTACAACGTCCTCGTTTGCTCCGCCTTGCGCGACCCCCACACTGGAGCATCCACCAAACAACAAGTCGCCATCCTCTCGAAGAAGAAGGCCTATTTCTCCTGGTCGGAAGCCTGGCAAGCCGGGAATCAGCCCACGCTCCCCGGCGGCTATGCCTTCGTCGCCATACGCGTGGGCAAGGAAAAGGTCGGCTTTTTCTCCGTCGCACTCGATGACAGCGGCCCCAACACCGCCAACACTGTAACCGCGCGCGAAACCTCCATCCGCCAACTTTTGCAGCAAATTGATTTCGTCAAGCAGTGGGTCACCAATAGCGCGCAGGCCTTTGTGATCGCCGGCGCATTCAATTCCGGCGCAAATGATTCGGATAAATCCGTGCGTCTGCTGGAGGCCGCCGGTTTCGCCAATGGCTTCGCCGACTTGCCGCCAGACCAAACCATCACCCTGCCCGGCCAGGCCGGAGCGGCGGGCACCACCGTCGATTATGTCTTCGCCTTGGACACCGGCTTCGCCGCCCATCCCCGCATTGAATCCGGCACCGCCGCCAAACATTATCCGGTCACGTGTGATTTGGACATGGCCCTCGCCCAAACGGCCGCAACTCACATCGCCCGCGTCGAAACTCCGCCCGCGAAGCCGCAACCCGCTGCTCAGGCAACGGTCACTCCCTCAATTTCCCAACCCGCTCGCCCCGCAGAACCCGCGCCACCCATTCAAATTGCCAAAGCCGCCGCTCCCCCAGGCGCTCCCTGGTGGCTGGCTGGCGTGGCCGTGGCCGCATTCGGACTCATCATCGCGGTCTGGCTTTTGACGCGACGCAAACCCGCCCTCGCATCGCCAACTCCCACCTTGATCACCGTAAGCTCGGAGAGTGTCGGCACTGTGACCGCGTCCGATGCGGGACGCATTGTCATCGCGCCGCAATCCGGCTCCGCCCAGCCCATCATTCACGTCGAGTCGCCCGTCACCAGCCAGGGCCAGTCGGAAGCCTGGCGGCAGCGGGCCTTGGCGGCGGAGCAACGCGCCGACCGCGCCCACACCCTCATCCGCGGCGGCGTGCTCCCGCATTTGAGCGAATGGTTGAAGCAAAAGCTGGTGCGCAAACTTGTCTCCGACCGCACGGAATTGTTGGCCACGCAGCAAATGGCTGCCTTGAAAGCCATCGCCGTGGATGAGCGCCTGGCCAAAATCGAGTTTCAAATTCAGCAACAAAACCGCGCTTACGAGCAGCGCATCGAGGAACTCCTGCGCGAACTCGCCACCGCCAAGGAGGAAAACCGCGAACTCATCCGCGCCAAAATCGCCCTCGTCAAAGCCGAAATGGAAGCCGCCCAAGCCCGGATGCTGCAGCAGAAATCAGAGAAATCCGGCCAATAGGGTTCGCCGGTAATATTGCTGCACCCCTAAAAAATAATGAAAACCCTCGCTCTCCTTCTGGCACTCCTCAGCCTTTCCCTTCCCGCCCTCGCGAAGCTCGGCGAGACCGAAGCACAAACTCAGGCGCGATATGGAAAGCCCATCGAACCGGTTGACGTCGATAACGATCTGAGAATTTTCAAATACCTTGTCCGCAGCAACGAAGTCACCGTCAGTTTTTTAAAAGGAGAATCCATTATGGAGCTGATCACGCCGCCCGAGGAGAAAGGCAGATTCACGCGCGAGGAATGCCAAGTCCTTATTGCCGCGATCAGCGGTAAGCCGATTGGAGAATGGAAATTAATGGCCACTGACAAAACCATCACGCAATGGTCCCACGCTGAAGGATTCTCCGCCATCGAAAGCCCGAATTTTACCCCCGCGCCCCTAACGGTTTCTTCGCCAAAATCGCTTGAACATTACCGAGCCAAAAAGGCCGCCGAGAAAAAAGCCAGCGAGAAATCTCTCGGCGAAGCCTTCGGCGGACCCGCGCCAAAATAAATCCCAATCCTCCGGGTATGGAGTTCAAGCTTTAGCTTGTCCGGCCTTTTTCGCCCAATCCATTCCCAATCCTGTAAATCCTGTCAAAAAAATCTTCTCCTCTCTTTACGTGAAAACTCCCAGTTCGGAGCTCAAGCTTTAGCTTGTCGGGTTCTCCGCAATACTCCCCAATTGCGCACTCCGCGTTCCGCACCCTCAAGTTCCTATTGAAAAACATGGTTTCTTCTCGCACTGTTAACCCATGAAACGGTTTTGTTTCCTGCTTTTACTGGCGTTCACCACGCCTTGGCTCGCCGGTTGCAACAAGTCTCCGGCGGTTCCTCCGGTCGCGGCCGCTGCGCTCA
>JAQGPA010000172.1 GCA_028293325.1 Pedosphaera sp. | reverse complement strand
ATTTGATGGTGATTACTGCGCATCACATGGTTTTCGATGGCTGGACTTTTGGCCTGTTCGCTTCTGAGCTGAGCCTGCTTTATAACGAAGCTTTAGGCGGCAAGCGCGCGGACCTGCCTCCAGCAATGCAATTCAGCGAATATGCCCGGTTGCAGGAGGAGCAAAAGGAAAGCGCGGAAGTCGTCGAGGCGGAAACCTATTGGATGGAACAATTCGCACAGCCGGCGCCTGTCTTGGAATTGCCGACTGATCGCCCGCGTCCGGCCATCAAGACATACAACGGCGCGCTGGAAAGCCGGGTCATTGACACCGCTCGTTTCAAGCAACTGAAAAAAGCCAGCGCTCAACAAGGGAGCACCCTGTTTGCCACGCTGTTGGCCGGGTTCAATGTGCTCTTGTACCGCTTGAGCGGGCAGAATGATTTAGTCGTGGGCGTCCCGGCGGCGGGGCAATCCATTGTGGGTGTCAATGAATTGCTGGGCCATTGTTTGAACTTCCTGCCGATGCGGAACCAACTTGATGGCAGCACTTCGTTCAAGGACTTTGCCGGTCGGATGAAAAAGGCGGTCCTTGATGCGTATGACCACCAGAACTACACCTTCGGCAGTCTCATAAAAAAATTGAAACTGCCACGCGACATGAGCCGGCTGCCACTCGTCTCGGTCATGTTCAACATCGATAAGGCCGGTCTGGATAAGCTGAGCTTCACCGGTTTGAAATTTCATGGCACCACGAATCCCAAGCGGTACGTGAACTTCGACATCTTTTTTAACCTCGTGCAAACTGAAGACGAGCTGGATGTGGAGTGCGAATTTAATACCGACTTGTTTGATCGTCAGACGATTCAACGGTGGCTGGCGCATTTTGAAGCGCTGATTCAGGGCATCATCGATGATGCCGGCAAATCGCTTTCGGAAATGCCGTTGCTGGGACCGGCGGACCGCAAACAAATTTTGGTGGACTGGAACAACACCGTCGTCGCGTATCCGAAGGAAAAAACCATCCATGCCTTGATGACGGCGGAAGCGGCGAAGGATCCCCAGGCCATCGCCGTGATGTGTGACGGCAAGGTGTTGACGTATGGCGAATTGAACCGTCAATCCGACCAGTTGGCGTTTCATCTGCAGAAGTTGGGCGTGAAACCCGGTGTCATGGCGGGCATTTGTGTGGAGCGTTCGGTGGAAATGGTGGTGGGCGTGCTGGCCATCATGAAAGCGGGCGGCGCTTATGTGCCCATGGACCCGGCCTTCCCCAAGGAGCGACTGGCTTATATGGTTGAGGATGCCCGGATGCCGGTGCTGCTCACGCAGAGCAGCTTGCTGGCGGAGTTGCCGACCAATAAGGCTCAAGTCGTGTGTGTGGATGCTCCGGTGCCGGCAACCACGGGCGCGCTTTTTATCAGCCCCGCCACGGCCGAAGACCTCGCTTATGTCATTTTCACCTCTGGTTCGACCGGTCGTCCCAAGGGCGTGCAAATTTCCCACCGTGCCGTGGTGAACTTTTTAAATTCAATGCGCCGTGAACCCGGACTCACGAGCAAGGACATTTTGCTGGCGGTGACCACGCTCTCCTTTGACATTGCGGGCTTGGAAATTTTCCTGCCGCTGACCACCGGCGCAAGCGTGGTGGTGGCCAACCGGGAAACGACGGCTGATGGAAATCAATTGCTCAAACTGCTCAATGAATCCAAAGCGACAGCCATGCAGGCCACACCGGCCACCTGGCGATTGTTGCTGGAAGCTGGTTGGCGCGGCAGCCCGCTGTTGAAAATCCTTGTCGGTGGCGAAGCCTGCCCGCGTGAACTTGCCAATGTGCTGGTCACCAAGGGTGCTTCGGTTTGGAACATGTACGGCCCGACGGAAACAACCATTTGGTCAACCACCACCCGGCTGCAGGCTGGTGAAGGGCCGGTCAGCATTGGCCGCCCCATCGACAACACTCAAATTTATATATTGGGACCGAATCTCCAGCCGACGCCGATTGGTGTGCCGGGCGAACTATTGATCGGTGGCGATGGTCTCGCGCGCGGTTATCTGGATCGCCCGGACTTGACCGCGGAAAAATTCATTGCCGATCCTTTCAGCACACTGCCGAACGCGCGGTTGTATCGGACGGGCGATCTCGCGCGCTACCTGCCGAACGGCGCCATTGAATGTCTGGGACGAATTGATCACCAGGTCAAAGTGCGCGGTTTTCGCATTGAGTTGGGTGAAATCGAGACCGTGCTGGGGCAGCATCCCGCAGTGCGCGAGAATGTCGTCGTGGCCCGCGAGGATGTGCCCGGCCAAAAGCGATTGGTGGCTTACCTGTCTTGTGTGGCGGGAGAGACGCCAGCCATTGGCGATTTGCGCAATTACCTGGGCGGCAAGTTACCGGACTACATGGTGCCATCCCTGTTCGAGTTCATGGAATCATTGCCACGGACGCCGAATGGCAAAGTAAACCGCAACGCGTTGCCCGCGCCGGACGCCAAGGGCTTGAAACGAGACCGGGTTTTTGTGGCGCCGCGAAATGCCACCGAGGAATTGCTCGCTGATATTTGGGGACAGGTTCTCAGTTTGGACAAGGTGAGTGTGGAAGACAACCTGTTCGAACTCGGGGCGGATTCAATCCACCTTTTTCAAATCACGGCCCGGGCGAATCAAGCTGAGCTAAAACTCGTGCCCCGGCAACTCCTGGAGCACCGGACTATTTCCGCGCTGGCTGTGGCCATTGCGGCGGCGAAAGAGCCTGTGGGCAAGGCGCCGGCGCCGGCCATCACGCGGGCTTCGCGTGACGCGCATCGCCTGAAGCAACCAGCCGTCTGACGGCCAAAACCAGAAAAACTCAAGTGGATAAAACGACACAATCCGCCGGTTCGGGAGCGCAAGCTGCCGGCATTGAAATCGAGCAATCGAAGCCGGATGATTTTTTCGTATTTCCAACGTCCATCACCCAGCGTCGTTTTTGGGTGCTCGATCAATTGGAACGGGGCAATCCGGCTTATAACATCGCCGTGCGTTTTCGGTTGCTGGGACCGTTGGTGGTGGGAACCCTGGAGCGCGCTTTCAACGAAATGATCCGCCGGCACGAAGTGCTGCGCACGACCTTCATCGCGCAGGACGGGCAGCCCGTACAGTTGATCGCGCCATTGATGACCGTTCAATTACCGGTCATTGATCTGCGGAACCTGCCGCAACCCAAACGCAATGAGGAGGCCGAGCGCCTGACCGTTGTGGATGCGGAAAAACGTTTTAACCTGGCGGTCGCCCCGCTCCTGCGCGTGAGCCTGCTGCGAATGGAGGAGGAAGACCATATCCTGCTCATCACCATTCACCACATTATTTCCGATGGTTGGTCAATCGGCGTAATTACGACCGAGCTCGGCGCCATTTACGAAGCGTTTGCCAAAGGAGAGGAATCACCCCTCCCGGAGCTGCCGATTCAATATGCCGATTTTACCACGTGGCAGAAGGATTGGCTCGAGGCCAACCCTTTAAATAAGGAGCTTTCTTACTGGAAACGACAGTTGCACGACCTGCCGGAACTGGACGTTCCCAGTGATCATCCCCGCACCGCTGTCCAGACGCATAATGGCGAAATCGTGTCGATTCTGCTCCCGAAGTCGCTGACCGATTCCCTGCGCGATTTAAGCAACCAGCAAGGGGTGACGCTTTTCATGACGTCGCTGGCCGCATTTCAGATATTGCTGCACCGCTACACGGGGCAGAATGACATTGTGGTAGGGTCGCCCATCGCGGGACGCAACCGGGTGGAGATCGAGCCGCTCATCGGTGTCTTCATTAATACGCTGGTCTTGCGCAGCGACCTTTCCGGCGACCCGACCTTTGCGGAATTATTGGGACGGGTGAGCGAGACGGTCTTACAGGCGGTGGCGCACCAGGACATTCCTTTTGAACAATTGGTGGATGCCTTGCGGCCAAAGCGGGATGCCAGCCGCAACCCACTGTTCCAGGTTAATTTTACCTACCAGCGTGATTTTATAAAACCGCTGCATTTTTCCGGCATTACGCTGACGGCGATTCCCTCGCGCTCACCCGGAGCGATATTTGATTTGAATTTCTTCATGGTGGAGCGCGCCGAAGGTTGGCGGGCCTCGTGTGAATACAACACCAATCTCTTTGATAAAACCACACCGCTGCGAATGTTGGGGCATTTGCGGTCGTTGATGGAGAGTATTGCGGCCAACCCACGGCAGCGATTGTCGGACCTGAAGATGTTGTCCCCCATAGAACTAGGACAGTTGCTTATGGATTGGAGTCTCACCGTTACGAATTATCCACGCACGCGTTGTATACATGAAGTATTTGAAGAGCAGGCGGCGCGGACACCTGACGCTGAGGCGTTGGTATTTGAAGGCCGGAAACTGACTTACCAGCAGTTAAACCAGCGGGCAAATCATCTGGCCCATCAGTTGCGCGAGCATGATGTGGGGCCGGAGACACTGGTGGCGATTTGTGCGGAACGTTCGTTGGAGATGGTGGTGGGCTTGCTGGCCATTCTAAAAGCCGGTGGGGCCTATGTGCCACTGGACCCGGCCTATCCTTCGGAACGTTTGGCGTTCATGCTGCAGGACACCCAGGCGCCGGTGCTGCTTACCCAGCAACATCTGGCGGCGAACCTGCCGCCGCATCAAGCGACCGTGATTTATCTGGATACCCATCAGACGCAATCCAGCAGCACTCTTCTGGCTTCAGAAAGTCCCCGCAGCGGAGCGACCGCAGATAATCTGGCCTATGTCATGTATACCTCGGGTTCCACCGGGAAGCCAAAGGGCACAACCATACCGCATCGTGGAGTTGTGCGCCTGGTGAAGGAGACAAATTATGCAAATTTCGGCCGGGAAGAAGTATTTCTGCAATTTGCGCCAATTTCGTTTGATGCCTCCACACTGGAAATTTGGGGGCCGCTTTTAAACGGCGGGCGCCTGGTGATTATGCCGCCGGGCACGCCATCCATGGAAACGCTGGGCCGCGTTGTTCGCGAACAAAAAGTGACGACCTTGTGGCTCACTGCCGGTCTGTTCCGGGTGATGGTGGACAACCGCGTTGCTGACTTGAAGCCATTGCGGCAACTGTTGGCGGGTGGTGATGTGCTGCCGGCGGCACAGGTGCGCAAGGCCTTGCAGGAATTGCCGGGTTGCCGGTTGATCAACGGCTATGGCCCAACCGAGAACACCACCTTCACTTGTTGCCATACTATTTCAGAGGCTGATTTGAAGGGTAATTCCATCCCGATCGGCCGACCCATCGCCAATACGCAGGTTTACATTCTGGACCGGCATTTACACCCGGTACCCGTCGGGGCGCCGGGCGAACTCTTTGTCGGCGGTGACGGTCTGGCGCGCGGTTATTTGAACCGCCCCGAACTGACGGCGGAGAAATTTGTGCGAAGTCCTTTCAGTTCCGATCCGGACGTTCGCCTCTATCGGACGGGCGACCTTTGCCGCTACTTGCCCGACGGACGCATTGAATTCCTTGGGCGCATTGATCAGCAGGTCAAAATTCGCGGCTTCCGCATTGAACTGGAGGAGATCGAAGCGGTGTTGGGGCAGCATCCCGCTGTTCGTGAAGTACTGGTGATGGCGCGGGAAGACGTGCCCGGGGAGAAGTTTCTGGCAGCCTATTTGGCGGCCCGGACACCGGCGAAGCCCACGGCTGAAGAGCTGCGCGGTTATTTAAAGACCAGATTGCCTGATTACATGGTGCCGACGTCATTCGTCGTGATGGATTCCCTGCCTTTGACGCTGAATGGCAAAGTGGACAAACGGATCCTGCCGGTTCCCGACCAGGCTCGCTCCTCGCGGACGGGCGATTATGTGCCGCCGAGCACCCCGATTGAAGAAGTGCTGGCTGGCATCTGGGCGGAGCTTCTGCATATGGAGAAGGTCGGGATGCATGATAATTTCTTTGAGTTGGGCGGCAACTCATTGCTGAGCATCCAAATCATCGATCGCATTAATAAAGCCGGTCTAAATTTTACGCCCGGGCAATTTTTCCAGCACCAGACCATTGCGGAACTGGCCAAGGTCGTGAACACGAGCCAGGCGGTCCAGTCGCAGGAGACCAATTGGTCGTCCCTGGTGACGCTCCAACCGAACGGCTCCAAGCCGCCGTTTTTTCTGATCCATACTTCCCCCGGAGATGTGCTGGGCTATATGAAGTTGGTCTATTACCTGGGCAATGATCAACCCTGTTACGGTTTTCAATCCCTCGGGCTGCACCAGAAGGAAGCAGCGCACACAACCCTGGAAGCGATGGCCGCGCATTATGTGAAACTCTTGCGCGAATTTCAGCCGGAAGGTCCTTATTATCTGGGTGGTTGGTGCTTCGGCGGTAATGTTGCCTGGGAGATGGCGCAGCAACTCGCGGCGGCAGGGCAAACAGTCGCCTTGCTCGCCCTGCTGGAAACCTGGGCGCAATCGCCGCCCATCACCTATTATCGGTACTATATCCATCGGCTCGGATGCCTTTTGGAATTGGGGCCAATGGCGGTGGCACGGCATTTCAAACGAAAATATTTAAGTGCGTTCAAGGCCGCACCTGTTGCCAATCCCGAAGACAACGATTTCGCCTTTGGCGCCACGCAGCATGGGCCATTGAAGAATCGGGAATATGTCTATGGCATCAATCTTGCCGCCACCCGCAAATACAAATGCCGGCCGTACCCCGGTATTGTCACCCTTTTTAACGGAACCTACTACGAATCGCTGGACATCATTCCGCCACAATCCGGTTTCATGACACTTGCCAGCGGTGTCGAAATACATCTGGTCCCGGGGGGACACCGTTCCGTGATCAAGGAACCGAGTGTTCGCATTCTGGCTGACAAACTTAAGGCCTGTCTAACCCAGGCGCAGGCGGACTCCAATAAGCGAGTGGCGTTTGCCAAGGCCCGACCCGTTGGGCCAAATCAGAAGTCCAGATAGTTGACCCGCAGTAAACTGACGTACCATGCAAGCAAGCAATAGCCGCCCTCTGTTAAGGGTTATCCTTTTCAGTTTGATGATGAAATTGGGGATGAGCTGTGCCTATGCGTCGCTCATACCGTTGGACTACACCGTGCCCACCAGCGCCCAGGTCCAAACTTCTCCGCCGCAAATCATCTTGTCCTGGCCGGCAGATGCGGATGCGCGCATGTTTAACGTTTATCGTAAACTGATTACCGACGCTTCCTGGGGAAATCCCATTGCCGTTTTGCCAACCGGAGCCACCGGTTTTAAGGATACCAATGTCACGGTCGGTTCCGCCTTTGAATATCAGATTGAAGAACCGACGGATTATTTTCCCTGGCCGAACGGCAATCCTTCCCAATGGTTGACCGCTTACGGATATATCTACGCGGGCATTCAAGTGCCTCTCATCGAGAGCCGGGGCAAGGTGGTGCTGATCGTGGCCAATACTTATGCCACGAACTTGTCGAACGAGTTGGCCCGGCTGCAGCAGGATTTGACCGGTGATGGCTGGGTGGTCTTAAGGCATGACGTGAATCCGTCCGACAGCGTTCCCAGTGTCAAAGGGCTGATTCAAACAGATTACAATGCTGATCCAGCCAACGTCAAAGCCGTGTTTTTATTCGGGCATGTGCCGGTGCCTTACTCCGGCAATTTTGATCCGGATGAGCATCTCGATCACCTGGGCGCCTGGTCGGCGGATGTTTATTATGGGGATATGACCGGCACCTGGACTGACAGCACCGTGAACAGCACGAGTGCCGAGAACAGCCGGAATTGGAATGTGCCTGGTGATGGGAAGTTTGATCAGTCTGCGATTCCGTCGGACGTTGAATTGCAGGTGGGGCGCGTTGATTTGTCGGATATGCCTTCATTTGCGCCGCTGACCGAATTGGATTTGTTGCGGCAGTATTTAAACAAGGACCACAATTTCCGGTTTGGGCTTATTTCGGCTCAACGGCGCGGCTTAATCTGCGATAACTTCGGTGAGATTAATGGTGAATCCCCCGCGTCCAGCGCCTGGCGTAATTTTGCGCCCCTGTTTGGTCCGGCTGCAACGACGGAAGTTTCCGCCAACCAATATTTTTCCACGCTGGCCAGTCAGAGCTATCTCTGTTCCTATGCCTGCGGCGGCGGCAGTTATACGAGTGCTCAAAACGTAGGGGTGACGGGCGATTTTGTCACGACAGATATCCAGAGTGTTTTCACCATGCTGTTTGGCAGCTATTTTGGGGATTGGGACAAGACGGATGATTTCTTGCGCGCGCCGCTGGCCACCAGCACTTATGGCCTGACTTGCGCGTGGGTGGGATTTCCGCATTGGTATTTTCATCACATGGCGCTGGGTCAAACGATCGGTTACAGCACGCGCCTCAGTCAAAATAATGGTGTGCCCGGCCTCTATCAGGCTCGGGTCAACGCTGTGGCGCGGGGCGTGCAGATGGCATTGATGGGTGACCCCACGTTACGCCTGCATACTGTGTTGCCGCCTTCAAATTTGGCCAATACCTCAGGCACTGGTGTCGCGTTGTCGTGGACGTCTTCCGCCGATACCGTGCAGGGCTATCATGTTTATCGCGCGACGAGTGCGGCGGGTCCCTTTACGCGATTGACTGGATCGTTAATCGCAGGGAACTCATTTACGGACACAACTGTATCCGCCGGGACCTACACCTACATGGTGCGCGCCATCAAACTGGAGACGTCCGGTGGCGGCACTTACTTTAATCCGAGCCAGGGAACATTTTTGAGCGTGAGCGTGAGCGTGACGACGGCTAATACTTCCTGTTCCCCGGGACCACTTGGCCTGGTGGATTGGTGGCCGGGCGATGGGAATGCCAACGACATTCAAGGCACCAATAATGGAACGCTTCACAATGGCACCACATTTACCACGGGTGAAGTTGCCCAGGCATTTAACTTTGACGGGGTTACCAATACGGTTTCAGTGGGGCCGATTTATGCCTCGTTGGTAAATAATTTCACCATGGAGTTTTGGGTGAATCCGCTGGCGTCACGAGCTGTCACTGCGGAAGCCACCACTGGCATCACGGGTACGAGTAATCAGCGCTACGCTATCTTCCCCGAGGAAGGCGCCACTTACTATGGGGCAGGGCAAGCGGGTGCGGGCGTTTCTGTGGGAACCAACGGCATCAGCGTCTTTGAACACTCGGATAATTATCTGACCTCGTTACTGGTTTATAATGCGACGATCAGCGGCTGGACGCATATCGCCGTCGTGTACCAGAACCGGCAGCCTCAGTTATATGTTAATGGAGTATTGCAGCGAACGGGGTTGACCAGCACCTTCACTGTGCATCCCAGCGCAGATTTGAGCGGGATTTATGGATATTTTCAGGGAGGACTTGATGAAATTGGAATCTATAATCGCGCGCTGACCGCGAATGAAGTTCAATCCATTTACACTGCGGGCGCCGGCGGCTTATGCAAGACGATCAAGATCACCGCCATTAAGGAATTAAGCCCCGGCCAGACGCAATTGACGCTGCAAGGCAAAACCGGGAGCTTTGGCATTGATGCCTCGACAAATTTGGTGGCCTGGTTGCCGCTTGCCACACTGACCAATACCAGTGGCACGATCCAGTATCTCGATCCCACGGGCTCCGGTTTTAGCCGGCGCTTTTACCGGCCGGTAAGCCGGTAAAAATTCAGGGCCGCTGGTTGGAGTGCTTTTTGAATTGGACTTCCGGATAAGCCGCAGCCGGACCGTTGAGCAAAGGGGAGATGGTGCCGTTAAGCTCGCTCTCAAAAAATGCCAGGCAGTAATCATTCACGATGCGCTGACAACGCCGGGCGTTGATGGAACCGCTGCCAGTGAATCGCCGGAACGGGGAGAAAAGAGCCGTATCGGTGAAGTTTGCATGTTTTGTATTGTCAAAGGTGAGGTCGTAACCGCCGTTGCGCGCCAAATATTCATCCTGAACCCGGAAACTTCTGGCGTCCAGTTTTGCGGAACTGGACCGGGCCATTTCCGCAGGGGTGGGCGGCAAATCGTCGCTGTTCATAAACATGAACGGCTGAGCCACGCCAGATTCGACGGCATCACCGAACAGCATTCCATCCATGTTAAGTCCGGCCTTGAATCGTTTGTCGAGCCAACACGCCTCGGCAGCGACGGTGCCGCCAAATGAATGTCCAAGTATTCCGACCCGCGTGACGTCCAAGCGGCCGGTAAAGACGCCGCGTGGATCCGTTACATTCAATTGTTCCAATTGATCCAGGACAAACCGCGCATCCTCTGCTCGCACGCGGGCTTGTTCAGCGGCCGTATGAATGTATTTCTGTACAGCTTCATCGGTGGAGAAGTCGAGGTCGAGGCTGGGATCAGAATAAAGAACCCGGCCATCCGGAAACACCGTCACGCCGGTGCAATAGGTATGGTCGATTCCAGCCACCACAAAACCGTGGCTGGCCAGTTCCTCCATCTGAAAGGTATTTTGGATGCGTGAACCGCTCCAGGCGGGCGAGAAAACGAGGATGGGATATTTCTGCTTTGACTGGGATAAAGGAGCATCGGGATAAGAGTGGGTTTGCACCTGGTCCAAATGACTGAAACGAAAGCCCATGACTTGTTGATTGAGGTTCGGAGATTTCGCGCCGGCCAGATTTGAAAGATAATACTGAGGCTTGGCATCCGCTGCTGGTTCGGCAGGGTACCAAATTTGGACCATCAGTTCCCGGTGGTCTTTGGGATTTTTTGAGAAGGTTTCAGCACGGGAATTGTCCACCAAATGCAAGACCGTGGTGCCAACCCGGCACGGGCCGGTGGGAGCGGGGAATTGAAAGACTGGCAACAGAATGGAAAGCATGCCGGCAATGCCAAGGAGTCCGAGACCAAAGAGATTGCCCAACTTTGTGAGCGCGCGGTGCGGCGGGCTTAAACTGTCGCGCCGGAAAAAAGAAATTAAGTTTGCAAGGCACAGGCATCCGGTAGCGAAGTAGGCTGGCATCATCTGCCAACGATAACCCTCCAACTGCAGGTGAAAGATTAGCAGGATTAGTCCGAGCCAGGAGAATACGCCAAGCCAGACCGGTTTGCGGCGTCGCGCCAAGAGTCCCCATAAGAGGATGGGCAAATTGACCAACAATAGAGAAATTTCAAGCGATCTCATCCTGTATTCGGCAGCGAATACAATGGACTTGTAAGTCAATGAGGCTCGGTTGCCAAGCGCGGGTTTTAAGCTGTATCGGGAAACGAAAATCCCCAAATTGCCATCAAGGCAAGTCAGGGATTTCGAAATTGGTTGCGGGGGTAGGATTTGAACCTGCGGTCCCGCACGCGGGATTATGAGCGCTGAACTCGCTGAAACACCCGGCAGCGAGGCACTTAAGTGCGTAAATCGAATAGTTCATATCCATAAAAGAAAAGTCCCTCGATCAACGATCAAGGGACTTCGAAATTGGTTGCGGGGGTAGGATTTGAACCTACGGCCTTCAGGTTATGAGCCTGACGAGCTACCGGGCTGCTCCACCCCGCGATCACGAAAACAATATACTTGCAGGTTGTCTGTCTGCGCAAGCTCTTTTCCTGCTTATTATTCCGATTAAACTGCGCCGGGGGCAAAAACAGCTTCCGGCATGCCGTGAATGATCTTCTTATCCGCCGGGCAGATGGTGGCCAGCACACCCCCAAGCTCAGTCCGGGCGGCATCGCCTTCGCCGGAAACGAAGTAATAGGGGCACAAGCGCACACGGCCGGGCATCGGCACCAGTTGGTTTTGCTCGAAGTCAAACCACTGAAAATTGACCAGACTTGGCTTTTCGTATCGTTGCAGGATGTACGGCGAGGTGGGGAAACTCGTCAGCGCGGTGTCCACCGCCTCCGACCATTCCGCGTGCGAAAGGTCGTTCCCAAGATAAACGCCGCGGGCGCCCCAGGCTTTGGGAGAGAATCCGGAAACTTTCAGGATCAGTTCACGTTCCTTTTGCGACAGCCCCTTGAGTTGATTCCAGTCGGTCAGATTGAGTTCGGGGATGGCACCCTGCGGGGGCAGGGGAGTTGGATCCACCAGCCAACTGTATGGAACCAGCTCAAGCAATCGATTGAAAAAACTCTCACCTAATTCCTGACGCCAAAAACTGTGGAGGTTCCGGTTCCAGAGAAGCGCGAAGAGCATTTTCTCTTCAAAGATCGGTTTGGGCGGCGGCGTAAGACGAATGCGTTTCTCCCGCGCATATTCAAAAAACGTGCTCGCCGCCGGCACGTTGGGCGCGTCGAATAACTCAAAGAATCGATATACCGCATCACCGTCCGCGGGTTGTTTGAAGCTGGCGTCCTGAGTCTTGAAACGAGACCCATCCAGCTGACGGGCCACCCAGTCCATTTCCGGACGGTAAGTGGCAGACTCTTCCGAGACGACAATATGCACGTGGGGAGCAGCCCCGAAGATGCTCGCGAAACCGCGCAACATTCCGTCCGCGCCGCCGATGACCTCACTGCCCAATTGGGAATAGGTCTGGTTCAACCAGGCGGTCAGACCGATGCCGCCGGGGACGCTGTCTAATTCCGTGATGCTGAGGCCGCCATCCGTCAACAATAGATCCGGGCGAATCACCCGCGGCCATTCATTTTTTAACGTGGCCGACCTTTGCAACGCGATGAGTTCATCCGGTTTGCCTTGATCCAGCCAGGCCGCCACCCAAGGAGGCTGTTTGCCGTCGATGCTGAGTCGATAAAGCCGGTTCACCGCCTTGTTGAATTGCAGGAAAATGCGCCCCAGTTTCTCGAGATCTTTCACCAGCTCGGCGCCCAGGTGAAAGGGCGTGGGACTGATGCGCCAATCGTGACCGGCAAACAACCCGGCGGCGGGCAGGTTATTGCGAATAAAACGGGCGCGATCCGCGGCGGTGTTTTGCATGGGGGTGGAAATGACGTTCACAAACGGCAAGGGCTTAGATGGAACGCGGCGCGTGGGTCGGAAGGTAAAGCGTTCTCATAAGCATTCGGTTTAAGTTCTGATTATTAACCAAGGCCAAAGGTTGCCTAATTTATCGCATCACGCCGGCAGCACCTTAGTTGCGCACCTGTCCGTTACCGATACCGAGCCATTTATAGGTGGTCAATTCTTCCAGGCCCATGGGACCCCGCGCACCGATTTTATCCGTGCTGATGCCGATTTCGGCACCCATGCCAAATTCGCCGCCATCCGTGAAACGAGTTGAGGCATTCCAATAGACAGTGGCGGAATCAGTCTCCGCGAGAAATTGGCGCGCCCGCTGTTCGTTCCCAGTCACAATGCTGTCCGAATGCGCGGAGCCGTAATGATTGATATGGTCGATCGCCTGCGTGACACCATCCACCACGCGCACTGCGAGGATGAGATCCATGTACTCAGCATACCAGTCGTCCTCGGTGGCGGATTTCAAATTGGAAATGGACGGGGTTAAAATGGCTCGCGTGGCGTCATCGACGCGGAGTTCCACCTTTTTCTCAACTAATTTTTGCGCCATGAGGGGCAGGAATTTCGGCGCAATGCTCCGATCCACCAGCAATGTTTCAATGGCGTTACAGACGCCGGGTCGCTGGACCTTGGCATTGAGGATGATTTCCCCGGCCATTTTCAGGTCCGCCTCGCCATCGACATAAACGTGACAGACGCCTTTGTAATGTTTGATGACCGGCACTTTAGAATTTTCGGCCACCGCGCGGATCAGCCCTTCACCGCCACGGGGCATGCAGAGATCAATATATTGGGTGAGGGAGAGCAATTCCTTGATGGCATCGCGGTCAGTGGTCTGCACAACCTGGATGGCGTGTTCCGGGAAAGTGGAAAGGCTTTGTTTCGCCGCCGTGAGCATGACTTGGGCAATGGCCTGATTGGAATGAATCGCTTCCTTGCCACCGCGGAGAATGGTGGCATTGCCGGATTTAAAGCAAAGGCTGGCGGCATCGGCGGTGACATTGGGCCGCGATTCATAGATGATGACCACGACACCAATGGGGGTGCTGATTTTTTGGAGCTTTAGTCCATTGGGACGGATGCGTTCGTCCAGCATTCTTCCGACCGGATCGGGCAGGGCGGCGACTTCGCGCAATCCGCGGGCCATGGTCGTGATTCTTTTTTCATCCAATCGGAGGCGGTCGAGCATGGCGGCGGAAAGTCCGCTCTCTGCGCAGGCTACCATATCCTTAAGGTTGGCCTCCTTGATTTTAGGGCCGTGACGTTCCAAAGCCTCAGCCATGGCGAGCAGGCAGGTATTCTTATCAGCGGTGCTGAGCTTGGCCAGTTGGCGCGAGGCTGCCTTGGATTGCTTCGCCAGTTCAGTCATTTGTTCCCGTAAAGTCACAGGGCCAAAGTAAACCAAAAACCGAAAGTTGAAAGGGAGAAAATAGACGGTGCAATTTGGGGTAATTGAACGGAACTTCCTTGTAAGTGCTTGCCGCGCAGCCTGCCTTGGCTTGCACAGAGATCAGTATTAAAAAGATTTGCGCCGTCCCAAGGATGCGGGACGGCGCAGGTTAAGGAGGGGTTATCTTGGTAATCAACAAATAACCGGATTTGTCTATACGCATTTGCCTTGCTCGTTCGACCACTCGAGTTGCACGGTGTAGCCATCCACTTTCTTGAAGTTCCACGCGCAGATGTCCCCGATTTCACCGTTAACGTCGTCATACCAACCGGCACCGGGGACGGGGTCGGTGATGGCTTCACACAATTCATGGGAGCTGGTCCCGGTGAGGGCATCGAACGCCGTCATGCCACCCAGACAACCGCTGCAAGTGGGATAGGGCATTACGGCGTAGTAAACGTTGCCGACGTTGTTGTGATAACCGCAGAAGTTCTGGCACGACTTGCTGCCGCTCAAGATGGAAATGACCCCCGGATCCAGATAGATGAAGTAGAGGGTATTCTTGGTGTTTTTGGGGACTGTCTTGGTCTGGATCCATTTCTTGAGCTGTTTTTTGATCATCGAATCGGTGACGCTGCCCACGGGGGCATTGGCGTTGATCAAATTTGTGCCGGTGAGCGTACCGTGGCCAATGGCCTTGCCGGACACATTGTATTCCGCTAGCTGGTCGATGAGTGGGCTGACCAGAATATCGGCAAAGAACTGGTTCAGCTTGTTCATGATGTCCTTCGAGATGGGAGTGCCGCCCCAAAGGTTCCCCCAGAAAACAGTAAAGACCTGGGCGTTTTCCAGGAGCGGACCATTCCGATAAGTTAACTTCGCATTTGCCGACGCCGGGTGCGGCTTGCCGTCGAATAGTTCATGGTCGTCACCTTCGCGCCGACGCTGGCTCTGCTCATCAATGGAAACCGAGGGCTTGGGATGGTGTAGCGGCACGACACGGATGTGCTCGCCGGGTTCGAAGTTTTTGACCTTGCTGCTGGATGCTTTTGTATTTTTCATGAATTTTTGGTTGGTTTTGATGGTCCAGCCAGGGGCGTCATCGCCACAAAAGTAATGCAAAATGAACAGGGAAATTCCCGCCTATTGAATTCGAGGTTTATATGATAGAAAGCATCATAGCCCTCACTGGTTCTTACGCGGGATTTAAATGAGAAAAAGGTCTAAAAATGAACAAGAAAAGAATTCATTAGCCCCTTAACTGGAGTCCCGCACCTTTGAAAAGATGCTAACAAAGTTGCCCGTTTAAGTAAAGCTTTTTTGAAGAGGAGAGAGATGCAGCATTGATGGAGTCATGGCCAAAACCGGCCAGCCGAAGTTCATCAACCGGCTGGCGGGCATGGCCGCATCAAGTGCTGCACCCCTAGAGCAGTTCCATAAATGCTGTAGCGCGGCGGAAAAGTTAGAGAGGGAAGCGGTCTTTTTGACTTTTGGCTTCGTTTCGGCTCGGTCACAGGCCACCTTGGGCGTGCTCCCTCGCCAAAGCCTCGCCCAAAGTCAAAAATCCTCGCTCCGCCGCGCTACATCATTTCTGTCAATGCTCTAATCTTAGAAGCGCCAGGTGACGGCGGCGCGCACCCGATAATCGGAAACGACCTGCAGTCCGCTGTTGTAAATACTCACCGGCAGACCCACATCCACTTGTGCGCTCAATTTATTTGACCAGGTAAAGTTGAGCTGCGGACCGGCATAGACAATGGTCTCGGCTGAATCGTTGTCCGGCACGCCGGAAAACGTATCCTTGCCCTTGGTCTCGCCGGAGATGGCAGCTTGTAATGCGAGGGTGTAACTGTGGGTAAGCGCGAGGTAAACGCCCGGTCCACCCGACCAGGTGAGGTCATTGGCATATTGATGGCCGAAAGCGCCCTGGCTGCGAATGGCGTATTGCAGGTTCGCCGATGCGAACGTCCGCTTCCATCTGGAATACACACTGGTGCCGATCAGCACATCATACGACCCGGAGCCAAGGGCAATATCATGCCCACCGATGCCGTCGGGAAGGCTGGAGTCGGGATCCAAAAGATGGTTCGGATTGCCGGTCGGGAATTTGACGCCGCCCAACACGCTCCAGCTGAAAGTGAAGTCTTCCTTCAGCTTTCGGTAGGCCACAACGTTTCCGATTAATGAGACATCGCCAATGCCGGAAACCGTCTTGTGGGTGGTGGCCGACCCGTACGCGCGATAGATGATCGGCACGTTAAATTGCAGCGAAAAGCGATTGTTGACGTTATAGCCCAAAAACAATTGGGTGACGGAACTGTCAATGTATTCGCCATTACCGGGCACCTTTTGACTCTCATCCTGCAGGGTGCCAAAGTGCGTGTATTGCTGGGCGACTCCCGCCAAAAATCCCCGACCCATCTCGCCGGTCGCCTGCTCGGCGGAATAAATCGAACACAAATCACAGGCCACGGCGGGCGACACAAGCGCGCCAGTCAGGGCCACCGACAAACTAAATATTTTCATTAAAACTCCAAAGTTAGGAGAAGGCTCAATGCTTCTCGCAATTACAAAAAATGGAAAATCAGATAAACAGACCAGCAATTCAGGCGTGCAAACACACGTCGAGCCGAAGGTCACGAACGAAGGGAATCAAGCCGCGAGGCTTCGAGGCGGGGGAACCGGAGGCGCTTCACTGAACAGAAAAGCCGAAACCGTCTGGTCAGTCAGGAAGCTGAATTGCGTGGGAGGAAAAATCGAGAGGACCAAGGGCGCATTAACAAATTCCAGTTTCTTCAGGTCGCTCTGGAGATCGGATTTGCGTTCCGATTGTTTTCCCTGGGCGATTTGTTTGCAGAGCGGGCAGGGATGTTTGCCGTCGAATGTATTTTCAATGGCAACGTGAAGCGAAGCGGTTCGCGCGTTGTTCGCGAGCATGCCGGCCCAGGCGACGGATTGTAGGAGCATCCAATGCGTGCCGGTCGCACAGAGGAGCGCGACAATCAACAGCACATGGCCAAAGCGGACGAACACGTTATTTTTATCGTGCAAGTTGGATGCGCTGTCAAGCGAACTGCGCTAGGAGCGCATGATCCAAACCATTGTGCCGGAGGGCAGGCGATCATAGAGCGGCAGCAGATCCTGCGCGGCAAGGTGGATGCAACCGTGTGAGGCGGGGCGGCTGAGGGTCGGTTCGTCGCCCGTGCCGTGGATGTAGATGTAGCGAGCATGGGAGTCCACATTGCCGCCGCGGTTGAAGCCCGGTTCCAAGCCATCGAGCCAAAGGATGCGATTGGCGATGGGTGCGAGCGGCAGGCCTTGCCAGGTGAAGCCAACCATGCGCCGGCCGCGGAACACAGCGCCGACCGGCCAGCCGCCGCCAATCTTTTCGGCGATGCAGTGCAGGCCGAGTGGCGTGCATTGGGAATTGGCAATTTGGCCGATGCCGAATTTGGAGGTGGAGCAACGAAATTGTTGGCGGAGTTGATAGCGGGGCGCACAGCCGGTCGTGGAACTGAAGCGGGCCTGTTCGAAAAGGCAGGTCGTTTGCCGCGCGATATTCACGACGAGAACAAAGCGGGTGGGGAGCAGGCCTTGTTGCCGGCAGGCGCGAAGAAAAGCAGCAGGAAGTTTTTGGTAAGCATTCACAACTTAGCCTGCTAAAACGTCGTGCTATGCGGGTTTGGTGAATTTTTTTACCAACACCTTGGAGTTACGACCGCTCTGGTCGTATTTTTCCCGCCGGAGGGGCGGCAAATCATCCGGAGTGCCTTCATGGAAACCGCCCTTGGATTGGAAATAGGTAAACGCCTGTGTGGATAACGTGAGCAACTCGTTCAGGCCCATCTCGCGCGCCTTGTTCTCCACATATTGAATCAGTTTCTGACCGATGCCCTGATTTTCATGGGAGGGACTCACATAGAGACAGGCGAGTTCACCCTTTTTGAATTCCGGGTAAACGTGCAAGGCCACGCAGGCGACCGGGTTTCGGTCGATTTCAAAAATATAATAATCGTTCAACTGCTTCTCGATCATGGCGCGGGTGCGTTTGACCAGCTCAGCGCTTTCCACGGAATTCTTGGTCAACACCTGGATGCTGCGAATGTCCTTTTTCTTGGCGGGGCGGACCTGCTGATATTCGTTGGCGTAAATCAAGGTGCCAATGCCTTCATTGGAAAAAACTTCCGCCAGCAAACCTTCGTCCACCCGTCCATTGATGATGTGAACGCGCTGGACGCCGGCGGTGCAGGCCGCCACCGCGTGACGCGCCTTGGAGACCATTTCGGGGGAGAAGCCGGTCTTTTGCATCAAGGCATTCAAATCCGCGACGAGCATCTGGCGGATAAGTTCGCCCTGATAAATCAAGCCGTCGTTGGTGGTGATAAAAATTAATTTGGTGGCCTTGAGGGCTTCGGCAACCGCCACGGCGACGCCATCGGAATTGACACGGTAGGTTTTACCGTCGCCGTCAAACCCGAGCGGCGGAATGACGGGAACGATGCCCTGCGAGAGGAGAGTTTGCAGGAGTTCCACGTCCACGCGCTCCACCTTGCCGGTAAAAAGATGGTCCTGGCCCTGAATGATGCCGAGGGGATGGGCAATGATGGCATTGCTGCTGGCGGCGCGCAGGTCATTGGCGGAAAGGCCTTCAAGAATCTCGTGGGTCAGGCGATTGGCGGCCGTCAGCGCGAGCTTCAAGGTCTCAGCGTCGGTGATGCCGCTGCCTTCGAGGTCGGAAGCCTTGACATGCTGCTCATCGGCGAGCGCCTTGACCTGGGCGGCGGCGCCGTGCGCGAGCACGACCCGGATATTCAGCGAGCGGAGCACCGCCACGTCCAGCAGGATGTTGCCGAAATTTTCATCGGTGACGATGGCGCCGTCCACGCTGATGATGAACGTTTTTTCCCGGAAGCGCGGAATGTATTGCAGGATGCCCCGCAGGTCAGTGGGTTTCACTTTAATTTCTGATCAGTTAGTTACTGCTTTGCTTGATAAGTAGTCACTTTTCAGCGGGATTCAACTTTAATTTACGGTCACTTCGCCGGTGGCGGCGGGAGAATCTGCTGCAAAGCGGCCAAACACCGGGCATTTTCCTTGGCGGTGCCGACGGAAATACGAATCCATTCCGGCATTTGATAGCCACCCATGGGCCGGACGATGACGCCCAGTTTTTGGAGATCATTGAAAACGCGCTGTCCATTGCCGACTCGTACGAGCAAAAAATTGGCGGCGGAGCGGATGAATTCGAAGCCCATTTGCTGAAAGTTTTGCTCAAAAAATTGCATGCCTTGCGCATTGTTAACGCGAGTGCGGTGCACGTGTTCGACGTCATCCAGAGCCGCAAGGGCACCGGCTTGAGCGATGGAATTGATGTTGAAGGGCTGGCGAACTTTTTCCAAGGCCGCGATCAAATCCGGGTGGCCGATGCCATAGCCGAGCCTCAGCCCCGCGAGGCCAAAGATTTTGGAAAAGGTTCGCATGATGAGCAGATTTGGTTTCGTGCCCGTGCGAATCAGCGGGACCAGGTCCACCGGGTCGTTGAGAAATTCGATATAGGCCTCGTCCATGACGAGCATAACGTTGGCCGGGACTTCGTTGATTAACTGGACGACGTCGGAGCGGGGAGCCAGCGTGCCGGTGGGGTTGTTGGGATTGGCGACATAGACGACGCGAGTTTGCGGAGTAATGGCCTGAATCATGGCCGGCAGGTCATGACCGTAGTCTTGCGCGGGCACGATGATGGGATTGGCGCCGAACAAGCGCGTGACAATCTCATACAGTGCAAAGGCATACTGCGAGATAATGACATCCACGCCGGGCCGCATCATGGCATGACCAACAAACTCGATGATTTCATTGGAGCCGTTGCCGAGAATGATGTTGGCCGGTTCAACACCGAGTTTATCAGCGAGCTTTCGTTTGAGGTAAAAGGCATTGCCATCCGGATAAAGGTGTAACTGGGCAACCGCCCGCTGCATGGCGGCGAGAGCGGCAGGCGAGGGGCCGAGCGGGTTTTCATTTGAGGCCAGCTTGATGATGTCGGTGGCCGGCAGCCCGAGTTCACGCGCGACCTCTTCAATGGGCCGGCCAGGCAGATAAACCGGCACGTTCGCCAGCGCGGGATTGAGTGGCAGGGAGAAAGGCATGTTAGATCAGTTGCAGGATTTTTTTGACATCGACGTTTTTGGCGATCAGGTCGCGAATAAGCGTAATTTTTTTCGTATCACCGGGGCGGGTCTTGACCGTTAAGTCATGGACCTTGGAGGCGACTTGATAACTGTCTTCCGGCGAGAGGAGGACGGGAATGGGCATGGCGCGAATGACTTTGAGCACGCTGGCGCTCGGTCGCAAGTTGCCGGTCAGGACGATGCCCGCCATCGTTTCGCCGCTTTGGCCATCAAGACTCGTGCAGGCCGCAAGGATGATGTCCTCACGGTCGCCGGGAGTAATCAAAAGCACGCCGGCCTTGAAAAAGCTCATGGCATTGTGGGCTCCCATGGCGCCCACGGCCACATCCACCACCAGGTTGTGGAGGCCATCGGTTTGGTTGAGCATTTCCGCATTCAGTTCATCGCGAATCAACTCAACGGTCGGGCTGGAGAGAACGCTTTGATGCGGGATGACGCCCAACAACTCAAGGCCTTTACGTTTAAGGCCGCGCCGGGCGAACTCGGTGATGAAATCCATTTTGGCGCCGTGCACCTTGTTCAGGATAACGCCGATGATTTCGACGCCCTCCTTTTCAAACAATGCCTGGTTCAGGGCAACTTCATCAATCGGTTTGCCGATGCCGCCCTGGGTCACGATAACGGCCTTGGCGCCGAGGATCTTGGCGACTTGGGCGTTGGACAAATCAAAAACCGAACCGACACCCGCGTGGCCAGAGCCTTCGCATAAAACAAAATCCTTTTCCCAGGCGACGCGGTCGAAAGCCTTCTGAATTTTCTTCACCAACGCCTCGTTATTGGAGGATTGCAGATATTTGCGGGTGAAATCCGGTTCGACGGCAATCGGGCTCATGTCCACCAGCGGGCAATTGAGGCGAAACACACTGTCCATGAGCACGGTGTCTTCGTCAATTTTTTGTTCCTCGATTTCGACAAAACGCTGGCCGACCGGCTTGATGTAACCGATGCGCGGATAGAACTGCTGCAGGGCGGCGATCAGGCCGAGCGACGTGGTGGTCTTGCCGTCGTTTTGGCGGGTGGCGGCAATAAAGACGCGCGGCGTGGTGTGATTCATCAGGCGGGCCATTGGATTGGGAACCGGTCGGACATTATGATTGGCGAAAGCAGGGAGGGAAAACTTTTCACGGTGGCGCGGCGGATGGGATTATTCGCCGGGCAACTTGCCGCCCGCTCCGGGATAGAGTTTGGTGTATTCAATGGCCTGCAGGCCGATGATGGCGGCGACGCCCAAAATATCATGGGCATTGGAACCGCGGGAGACATCGGCGGCGGGGCGATCCAAGCCGAGCAGTATCTGGCCGTAGGCATTGGCGCGGGCAACGTGCTGGATGAGTTTGCTGGCGATGTTGCCGGAATTAAGATCCGGAAAGATTAATACGGTGGCGCGTCCGCCGACCTTGCTATCGGGAAGTTTGCGCATGGCAATTTCGGGAATCAACGCGGCGTCCACCTGGAGTTCGCCATCGAAATCCGCCTCCACTTTTTGTTCCTGCGCCTTTTTGACGGCCATGGCAGTGGCAGCTTGCACCCGGCCGATGGAAGGATGCGACGCGCTGCCCTTGGTGGAAAACGAAAGCAAAGCGACGCGCGGGCGGGTGCCCACGATCTGCCGTGCGAGTTGGGCGGTGGAAACGGCGATGTCGGCCAGTTGATCGACTGTCGGCTCGGGAATGACGCCGCAATCGGCCATGAACAGAATGCCATTTTCACCGAAGCGCGTGTCTTCCACCTCCATCACCATGCAACTTGAAGCCGTGGTGGTGGTGGGGGCGACTTTGATGATTTGGAACAGGGGACGCAGGACGCTGCCTGTGATCTGGCTGGTGCCGGAGACCATGCCATCCGCCTGATGCATGGCCACCATCATGGCGCCGTAATAATTGGGGAGCAGCATGGCGTCGCGCGCTTCCTGAGTTTTAAGACCCTTGAAGCGGCGCAAGGTCTCGAACCGGCGCACGAAGCTGTCCAAGTCTTCGCTCTCAATGGGATTGATAATGCGGACGCCTTCGAGCGACACGTTGAGGCTTTGAGCGGCTTCCTTGATTTTAGTGCGATTGCCGAGCAGGATCGGTACGCCGAGGCGCAGCGAATAGAACTGGCGCGCGGCTTGCAACACGCGTGGCTCCGTGCCTTCGGGAAAGACAATCCGTTTGGGATGCCTTTGCAACTTTTCAATGACGCTGCCGATAAATCGCATGCGAGTTAAGTAGCTCAGTATGGAGCAAACTGCAATTGGAAACGGCCAGTATAAATCCGGTCGCGGGCAGGGATGCCAGATTAACTTTGCCGCACCGCACCGGGGATTTTCTCAAAGCACGAGCGCCTAGTCCGCGCCGTCCTTGAGGATTTCGAATTTGGCGGTGCCTTCACTGAGGAGATTGATGATGACACCTTTCTTGACGTCCATGCTCTTGATGACATCGCGAAACTGTTTGGGATTCGTGACAGGCTGTTGATTGACCGAGGTAATGATGTCCCCCGGCTTAATGCCGTTATTGGCGGCCAGACCGGTTTTATCAACGCTCGTGATAATCACACCCTCGACCAGTTCCACACCATATTGATTTGCCAGATCGCGGGTGAGCGCTTTGACAGAGAAGCCGAGGTCGGCGGCGGAGTTGCCCTCGGTCGCGCCGCTGCCTTTGGTGTTGGCGGCAAGATTTTTATCCACCCATTCGCCGGGCTTGAGCACCACCTTGGCGGGCTTGCCCATGCGCACGACATCCAGATTTACATTCTGACCCACGGCTTTGGTGCGAATTTCATCCTTCAACTGTTGCGCAGTGATGACGGACTTGCCGTCAATGGCCGTGATGACATCGGCAGGTTGCAGGTTGGCCTTTGCGGCAGGGCCGTTTGGGACGATTTCCCGCACCACCACGCCGTCCTGCACGTTCCTGACGAGGTCGCGGTAAACGGGATATTCACGCAGGGAGACAATACGGATGCCCAGCCAGGCGCGTGTGAACTTGCCCTCCGTGATGAGTTTATCCGCCACTTCGCGGGCCATATTAATCGGGATGGCGAAACCGATGCCCGTGTGCAATCCACGAATGAGTGTGTTAATGCCGATCACTTCACCGTTGATGTTAATCAGGGGCCCGCCGCTGTTACCGGGGTTAATGTTCGCGTCGGTCTGGATGAAATTCTGGTCGGTCATCGCGTTGCTCTCGGGGTCGTCCTGCAGAATATTGGAACGGTCCTTGGCGCTGACGTGGCCGAAAGTCACGCTATAATCGAGAGCGAAAGGCGCGCCAATGGCAATGGCGAATTCGCCAACCCGGGTCTTGGAAGAGTCGGCCAAAATGGCGACGGGCAGTTCGGTGGCATCGATTTTAATCACCGCCACATCCGAAGGGGCATCGACGCCACGCACCTCTGCTTTAAAGGTGCGGCCATCTTTGAGGCGAACTTCAATTTTTTCGGCATCATCTACGACGTGTCGATTGGTCAAAATATAACCGTCTTTGCGAATGATAATGCCGGAACCCTGGCCGCGGGTGGGTTCAGGAGATTTTTCCTGTTGGCGGAAGAAGCGGCGAAACTCCGGCGGAATGTGGTCCATGGGATCTTCGCTGTTATCTTCCGAGCCATCCTGTCCGGGCGTGAAGCTGGGGGTGGGGGAGGCTTTCTGAGTGACGGTAATAACGACGACGGCAGGAGAAACTTCTTCGGCAACTTCCACGAAAGCCTGGTTCAGTTGCCGGGCCAGGTCGAGATTCGGATTTGGTTTGGCTGCTGCTGGCGGGGCGGTATGGCCGGTCAATGGCGCAATGACGAGGGCGGCAGCCAGAATCGACAGCAGGTAAAAATCAGCAATTTTCATAGTATTTAGTGCCTAAGCATAGCGCATCCGCGGGGAATCGCCAGCGGGGGCCATTTACACGGCAAAACGGGGTATTTACTAGAGTCGTACGATTCCGGGCATTCGCCTTAATTCCATTCATCAAGCATGGCGAATGTATAACGAGCCCCGAGTGTAAGCACGCTAATTTTTATTATCCGGCTTTTGTGGAGAGTTGGTTTTTACTGCACGCCCGCTTTGGCAGCGGCCGACGGGTCAATCGCCTTCAGGGCATTTGTGGTGGATTCACGGACATTAAAACTGCTGTCTTGAAGCAGATTCAGTAGAATGGGAACAGCGCTTTGAGCATTGGTGCCGAATTGTTGCAGAGCTATAATGGCAAAACTGCGGGGGCGGATTTCACGGTTTGCGAGCAGTTGGCTCAGGGCGGGGACAACCAACTCCGGGTCCCTGGCATAGCAGCCCAAAGACCAGGCGCTCCAAGAACGCACCATGGGGTCGGGATCCTGGAGCCGATTCAACAGGGCGGGTATGGCGATGCGGGCCGCAGCGTCAATTTCCTGCGGCGTCCTGGGCTTCACCGGCTCCTCACCCGGATTGGGTTTTATGTATTTGCCCAAAGCCAGGGCGGCGCGAACTCGCACGCGTCCGTCCGGATTGGCCAGGGCCTCGGTCAAGGGACTGACGCCTTCCCATCCAATGCGCGCCAAAGCCATCGCGGCATTATCCACCGTAGTCCGATTACCGAGTAATTTGATAAGAGTAGGAATGGCGGGACGGGCATTTTCTCCAAACTGCGCAAGGGCTTGAGCGGCGCCACTGCGGGAATCGGCATCACCGGCACTCAATAATGCGAGCAGAGCCGGGATAACAACCTCCGGTTCCTGCGCGATTCTGCCAAGCGAGAAAAGGGCGATTAACCGAACACTTTTATTGGTATCCTGGGCGGCGCTGATCAGTGCCAGAATGGCCAGGTGGGGATTCGAGCCAAGTCGTGGAATTGTGGCGACGTCTGCTGAAAGATCTGTTGCCAAGCCGACTCCCAAAGCGCGTGCGGCAAGAACTCTGATCTTAAAATTTTGATTGGTGAGGGCATCGATTAATGGCGGGATGGCTTTGGGGCTTATTTTCGCCAGTGCATCGGCAGCCTCGTAGGCTAAAGCGGGATTGTTGAGCAATTCGGTCAGTTTGGGAATGGCCGGTTCGGCTGTCGCACCCAATGCGTCGAACCCATAGACGGCGCGGCGGCGCTGGGCAAATGCCGGAGTGGGGTCAAAATCAATCAGGGATTGTTTGGAAAGCAATTGGGTCAGATTATTCTTAAAGTGGGAATCCCTCGTTTGCGCCATGGCCAGCAATGCCGGCAAGGCATTGGTGCCCATGTGACGCACTGCTTCATTCGCCCGCTGCTCCTGACCTTCAACCGGGACATTAAAGACCGGGTAGCTTTCCAACCAGGCGCTCAAGGATTTTCCGCGGTAAACGGGCTCATGCGGAGCCAGGGCACGCCAGGCCAGCCCGCCGGCAATTGCGACGAGCAAAATGGCGAGCAGCCAGCGCAACCGTTTTGTCATGGCGGCAATATGGCTGGTTTTTTGGCGAAAAACGAGGAATATTGGCAACCGGCGGCAGGCGGCATAACGCTTGCCGAAAAATCGCCGATGCCTCATGCTGGAAGCAGAATTCCTGTGCATTGACTTGGCGCAAATCGGTCGATAATCTAGTATTAGAAAGTTTTACATTACATGTCCGACACCATTGAAAAACTGCTGATTCTCCAGGACCGGGACCGGAACATCTTCCGGGTACAAAGCGAGCTGGCCCGGATTGAACCCGAACGTCAGGCGCTCAAAGCCAAAGCGGTCGGCACGCAGGCCATTTTGGAAGCCGCCAAAACGCGGGGCAAACAGATTGAATCCGATCGCAAAAAGCTGGAGTTGGATGTGGAAGCCAAGAAACTGCAGATTGAGAAATACGGTTTGCAACAGTTTCAGACCAAGAAGAATGATGAATATCGGGCCTTGGCGCATGAGATTGAGTTGTGCAAGGAAGTGATCGTCAAACTCGACGACCAGCAAATTGAATTGATGGAGAAAGCGGAGCAGGCGCAAAAAGAAACCGTCATTGCCAACCAGGCGGCCAACGAGGCCAGAAAAATGGTGGAAGCTCAGATCACGGACTTGGGCAAGCGGGAAGAGAATTTGCAGAAGGAATTGGTTGAGCTTCAATCCAATCGCGAGACGCTGCTGTCGGCGGTCGATGACACCACCCAGTCGCGCTATGAGCGTTTGCTGAAGAGCAAGGGCGGCAATGTGGTGGTGGGAGTGCAACACGGTGTCTGTGGTGGTTGCCACATGAAGCTGCCCACGGCCATCATCGTTGCGACCCAGGCACAACAGGAACTGGTCACGTGCATTAACTGCGGACGCATTTTGTATTACACGCGGGACATGGACCTGGCCGTGGTTGATTAATTAATGTGGAGGATTTGAGAGCAGGGAGATTCGCGCTAGCGGCGAAAGCCGGGCGGAGAAATGCTTTCTTTTATTTACCATGCAAGTAGGCCAACAAGTCGTATGCGTTGACGACCGGTTCCCCGGACCGCTCGCCAAATATTATGCGGAGCTTCCGGTCAAAGGCCGCATCTATACCATCCGTGCCATTTATGTGGGGCGCGGAATCATGCATACCAAGCCCGGTGCCGCTGACGGTGAGATTGGCCTTCTGCTCAAGGAACTTAATAATCCCACCGATCCGCGGCATCTCGGGAGCGGCGAACTGGGTTTTAACTCCGAACGTTTTCGTCCGTTGCAAACGGATGAGGAAACTGAATCCGAAGCTCTCGCCGATCTCGTCGGGCAGCCTCTGCAAAATAATTAGCGCATGGACTGGCAGTTAATTGTGCCATGCCTTTGCGCTTCGCAACGAAGGTTTGCTTAGAACCTCTTCCAGCAGGCCCTTGAACGCTCCGGAGTTTGGGTTGAGGTTTGGGGCATGGGATTAATAGTTAAGGATGATCATTGGCGCGTTCCCGATGAACTGTGGGAACCGATGGAGCCATTGTCCGAACGGTCTTACTCTACACAGGATTTGAAGCATGAACCTAGCCCAATCATATGATGTCATTGCCATCGGAGGGGGTGCGGCAGGAACAGCGGCGGCAATAGGCGCGGCGAGCGCCGGTGCCCGGACATTGCTCGTCGAGGCTGGTCCTTTTCTTGGTGGAGCAGCCACCCTGAAAAACGTGCTCACCTACTGCGGTCTCTTCACAAACTATCAGAGGAAACAGGCCGTCTTTGGGATTGCCGACCAAGTGCTCCAACAGTTACGTGGGATGGGCGCAGTTTCGGAGCCCATCCAGTTTCATGGAGTAGCCGTTCTCATCGAGCCTGAGTCCGTGAAATACACCTTGGACCAACTTTGTAAGCGTGCGGGTGTTCATGTCTGTTTGCATACCATGCTCCTTTCCGCCACACGCAACGGAGATCACATCACCTCCGTCACTCTCCACGATCATAATGGAAATCACGAGGTCAGCGCGAAGGCATTTGTCGATGCCAGTGGAGAAGGAGACCTTGCCTTCTTTGGTGGAGCCTCCGTACGCTATGGGAACCACGGAACGGTCCAGACGGGGACGTTAAGCATGCGTCTTGGCGGGATCGCGGCAGATACTGATCTTTCGCAGGCAAGCTGGACAGCAGCCATTCAACAGGCAAAACAGCGCGGGGTCCAACCGCTTGTCTCCGAGCACGGGTTATTCTTCCGTGTTCCCATCACAAACGACGTGGCAACCTACTTCATTGATGAGAAATACGACGCCAGAGACGCACAAAGTCTGACCCAGGCGGAAATCCATGCGCGAGAACAGGCCAGAGCCTATTTGCAAGCCATTCACACTCTGCCTGGTTGTGAGAACGCGTATATCCTCGCGACTGGACCAGAAATTGGAACACGTGAGTCCCGTCACGTGAATGCGCTCTATCAGGTAACGACACAGGATGTCGAGAACGGAGCACACTTCGACGATGTGGTTTGCTTGGGAGCGTGGCCGATTGAGTATCATACAGAACCAGGGCAACCGACCGTCTGGCGGATGGTCCACGAGAATAGCACCTATGACATTCCTTTGAGGACACTCTGCAGCAAAGATACGCCCAACCTGTTTGTTGGAGGAAGGCTGACGGATGGTGATGGCTATGCAGGAGGCTCACTTCGTGTCATGGGGACCTCCTTCGGCACAGGGCATGGAGCTGGTGTGGCTGCGGCACTTTATGCGCAGTCAAACGAAAGAGATTACACAGCTGTTCAGCAGGAGCTTGTGCATCAGAATGCGCATATCAAGCTTGACCAGGAAGTTTGAAAGCAAACGGAACCTTGTCGGGCTCAAATGAGCAAGCGGGTTAGCCCGCAAAGTAGCCGCCCATTTGAGCTATCTGGCCTCTCTGATACGAGTTCTAACTCTATTACTTGTTTTAAGGAGATTCTTCTATGGCTAGCGCCAATGTCCACGATGCCATCGCCAGCGGTGCTCGGGCGCATGCCAAACCCAAACGCCGGAGACCCAGACCGCACCCGGATAGGGCACGGGACCATAAGTTTCGACCACGGGTGCGGGCGGCGGTGGCACTGGAGCCGCCACGACACAGCCGCTGCCCAATAGCGCGGTTAATAACGACAGGAGCGGTAGTAAGATTTTCCAATGTTTCATTTCATTCCTCTCCGTGGAATTCAACGCGAGGAGTCGATTGGTGCACCATGAACTTACATTTTATTCTCGAATGGGGACCGCTGCACCACAATGGGGTCAATTCCCAAGTTGAGAGGGAATAGTGAAAGACCCGACGCACAAGCGAATCCAACCGTTGCTTGCCATGGGGTCTTGAATGGGCTAGGATACTTTTGATTTTGGAAGGGCGGAGAGTCGCTTTCGGCGCGAGCCGGAGGAGGAAAGTCCGAACTCCGCAGGGCGCGATGCCGCGTAACCTTTGCCGAGAGGCATGGGATATACTCGGGAGGAAGGTTGAAAGACCTTTCGACGGAAAGTGCCACAGAAAATTAAACCGCCATCGGCTTCGGCCGGTGGTAAGGGTGAAAAGGTGGGGTAAGAGCCCACCGCTCCAAGAGCAATCGCGGAGGCACGGAAAACCCCATCGGGTGCAAGGCCAAATAGGAGACCGAGGAGCTGCCCGCTCCGCGTTCCGTTCTGCGGGACAGGTTTCGGGTATTGGCTGCTTAGACAAATGATTCTCTCCGCTCGCAAGAGCGCAGACAAAACTCGGCTTACAGCCCTTCCAAAATCACTTCTTAATCCGGGCGATTCATGCAAGCGCGGACAATTGTAACCTGTTCTTCGCCGTGCTGTCGTTGTTGCTGAACGGAGAGGGTGGTAAGCAAGGGGAATGAAACGCAAAGTATTAGTGGCGGAAGACGAGGCTGGCGTTCTGGAGTTAATGGTTGGCAGTCTGGAGCGTGAGGGCTTTAAGGTTTTTACTGTTGGACGAGGACTGGAATTGCTCAATCGGGCACGGGCTTTGTTGCCTGATTTGATCATTCTGGATCTGCTGTTGCCGGATATCGACGGGTTGGCGGTTTGCCAAATCCTGCGCCGGCTGCCTTCCACTGCGTCCATTCCCATCATCCTGCTCACCGCTGATGGGAGTGACATGCAGGCGGCGGGAATGGAAAACGGGGTCGATGACTATTTGGCCAAACCGTTTGAAGCCGCTGAATTAGCGCTCCATGTGAGCACTACCTTGTGGCGTTCGCAGGAACTGGATCTGCGGGAATCGGGCATTGTGATTGAGCGAAACACCATCCAAGGCTGGTTGGTATGAGGCTGATGATTGGGCTTTCTTCATTGCAGGGAACGTTCATGACGGACAACGTCACGATACTGTGCATGGCCGTCGGTTTGTTGTCCTTGCTCTTTGTGGGCATGGTAATCGGCGATCCTTATTACCAGAAATTTAAAAGAAGAATTCGGCGCCGGCGAAGGGAACGCCAGAACGCCTTTAAGTAACCGCCTTTTTCCAGGGTTACTTCGAGGTGGGAGACAATGCTTCCTGCTTCGCTGGATTAGCCGCTTTTTGCAGCACATTGGGCGGACTGGCAACTCCGCAACGATCAATGGCGGTGATGGCAACAATGTCAGGCGAGTCGGTCAACGACAGGCTCCGGGTTCCCCCGGGAAGAATTCGGGTTTGCCATTGATTATCAACTCTGGTTTGCAGCACCCAGGCGGAAACTTTGTCCAGGCCGGCGGTTTCCCATTTTGCTTTCCGTCCATTTTCCAGCAGGAGCAGCGGCTTGGCGGGGGATTGTTTTTCCAGCCAAGGCGAGGGTGGCACGAGGGCGGGCTTGGCGTAAATTCCATTGGCCAGGGCGCTGGCCAGGCCGCCGCGGTCTTCCAGCAAGCATTTCGCGCTGTAATGAGCGGCACCGGCGACACCGCCGCATTGCTCGCGGGTGATCTTAATCTGGTCGATGATTTCCTCCGACCGCCACTTGCTGCCAACGTTGCCGGAGTTTAGTCCCGGCCAGATGTTTCGATGTTTCGGGTTTTGTTCGAGCCACCATTTCAACAAAACGGGGAAGCTGGTGTCTGGCTGCGCGATGGACCAATACAATTGCGGTGAAAGATAATCGACCCAACCTTTCATCAGCCATTTCCGGGCATCGACATACAGGGTGGCATAGTTATTACGACCTTTGATTTGTGACGGGTAACCGGGCTGCCAGATGCCGGGTGGAGCGATGCCAACCTTGACCCACGGCTTGGCCGCCTTGATGGCATCGTAAACATTATGCACGAACGTGTTCACGTTTTCGCGACGCCAGTCATCGCGACTTAAATTCCCACCATCGGCAAGATAACGTTTCCACGTGGCCAAATCTGGAAACTCGATGTTTTTAGTCTCCCCGTCTTTTTCCGGGTACGCCAGGCGATCATCAAAATGGATGCCATCTATGTCGTAACGGTTCACGACATCCATGATGACGGCAATGGCGTGGGCCTGGACTTCCTTCTCGCCCGGGTCGAGCCAGAGCAGCGAACCGTATTTGCGAACGAGGTCGGGTCGCGTCCGGCTAAAATGATTGGCGGCCGGAGAAATCTTGTCGGTGATAAAGCCCGCGCGATAGGGGCTGAACCAGGCATGAAGTTCCAGACCGCGCTTGTGGGCTTCACTGATCGCAAAGTTGAGCGGATCGTAAAATGGTCTGGGTGCCTGACCCATCACGCCGGTCAAATAGTAAGACCAGGGTTCAATGTGCGATTCGTAGAGGGTGTCGCAAGCCGGACGGACCTGGAAGATAACGGCATTCAAATTCATTTTTACCGCACGATCCAGAATCGCGAGCATTTCCGCCTGCTGTTGTTCGACGGGCAGACCGGGGCGGGAGGGCCAATCGACATTTTTGACTGTGGCAATCCAGACCGCGCGAAATTCGCGGCTGACCCAGGGAGGCTCGACCGTCGCGGGACTATAGGTCGCACTGGCAGCCGTACTGGAAAGGGCGGCCAGAACCAGCGCGGCAATAATGGATGGCAGTTTCAAATTCATCCCAATGCGCATTAAGGCTCGCTGGATGATTAGTTTCAAGGCTTTCCTGTGAAGCAATTCCTTCATCTACAAAGATTACTGACGTTTTTCGTCACCATTTCCATCAATTCTCGCAGATTACCGTATTACGGGGTTGCCATGACCTTGAAGGGCTGCAATGGTGGTGAAATGCCGTATTTGGCGGGTTGGGCAAGGGAGAGGCAGTTCCGCCATTAGTTGTGCTGGGCAGGCAAGCTGGCCACTTTATATGGTGGTTTTTCGCTTTACTAACCTCGGCAAAGTATGGTTTTTTAATAATTGCATGTATCTCAAGAATTTAACGGTTTTTGGCTTCAAATCGTTTGCCAACAAAACCTCGCTGAATTTCCAACCGGGTGTAACGGCGATTGTCGGCCCCAATGGCTGCGGCAAGTCCAACGTGTCTGATGCCATCCGTTGGGTGTTGGGCGAGCAATCAGCCAAGGCCCTGCGCGGTGGTGAAATGGCGGACGTAATTTTTAACGGGACCGATGGCCGCAAACCGCTCGGTATGGCTGAGGTTTCGCTGACGATTGGCGGAGTGGATGAAGATCAGCTTCGGGCGTCGGGCGTGGAAGTGTCCTATAACGAGGTGACGGTCACGCGGCGAGTTTTTCGGGATGGCGGGAGCGAATATTTCATCAACAAAACTCCGTGCCGTTTGAAGGATGTGCAGCAGTTGTTCATGGGCACCGGTGTCGGGCGCACCAGTTACAGCATCATGGCGCAGGGGAACATCACGCAGATTTTGTCGAGCAAGCCGGAAGACCGGCGGATGATTTTTGAAGAGGCCGCCGGGATCACAAAGTTCAAGGCACAGAAAAAGGAATCGTTGCGCAAGCTGGAATACACCGACCAGAATTTATTGCGGGTGGCGGATTTGATTCGCGAAGTGAAGCGGCAGATTGGCTCGTTGCAGCGGCAGGCCGGGAAGGCGCGCCGTTACAAGCAACTGATGCAGGAGTTGCAACATTTGGACACGCAACTGGCGCGGCATCAATTTGACCTGCTGCAATCTGAAATCAGTGAGCGGCAAGCGCAGGCGGAGAAGTTGCGCGGGGAGATTGAAAGCATTTCGGCGAATGTTTTGCGTCGTGAGGATGAGATTGCGCAACTGCGTGAACTGCTTTCCACGCTCGAGCATCAGGTCAGCGAGATGCAACAGCGTGGTTTGGAATTGAAGGGGCAGATCGACCGCCAGGAGAGCCGGATTCAATTTAATGAAGAGCGTCTGCGCGAACTTTCGACGCAGAATGCCAAGGCGCTGGCCGATATTGCGCAGGCCGAAGAGCGTCACCTGGCCGCCGGGCAGGAATCAGCGGCGCTGACCGAACGGTTGGCCGCTTCGCAGGCCGCCTTGGAGCAATATCGCCAGGCATTGCAGGCGAAACAACAGGCCTTGACGACTTTGGAAGCCGATTTGCGACAGATGCAGGACGCCCAGCGGCAGGCGCAGTCCGATGCGTTTGCCCAAGCCCAACATTTGACCCGCGCGCGCAACGAAATCAACGCGCTCGACCTGCAAAAGCAGGGGAACGTGGTGCGACTGGAAAAACTTTCCGCGGAGAAAATCCAATTGGAGGAAGAGCGCGGGCAGCTTGATGTGCGGCTGAATGAATTCGCCGCGAATGTGGAAACGGAAAAGCTGAATGTGCAGACCCAGCGTGGCACCGTCGAAGAGCGCCAGCAGCGATTGCGGGAAATTCAGCAGGAATTGACGCAGTTGACCCACGAACTGGATGCGCATTTGCAGCAGCAGGCGGAAAAGCGGTCGCGCCTGAATGTGCTGGGGCAATTACAGGCGGAGCATGAAGGATTCAGCGCGGGCACATTGGCGGCGTTGAAAAATGCGGAGCAGGTGCTGGGCTCGCTCGCGGACAAGATTCGCGTGCCGGACCAGCACATCACCGCCGTGGAAGCCGGGCTGGGGCATCATCTGCAACTGGTCATCACGGAGCAGCCCGAGTCAGCGCAGAAAATTCTCACTGACCTCAGCGCGAACAAAAAAGGGCGCGCGAGCATTGCGTCACTGGCCCTCGGTGGCACGAATGGTTCTGCGGCAGCACCCGCCGGATATACGGCGGTTCTCAGCGTGATTGAGGCCGATGCTTCGGTGCAGCCGCTGTTGCAAAGTTTATTGGGCCAGACATTGATGGTCGCGGATCTGAATGCCGCCACTGCCGCCTGGCAGGAGCAGCGCGGCGCTTTTGATTTTGTGACGGCAGCGGGCGAGTTGCTCAGTCGTCACGGGATTTATACCGGCGGTTCGGCCAATGGGTCGGGCAAGGCGCCCGGCTCGATTCTCGGCCGGAAGAACCAGATTGCCGAGTTGGAAACGCAGGTGGCGCAGGCGCAGGCGTTGGTGAATGATTTGAGCCGCCGCAAAGGGGGATTGTTGAGCGAGCAAACCACGTTGCAGGCGGGTTTGCAACAGGCCCAAACGGAATTGCGCGTGCAGGAAGTGGCCATCGCCACGCACCAGGGCGAGTTCAACGCGCTTCAAAATTCGAAAAAGCTGCTGCACCAGAAAATCGACACGGTGGTTTACGAAATTCAAAGTCTGGCCGCGCAGGAGCAGGAAGGGCTGCAGAAGCGCACGAAACTCGCCGATCAGGTGAGTGAATTGGAATCGCGCGAGCGCACCCTCCAGCAACAAGTAGCTGAAACCACGGCGAAACTGGAAGATTTGCGGCAACAGCGGGACAGGGCAACGACGGCCTTGACGGAAACCAAGGTGGCGTTTGCGTCCGAAGAACAGATTTGCGCTTCGTTCCGGCAGCAACAGCAGTCACTGGAACAACGGTTGCGGGAATTGGCGCAACTAGTGGAGCAGCGCCGTGCGGAAACTTCCTCGTTCCTGAATCGCAAGACACAGGCCGAGTCGGAAATTCAGGATTCGCGACGCCAGATTGATTCATTGCAACTCGACCGCGAACAGGTCAACACGCAGGCGGCGGAGCTTTTAAGCCAGAAGACCACCCAGGAAAGCGAGATTGAGACGCGCGAGGAAGATTTGCGCGAGCAACGCCGGCGGCTCACTGAATGCCAGCAACAGCGCGGGACGCTGGAAGTGGAATTGGCCCAGAAGAACATGGGGGTCCAGAATTTGCGCGAGCGGGTGCAGCAGAAGTATCACGTCAACATTGATGATATTCGCAGCGAGTGCATCACCATCACCTATGCGGACGAAGGTCCGGCCAAGGTGGAGACGTTGACGCCGGAGGAAATGGCGGCGGGCGGGGCGGCGACGGATTGGAACATGGTTGGCGAACAGGTGGCGGCACTGCAAAAACGCATTGATGAGATGGGCCCGGTGAATCTCGTGGCAATTGAGGAATACGAAGAGACCGAACAGCGGCACACCTTCCTGACGGCGCAGCATGACGACCTCGTCAAAGCCAAGGCGCAATTGCTGGAAGTGATCAACCGCATCAACCTGCAGACGCGACAAATGTTCACGGAGACCTTTGAGAAGATCCGCGATAATTTCCGCGCGATGTTCACCGAGGTGTTCGGCGGCGGCAAAGCGGATTTGATTTTGGTGGGCGATGGTGACGCGCTGGAAAGCGGCATTGATATTGTCGCGCGGCCGCCCGGCAAACAGTTGCAGACGATTTCACTGCTCTCCGGTGGCGAGCAAACGATGACGGCTGTGGCGCTGCTATTTTCCATTTACCAGGTCAAGCCGAGCCCGTTCTGCGTGCTGGACGAGTTGGACGCGCCGCTTGATGAATCAAACATCAACCGGTTCATCCGGGTGCTGCAGCGTTTTCTCTCGCATTCGCAATTCATCATCATCACGCACAACAAGCGCACCATCGGCATGGCCGACGTGCTCTACGGCGTGACGATGGAGGAACACGGCATCAGCAAAATTGTGAGTGTCAAGTTCCACAAGGTGGATGACGAGGCGGGGGGCCAACGGGGCGCGCCTTTGGTGCCGCCGGCGGTGGGTGCGCAACAAGTGGAAGACCGTGGGGACACGCCGCACAAACGGGACGAGACAATGGATATTGCGATGGCGAAGTAGCGGGTGCTCAGAACTTGAACAATTCCGCGATGACGTATTGGAATTGCGGCAGGAGCGGTTCGCCAAGGACTTCGCGGATGGCAAGAATTTGTTTGAGCGCGAGACCGTAAGGGCCACCGTGATAAACTTCCACGTTGTCGTAGCGGGGATCAACCATCCACAAGCGCGGTAAATTTGCGGCTTCGTAGAGAGTTTTCTTATGGATGGTATCGGGATGATGGTCTTCAGAACTCACGACCTCGGCGGCGAGCCAGAGCTTGCTGGTGGCCGCGGTGACCAGCGCGAGGTCGGGACACACCTTGGTTGAGGAGGAGAGTTGAATGGAGGAACGCGGCGGAAGTAATCGGGCGACAGTAATGCCCGTCATGCTGGCACTGACACGTTCGTGGAGACGGCGGCAGATTTCCTCATGGCGGGGGCCGGGCGGCGGGCGCAGGCAGGTTTCGCCTTCCAGGAGTTCTTCATACGGCTCGCTCATGATTGGCGAGAAAACTACGCAAAAACCGTCCAGTGTGCGAGCGTTTGTTCCGGGCCACCTGTTCGGGCGTGCCTTCGGCCACAATCGTCCCACCGGCTTCGCCGCCTTCGGGTCCCAGATCAATGACCCAATCCGCCTCGGCAATCAGATCCAGGTTGTGTTCAATGACGATGACAGAGTGGCCGGCGTCCACGAGACGTTGCAGCACGCCCACCAGCCTTCGCACGTCGGCAATGTGCAGGCCGATGGTCGGTTCCTCGAGGATGAATAAATTGTGTTTGGGCAGGCGCTCGAAAAGGTCGGGATCCTTCAACCCGGTAAGCAAATGGCTGACCAGCTTGACCCGTTGGGCTTCTCCGCCGCTCAAGGTGGGGCTGGTCTGGCCGAGCTTGAGGTAGCCGAGGCCGGTGTCGCACAAAGCCTGCAGTGCGCGTTTGATTTTTGGAACGGCGGCAAAAAAGTCCAAGGCTTCCTCGACAGAGAGATCCAAAACTTGCGCGATACTTTTGCCGCTGTATTCGATGTCGAGCGTCTCCCGGTTGAAACGGCAGCCGCCGCAGACTTCGCAACGGACAAACGCAGGCGGGAGAAAGTTCATTTCCAGTTTGATGTTGCCCGCGCCCTCACAGGTTGGGCAGCGGCCCTGCACGCTGTTGAAGGAAAAGCGGCTCGGGGAATAGCCGCGCAACCGGGCTTCGGGAATCTGGGAGAACAATTGCCGGATTAAGTCAAAGAAGCCGACATAGGTGGCGGGAATGGAGCGGGGCGTCCGGCCAATCGGCGACTGGTCCACCTCGTAAACCGCCTGGATGAATTGCTGGCCGGAGAGGTTGGGGTTTTTGTTTTGCGAGCGACGATTTTTGATTGCTGACTGGACTGAAGGCAACAGGCATTCGCGGATTAGCGTGCTCTTGCCCGAACCGCTGACGCCGGTGACAAGGACCAGCCGGTTTAAGGGGAAACGGACGGTAAGGTTTTTTAAATTGTGTACCGAGGCGTTGCGGAGCATGAGCCATTCCAATTTGGAGATGGAATTGGCGGCTGGGACTTCGGTGACTGGACGGCGCTGGCCCCGGGAGGGAAATTTCTTTTCGGCGCGGAGGCATTGGCCGGTGATGGAATCGGGGTGGCGCAGCAATTCTTCCAGTGTGCCGCTGGCAACCACCTGGCCGCCATGCACGCCAGCACCGGGGCCGAGGTCGATGATGTGGTCCGCGCAACGCATGGTTTCCTCATCATGTTCGACGACCACGACCGAGTTGCCACGTCCCTTCAATGATTGAAGCGCGGCGAGCAGTTGTTCATTGTCGCGCGAGTGGAGGCCAATGGTCGGTTCATCCAGAATATAAAGAACGCCGCTGAGATTGGAGCCAAGCTGGGCCGCCAAGCGGATGCGCTGGGTCTCGCCACCGGACAAAGTGGGGACGCCACGACCCAATTGGAGATAGCCGAGGCCGACTTCGGAAAGAAACTTGAGGCGCTCGCTGATTTCCGGAAGAATGTCACGGGCAATCAGGGCTTCGCGTCCCTTGAACTTCAGTTTGTGAAAAAAGTGTCGGGCTTCCTCAACGGGCATGTTGGAAAAGGTGTCAATCGTGGGAGCGGCTTTTGAACCGGCGGTGAGACGCACGGCGCGGACGATGGGATTCAAGCGGGCGCCGTGGCAATCCGGGCAGATTTCCCGGCTGCCTTCCTGCCACTCAAACCAGGATTCCTCGATGTCATCGGCGCGCGCGCCACGGTCCACTTCGGGCAGGTAAAATAATTCACCGAAGCCGCGGCATTTGAGGCACCAACCCTGGACCGAATTGTAACTAAACATTTTTGGGTCGAGCGTTTGAAACGAGTGACCGCATTTGGGGCAGGAGCGTTCGGTGGAGTGAACGGAGAGTTTGCCATGATTATCGAGCGCGAACAATGTTCCGTGGCCGAGCTTGAGCGCTTCGTCAATGCAGAGTTGTGGCGAGCGGTTGGCGCGGCGCGGCTTGCGCTCCAACACGCCGACAACGATTTCCACGTCGTGTTCGCGGAAGCGATCCAGGCGAAAACGCTCGCTGGTGCGGTACATTTTGCCATCGGCGCGCACCTCGGCGTAGCCATGCTTGGCGGCCCATTCGGCGACGTCGGTATGGAAGCCTTTGCGATTGCGGACCACCGGGGCGAGCAGCAACAGGTCGCCGCGCCGCTTCATCTCCGCCTTAAGGCGCAGGCCGAGTTGATCCCGCGTCTGGGCTTCGACGGGAAGCTGGCAGTCCGGGCAATATTGCGTGCCCAAACGGGCGAAGAGGAGTCGGATGAAATGATAAATCTCGGTGACCGTGGCCACGGTGCTCTTGCCGCCGCCGCGGCTGTTGCGCTGCTCGATGCTGACGGTCGGGGGGATGCCGGTGATGAGGTCCACGTCCGGCCGGGAGAGTTGATCCACGAATTGCCGGGCATAGACATTCATCGAATCGAGAAACCGGCGCTGGCCCTCGGCGAAGAGAAGGTCAAAGGCGAGCGTGCTCTTGCCGGAGCCACTGACGCCGGTGATCACCACGAATTGATTGCGCGGGATGGTGAGCGAGAGGTTTTTTAGATTATGCTCGCGCGCGCCATGGATAAAAATGGCGTTGTCCGTTACGGGAAAAATGTCGGTTCCGTCAAACACAGTTTTAATAAGTAACATCAAGAGCGCAGTCGCGCAGCCCGAAAGTGGTTTTTAGGTTAAATATGTTGGTAGAAGTCCCAGCCAAAATTTGATTCATGGGAAATCCGGTGCCATTTTGCCTTGGAACGGGAAGGCTGTTATGGACAAACGAAATATCGACAATTTGAGCCCGGAGGAACGGTTTTTTGACACGAGCAAGATCGAGATTGATGGGATGACCTGTGATAATTGCGTGCGGATCATCGAGGACGCCTTGCGCGGAGTGGATGGAGTCAGAGAGGTGCGGGTGGATCGCACCCGACGACTGGCGACGGTGACGTATGATACGCGAAAGACTCATATTCCGGCATTGCATGATACATTACTCAGCCATGGCTACCGTCCGACGCGGTTTGCGGAACCGTCGCCCGGATGAACCGGGAAGAATTTCCTTCAAGGCCTGGCCGGTGTGGCTTTCCGGGCAGGCGGCGACTTGCTCGGGAGTGCCTTGGGCGACGATGTCGCCACCCTGATCGCCAGCATCCGGACCGAGATCGACGACCCAATCAGCGGATTTAATAACGTCGAGATTGTGCTCAATGATGACGACGGAATGACCGGTATCGACGAGGCGTTGAAACACCTGGAGCAACACGCGGACATCGTCGAAATGCAGGCCGGTGGTCGGTTCATCGAATAAAAAGAGCGTGGGTTTGGTGTCATCGCCGCTGGCTTGGGCGAAGTCGGCCAGATGGCGGACGAGTTTCAAACGTTGGCTTTCTCCGCCGGAAAGAGTGTTGATGGGCTGGCCGAGACGCAGGTATCCCAAGCCGACTTCCTGCAGGAGCTTCAAACTTTCCATCGAGCGTTGCGCCGGTCGGACACCGATGAAGGAGGAGAGAAAATCAATGGCTTCGTCCACGGTGGCGTCGAGCAGATCAGCGATGGAGAATGCGCGGCGAGGGGCTTTGCCGAGGTCAGGGGCGGCGAGTTGGACTTCCAAAATGTGGGAGCGATAACGACGACCGTTGCATTCAGGGCAGCGGATGAAGACGTCGCTCAGGAACTGCATTTCAATTTTTTCAAATCCCGCGCCGCGGCAGCGTTCACACTGACCCTGGCTTGAGTTGAAGCTGAAGGCACTGGCATTCAGGCCGCGCTGGCGGGCGAGGTCTGACTGGGCGAAAAGTTCACGGAGGTCGTCGAATGCGCCAATGTAAACAGCGGGATTGGAGCGTGGCGTCTTGCCAAGAATGGATTGATCCACCAATACGACGCGGCCCAGATGCTCGTGGCCCTTTAGGGTTGCGGAGGGTGGAGCGTTGAGCGCGGATTCTTCCTCAGCATCGCCATTTGAACTGGAACCTTCCTCATTGTCCGGATCGCTTGACTTCGAACCTTGGTCGTTCAGTTTGGCCGTTAATAGCGGAAGGAGGACTTCACGGGCGAGTGTGGTTTTGCCAGAGCCGCTGACGCCGGTGATGCAAACGAACCGGTTTAAAGGGATGCGTGCGGTGAGATTCCTCAGATTATGCGCTGTGGCGTTGTCGATGGTCAGCCATGCTAACGCGGATTGCGGAGTGCGGAGTGCGGAATTGGAACGCATGCCAAGGTCGGAGGCTTCAATGGGGCGTCGTTCGGGGATTTCGACCTGGCGCTTGCCGCTAAGGTATTGGCCGGTGAGGGAATGAGGCGATTCCAAAATGTCGGCGTAGGGTCCTTGGAAAACAATTTCTCCGCCAGCGGCGCCGTGACCGGGGCCGATGTCGATGATCTGGTCGGCGGCGTGCATGACACTGGCCTCGTGCTCGACCACCACCACGGTATTTCCGGCATTGCGAAGATGCTGGAGGATGCGAACGAGGCGGTTGGTGTCGCGCGGGTGCAGGCCAACGCTGGGCTCATCGAGAACGAAGAGGGTGTTGACGAGGCGCGTGCCGAGGCAGGTGGTGAGGTTGACGCGCTCGGTTTCGCCACCGGACAAGGTACGGGTCGGGCGATCCAGCGTGAGATAACCGAGGCCAACGTCGTTGAGATAACCCAGGCGCGCGCGGACTTCGTTCATCACCAAGGCGAGGGGATCGGAGGCCTTTAGCTTTTTACTTAAGGCCAATTCGTGGATGAAGGCGAAGGCGTCGCGCAACGGAAGCTGATAAAATTCGGCCAGGGAGATAATGGCTTGATGGTGTTGCGAACCGGCGGGAATATCAGCATGAACCTTGTAGAGCAACGATTCCGGTTGGAAACGCCGGCCCTGGCAATCCGGACAGAGTTGATACGAGCGATAGCGGGAGAGCAGCACGCGCACGTGCATTTTGTAGGCCTTGGACTCGAGCCAGCGAAAATAGCCCTTGATGCCGTACCAGGCCCGCGGCCATTCGTGGAGTGAATCTTTGCCATAATTGGTATCACCATTGATGACCCAATCCTGCCATTTTTTGGCGAGGTCGCGGAAGGGCACATTGGTGGGAACGTTTTTGATGCGGCAAAACTTTAAGAGATCGGTCTGACATTCCGCTCCCTGGCCGGTGAGCCATGGCTTTACAGCGCCTTGGGCGAGGGTTTTGGATCGGTCGGGCAGGGCGAGATTATAATCAATTTTGATGATGCGTCCGAAGCCGCGGCAGGCAGGACACGCGCCGACCGGATGATTAAAACTGAAAAGGGCAGGGGATGGCTCGCGGTATTCGATATCACATTGGGCGCAATGAAGCCGATTTGAAAACAGGAGCGTCTGACCGGTGGTGCGTGCGGTGGTCTGGGGCGCGGCAGCGAGCGGGTGGAGGGCCAATTTGCCTTTGCCGAAGTGGTAAGCTTGTTCACAGGCTTCGACGAAGCGGGGACGATTTGCGACGGCGAGCTTAAGACGGTCCTGGATAATCGTAAGGGCGTCCGGCTTCAGTTTGCGGAGCCGGGGAATAGCTTCATCGAGGCGAAGAATTTCATTTTCCAACAAGAGGCGCTGATAGCCCTGCTTGCTGATGAGGGCGAGGGATTCATCGAGGGAAAGCTTCTCGGAAATTGGGATTGCGAAAGTAATGAGGACTTCGCCATTGGCGGGCGTGGTTCCGTTGCCTTGCGTGATGGTTTGCCAGATTTGTTGGGGTGGGTCCTTGCGGACAGGTTGCCCGCATTGTTTGCAATGGAGTTGGGCGATTTGCGGCCAAAGCAGCTTCATGTAGTCGCAAATCTCGGTCATGGTGCCGACGGTGGAACGGGTGGTTTTGACCGAGTTGCGCTGCTCAATGGCGATGGCTGGCGGGATGCCTTCAATGGTATCAACCTGGGGCTTGTCCATGCGGTCGAAGAACTGGCGGGCGTAGGGGGAAAAGGTCTCAATATAGCGGCGCTGACCCTCGGCGAACAGGGTGTCGAAGGCCAGGGAACTTTTTCCGGAGCCGCTCAGGCCGGTGATGACAATGAGCTGGCCCAATGGCAGATCGAGGTCAAAATTCTTGAGATTGTTGTGCCGGACCCCGCGCAAGCGAATCACCGGCAATGTTGGCGTTTTTAACATTCAACGCAATGTAGTGGGGACGGACGAAGTGTCAACGGGCGAAAGACAAAAGGGCGGGCGTCGGC
>JAQGPA010000130.1 GCA_028293325.1 Pedosphaera sp. | reverse complement strand
ATGGTGATGGCAGACATGATCGAAGTCCAACCTGGCACCAATTCCGCGCCGATCACAAGGTGCTTGATGAACACGTAGAGGATGTAGCCGACGAACACCGCGAAGAGCATCAAGGAAACCGCGTAGGCCAGCCGTAGCGGCGCCTGCGACATGGAGGCGATGCCGTCAACCGCCAACCGCAGCATCTTGTGCCAGGGATAATGCGTCTGACCGCCCGCCCGGTCGCCGCGGTCGTAGAAGATCTGAGTTTGCGGGAAACCGATCCACGGCACCAGCCCACGCAGGAACCGGTGAGACTCGCGCAGTTTCGTCAACTCGGCCAGAGCGCGGCGGCTCATGAGGCGGAAGTCACCGGTGTTGCGGGGAATCGGCACGCCGCTGAGTTTCTCGATGGCGAAGTAGAAGAATCGGGCGCTGACGCGCTTGCTCCAGGATTCTTTTCCGCGGGCGGCGCGGGTGGCGTAAACCACGTCGTAGCCCTGCTGGTGCGCGGCCAGCATTTCCGGGATCGCATCGGGTGGATCCTGCAAGTCAGCGTCCATGGACACGATGACGTCGCCGCGGGCAGTTTCCAGGCCGGCGACCAGCGCCAATTGGTGGCCGAAGTTGCGGGACAATTTCACGCCGATGCAGGCGAGATCACGCTGGCATTGGGCGGAGATGAGACTCCAACTCGCGTCCGTGCTTCCGTCATCAACCAGAACTATTTCCACCGGGCCATGCTCGCGCAAAGCGCCAGCCCTGACCCGGTCCAGCTCCTGGAAGAGCTTGGGCAGCATTTCCGCCTCGTTGAAAATCGGGATTACAATGGAGAGAACAACCTTCTGGGTAACCACAAGGTCAGTGTCTCAAAGGTCAAGGCAAAAAGCAATTCAAAAGCGCAGCCGTGTCCTTTTTCTGTGGGAAAAACTTTATAAAAAAACCATCAGGCAGACTAGAAGCCAGATGACTTCTATGGCTTGGGAGCGGGAACGGTTTGTCCGCGGATTAGTTGGGTGAAGTCCTGGAGTTCGCTGCGGTTGAGGTCGGAGACCGCCCAATAGGTCATGCCGGATTGATACCAGTGAATGAGATTGTAGCCATTGCGGGTGGTGGTTTGTTCGCCGGTGTTCGCGGGGGCATCCGCCGGCCAGATAAACAGATTAATGAAATGTTTCTGGCGTTGGTAAACCAAGGCGGCGACGGAACGGTTTTGCAAATAATCGAGGCGTCCGCCAATCAGCGGGAAGCCGTGGTCCGCCAAATCCATTACTGGCGGCGCGAAATCAACACGGCCATCGAACCATGGCTTGACAGTGTGCTGGTCGGTGGAGGCGACATCGGTGAGATGATTGGCCATGAGGGAACGGATATGGCTGGAAGTGATTTCCTGCGTGAGTTGGTCCGGCCGGGCAGAGGGTTTGAGGCCTGATGCCACCACCCAAGCCAGCAGGGCGACCATGGCCGTTATGCCAGCCAGCTTAAACCAATGCCAGGGGAAGAGCAGGGCCGGGCGCGGTGCGTCGGCAGTTTCGGCGCGCAGAGTGGCGAGGATATTTTTTTGCAATCCGGGCGGGGGATGGAAATAAAGTTTTTCCGAGCGCAACGCCGAGCGCAGGTTTTGGGCGTCCTGGTGGGCGCGGGAACAGGCGGCGCAACTCTTGAGGTGGTCTGCAAACGCCACATTGCGGACCAAGTCGAGTTCACCATCCAGATAGGCGTGTTTCAATTCCTGAGCTTCGTTACAATTCATTTGGTACCTCCGGCGAGGCGCTGAGTGAGGGATTCTTGCAACAACTTGCGAGCGCGGGCGAGTCGGGACATCACCGTGCCGATGGGGATGTCCGCAATCTCCGCTATTTCCTTGTATGACATTTCTTCCAGTTCGCGCAAAATAATGATTTCACGGAATTCAACCGGCAGTTCGGCGACGACCTGCCGGACAAGTTCACGATCCAAATTTTGCGACAGGCGCATTTCCGGAGTAGCGGCCGTATCCTCCAGAAGGTGAATTTCCTCATCGAAGACGGTGCCCAGTTCCTTGCGTCGGTTTTTTTCGAGCCAGTTGTAACAAGTATTGCGCACGATTGAGAGCAGCCAGGAGCGGCCGTTGCCGCCGCGAAAGCCGCCAAAAAATTTAAAAGCCCGCAAGAAAGCATCCTGCACCACGTCCTGGGCGTCATGGTCATTGCGCGTCAACCAGCGGGCCAGGTTGTACGCGGCATCCAGGTGCGGCAGAATGGTTACTTCAAATCGGGACTGTTTGTCTTTTTCTTCCAATAGGGCTTTCCGAACGGTTGCGTCCTTACTCTAAGACTGACCAAGGGGTGATTTTATTCCAAAATAAAATAAATAGTCATTCCGGAATATTTGCGGGGTCGAACCGGTAGGAGTGTTGAAGGCGCCATCAATATGCGCCGGAACCTGACGCAGCAAACCTCAACCAAAGCTAATATGGACGACAAAATCATTCATAATCACGATCAGGACGGCGTTGACCGTCGCGGTTTTCTCAAATGCATGGCATGGGCGGGCACGGGCGTGCTTTGGACCATGACCGGCGGGATTCTCAAGTCTCAAATGATGAATCAGGCGATGGGCGACGGGGGCGCCGGTGGCATGGCCGCAGGCGGCATGAAGCCGGACCTGTGCTTTGTGCAAATCAGTGACAGCCATATTGGATTCAACAAGGAGGCCAACAAGGATGTGGCCGCCACGTTGCAGGCGGCGATTGCGAAGATTAATGCATTGCCGGTCGCGCCGGAGTTTTTGTTGCACACCGGCGACCTGACGCATCTGGCGGAAGCGGAGGAGTTCGATACGCTGCAACAGATGCTCAAGAGCTGCAAGGCGAAGGATGTGCATTATGTTCCCGGCGAGCACGACATTCTCAATGATAACGGGAAGCAGTATCTTGAACGGTTTGGCAAAGGGAGCAAGGGTTCGGGGTATTACAGTTTCGATCATAAGGGAGTGCATTTTGTGGGGTTGTCCAATGTGAAGGACATCAAGGAGGGCGGGTTGGGTGTGCTGGGGCATGACCAGTTGGAATGGCTGGAGGATGACCTGGCGGGAAAATCGAGCAGTACGCCGATCGTGGTGTTCGCGCATGTTCCGCTGTGGGAAGTGTATCCGAAGTGGGGCTGGGGAACGGAGGATAGCGGTCAGGCGCTGGGTTATCTGAAGCGCTTCGGCTCGGTGACGGTCTTGAACGGGCATATTCATCAGACAGTGCAAAAGGTGGAGGGGAACGTGAGTTTTCACACGGCGATGTCCACGGCGTTTCCGCAACCGCAGCCGGGCATGGCGCCGAAGCCGGGGCCGATGAAGGTGCCGGCGGAGCAATTGGGCAAGCATCTGGGCATCACGACGGTGAATTATGTGCAGGGCAATAATACGCTCGCGATCATCGACTCGCCCCTTGGTTGATGAAAACCACACGGTTATTTATGAGCTTAGTGGCGTCCCTGAGCAGGCTGCACGTTGTTGTCATTGCGGTTTGGCTCTCGCTAGATAGCGGGAGGGCGGCAGACGCTGCAGCGCCCGATGCCGGGGGCGCCACGAAAGTTGAAGCAAAGGTGGCCCTGGACGCCAAGGCGTCGCAGGGCTACCGATTGTTCGACAATAATTGCGCCCATTGCCACGGAGATGATGCGCGAGGAGATGAAGGGCCGGACCTGCACGGTTTGAAAAAGAGCGATCAGCGCATCGACAAAATCATCAAGGAAGGAATCAAGGGAGAGATGCCGGCCTTCGGCAAAAAATTCAACGATGGAGATGTCCAGGCGTTGATTGCCTATCTGCGTACGTTGAAGGAGTGAGTTGGGTGTAACCAGCGGGGCCGGTCAAGACCCTAAGGCCTCGCCATTTCAGAAACGGGCAGTTCAGCCCATTACCGATGCGCGCGGGCCTTTGCTAAGGTTTGGCCGCGCCGGAGGATTCGATTCGCCTCCGGCTTGCTATGATGTGTCGTCGATTGCGCGCATTGGTTTTGATGGGGATTTATTTATTGATGGGTGGCGGGTTGGCTTTTGCCCAGCAGTATGGACTGGATGCCCGGAGCGCGATTGGGCCATTTTTAAATAACAACATGCCGCCCACGGCTACCGTGCCGGCCGGCGGTTGGACGGTGGTGAATGCGTTTCCCAATCTGACTTTTCAGGACCCGACCTTTCTCACATTCGAACCGGGAGCGAATCGTCTCTATGTGTGCGGACGGGAGGGTTATATCTGGTCGTTTGCCAATGCCTCGAATACCACGAGCAAGACGTTGTTCCTGGATTTGAGCGCAAACACGCAGGGCTGGGATGATTGCGGGCTGTTGGGCATTGCGTTTCATCCGCAATACGGCCAGGCGGGATCGCCAAACCGCGGGTATGTGTACGTTTATTATCAGTACCAGTTGCCGGGCAATATCCAGGGCTCGGCGAATAATCGTCCGCCGGCGGACACGCTGTCGTATAACCGGCTTTCGCGCTTCACGGTGCCGGACGGCTCGCAAGTGGCGGACCCCAACTCGGAAGTGGTCCTGATAAATTTGTTTGACCGTCATCTTTGGCACAATGGCGGCGGAATGTTTTTTGGGCCGGATGGATTTCTTTATCTGAGCAACGGCGATGAAGGTGGGGCGAGCGATCAGTATAACCAGGCGCAGAAGATAAATGGCAGCCTGTTCTCCGGAGTGTTGCGAATTGATGTGGATCAAGACCCAAGCAAGAGTCATCCGATTCGACGGCATCCGCAGGATGCAGTGGCGCCACCGGCGGGCTGGCCGAGCAGTTCGAGCGCACATTATTATATTCCGAATGATAATCCGTGGCAGGATCCGGGTGGGAGTATCCTAGAGGAGTTTTGGGCCATTGGTCTGCGCAGTCCGCATCGGATGACTTATGATCCGCCCACGGGGCAAATCTGGCTGGGTGATGTGGGGCAGGATGTGCGTGAGGAGGTGGATTTGATAGTGAAGGGAGGGAATTATCAGTGGGGTTATTGGGAGGGAACTTATCCGGGGCCGAAACCGATGCCGTCGCCGTTGATCGGCAATGATACGCCGCCGGTGTATGATTATCCGCATGATCAGGGGGATGGTTGTGTGATAGGCGGGTATGTGTATCGCGGCGCGAAGTTTGCGGCGGATCTGGGCGGCAAATATATTTTTGGCGACAACGATTCGGGGCGCATCTGGACATTGGTTTACAATGGCTCCAGCGCGCCGACCGTGACTTACCTGGTGAACATGCCTCCCGGAATGAACTATGCGGGCGGACTTTCCTCTTTTGGGCGGGATCAAAATAACGAGTTGTACATGTGCGCGATGGGGCCCGCCGGCCAAATCTGGCGTTTGGAACGGACTGGCAGCGCCAACGCGTCGATGCCTGCGCTGCTCTCACAGACCGGGGCGTTTGCAAATGTGGGGGCGCTCACACCCGCCGCGGGATTGGTGCCGTATGATGTTAATTCGGCGCTGTGGTCTGATGGGGCAAGCAAGCGTCGTTGGATAGCGGTGCCGAACAATGCGAATCAGCAAATTAATTTTTCACCGACGGGCGAATGGACGTTTCCGGTGGGGACGGTTTTGGTGAAGCACTTTGAGTTGGGGACGGACGATACCAATCCGAATATCCGGAAGCGGCTGGAGACGCGCCTGGAGGTGCTGGACTCGAACGGAGGGGTTTATGGCGTCACGTATAAATGGCGCGCGGATAATAGTGACGCCGACCTGTTGCCCGGGAGTTTGAGCGAGGACATTCCGATCGCCACGGGGAGCGGGACGCGAATCCAAACATGGTATTATCCGAGCCAGCAGGATTGCCTGACGTGCCACACGCCGATTGCGAACTATGTGTTGGGTGTCAAGACCCGCCAGCAAAACGGGAACTTCACCTATCCGAGCACGGGACGGACGGACAACCAATTACGCACCTGGAATCATATTGGATTGTTTAATCCACCGTTAAACGAAGCGAGTATTTCCACATATTCGAATCTGGTGAGCGTGACGAATGCTTCGGCGCCACTGGAGGCCCGGGTGCGTTCCTATCTGGATGCCAACTGCGCGCAGTGTCATCGGCCAAATGGAGTGTCGGCCTATTTTGATGCGCGATACGACACGACGCTGGGGAGCCAGGGGATTGTCAATGGCGCCTTGGTGAACACCATGGGAATTGCGGGGGCCAAAGTGGTTTTGCCTGGCGATGTGTCCCGGTCGATGATGTACCAGCGAATGAATTCCACGGGGGCTGACAAAATGCCGCCGCTGGCCAGGAACTTGGTGGATGCACAAGCGGTCTCGGTATTGAGTGATTGGATTAACAGCCTGCCGCCGACGCAGAATCTGCCGTCGCCGTGGGTGGATCAGGATATTGGGAATGTGGGGGTGGCCGGGAACGCCAGTTATTCGACGGGCACGTTCACGATCCAGGCGTCAGGCGATGACATTTGGAACACGGCGGATGCGTTTCATTTTGTTTTTCAACCGATGAATGGGGATGGGCAAATTGTGGCGCGAGTGACGAATGTGCAGAACACGGATGGCTGGGCCAAGGCGGGGGTGATGATTCGGGAGACGCTGACGGCGAATTCGCGCGAGGTTTCCATGTTCATGGCGGCGTCACAAGGGGCGTCGTTTCAACGGCGCGTGAGCACGGGCGGCGTGAGCACGGACACGACGACAACGGGGGTATTCGCGCCATATTGGGTAAAATTGGTGAGGAGCGGCAATACCTTCACCGGCTATCGTTCGAGTGATGGCAACACGTGGGTATTGGTGGGGAGCGATACTGTGGCCATGGGCAGCGCGGCGTATGTGGGGTTGGCAGTCACGGCGCATAATAACACCGTCATCAATACTTCCGCGCTGGATAATGTGCAGTTGAACAACCAGCCGGTGATTACCGGCCAGCCGCAAAATCAGACGGTGAGCGCGGGGGGTGGAGCGGCATTTAGTGTTACTGCGGCGGGTTCGCCGCCGTTGAGTTATCAATGGAGATTTAATGGCACGAATATTTCCGGGGCAACGGCGAGCAGTTACTCGATCGGGAATGTGCAGACCACCAACGCGGGGAACTATTCGGTGGTGGTGTCCAATACGGTGGGGTCGGTGACGAGTTCAAATGCCACGCTGACGGTCACGGTGAACCAGGCATTGCCACCGCCGTGGAGTCATCAGGATATTGGGAATGTGGTGCTGCCGGGGAATGCGAGTTATGGGAACGGGACGTTTACGATTCAGGCGGCAGGGGATGACATTTGGAATAACGCGGATGCGTTTCATTATGTTTATCAGCCGATGAACGGCGATGGGCAGATTGTGGCGCGGGTGGTGAACGTGCAGAACACGGATGGCTGGGCGAAGTCGGGCGTGATGATGCGGGAGACGCTTACGGCGAACTCGCGCGAGGTTTCCATGTTCATGGCGGAGAATCAAGGGGCGTCGTTCCAGCGGCGAGTGGCGACGGGGGGCATCAGCACGGACACGACAGTGATGAATCTGTTTCCGCCGTATTGGGTCAAGTTGACGAGGACGGGAAACACATTTGCCGGCTATGATTCGAGCGATGGCACCAACTGGGTGTTGGTGGGCAGCGACACGGTGGCGATGGCGGGCGCGGTGTATGTGGGTTTGGCGGTGACGGCGCACAATACCAATGCCATCAACACTTCCGCCCAAGATAATGTGGTGGTGACATCGGCCACGAGCCTGCCGGCGGTATTGATCTCGCCGCAGCTTTTGACGAACGGACAATTTACGATCACGCTGACGGCGGCGCCGGGGAGCCGGTATGAGATTCAAGGGAGCACGAATTTCACGAATTGGACGGTGTTGGCCAAGTTGACCAACAACGTCAACGGCCAGGCGCAATTTACGGAACCCAATTTGTCGGCTCAACCCTACCGGTTTTACCGGGCGCACCTGGCGCCGTAGTGGGGAGGAATCAACCGCGCTTTTTCCAATCCAGCATGATTTGGTTGATGGCGGCGATAACTTTTTTGAATTTGTCCACGGTATCGGACGGCAGGTCGGCGAGTCTTCTTTTTGCGAGGTCGGACATGATACGCTTGGCGACGCGACTTTTGTTGAAGGCCTCCAAGCCCTTGGCTTTGAAAGCTTGTTCAATGCGCTCGACCATGGGGCGGGACTTGTCGGGTGAAATCGTCAGGGGTTGGCCGCTGAGTTCGATACGGTAGGCCGCGGAAACGTGGCCCAGGTAAAAAGGTTCGGCGAAGAGGTCTTCGAGCGTCCGCTGATCCGGGACGCCGAAAATATCACCGAGGCGCAAGGCGCGTTTCGCCTCGAGAATCAAGTGATTCACAAGCTGTTCGTACGCGCTTTTGCCGGCTGGGTCCGAACCGAGCAACACGGCGACGTTGAGGTTCTGGCCGTGGAGCAGGGTGCCGATATAAGCAACTTTGTTGGCGCCGCCAGCGGGTGTGATGACCAATTGTTCGTCGATGCCATCGGAACCGGCTTCGCGGAGCATGGCCGAGAGCGTGGTCAGATACCAGAGGTCCGAGACGTTTTCGACGACGAGATTATATTGACCGACGAAGAGGGACTGACTCCAGGAAAGGCCCAGGGCGGCTTGCAAGGTGAAGCGCGCGTCTTCGTCCGCCGTGGCCCAGTTTTGGTGAACCTTGGTGCCCGCCGCGCCGACATCTTCAGCCACATAGATGTTATCCAACCGCGTGAAATCAATCATGAACGGCAGGTGGGTGGAATAGATGAGCTGGTTCTTGCGGGCGTAGTCGGCGATGCGTTTCAACAAGTCGCGCTGGGCGGTGGCATGCAAGTGCAGGCCGGGTTCGTCGAGCAAGATGATGCTGTTCGCGAAACTGCCGCCCGTCTCATACATCAACATCATGTCGAACGAGAAAAACCATTGGAAGCCCTTGGAACGTTCTTCGAGCGGTACGAGGACTTTACCATCGGCGTCCTTGACGAAGGTGATGAAGTGTTGGCCGTCCGCCTGAAACAGGACTTCGTATTTCTTTTGCGACCAACGGTCCGCGATCAGTTTGGTGAGGGTTTGGCTGGCGTCGTTGAGGTCGAGGATGCGTTGTTGTTTGTCCTCCTTTTTGCCCTTGGCGACTTCGTCTTCCAAGTTGAGCGACGCCATCTTCATTATTTGAATGATGGTTTTATCTTCGGGCGTTAATTCATCGCGGTCCTGGCGTTGCTTGACTTCATCCAGCAGGGCGGCGCCGGAGAAGATTTTGTAGTCGTCCATGTAAACGAAAGCGGGCAAGCGCTGGTGAACGGCATCGACCAACTGTTGGCACGGCGTCTTTTTGATTTCAGCAATCGTTGTTTCGATGGCCGCGTTGAGGGCAGGAATGGCTTGCAGGTCGTTCGCGTTGTAGGGTGCGCTGGGATGGGCGAAGGAGGGGAGGCGGGCCTGCAATTCCATGAGCCGATTCAGCGCGAGTTTGCTGCCGCCGTGGGCGCGGGCGGCCGCGATGAGAGCGGCCAACGCGGGGGCGTATTGGTTTTTGAAATGGTCGCTGACCGGCTTGGGCGGTTCCGCGAGGTTTTCCTGCAAGATGCTGACGACCCACTTGATGTCAGGTTCCCGGGTTGTATCCAGCGGCAGGAACGTGTGCAAGTAGGAGCCTTTATAGTTCCGCTTGATCTCGACGTCGGTGATGCCCTTGACCGAATCGGGGAGCGCGGCAAATGCCGCAGTTTCCTCCGGCGAAAACGTGAAGCGGACGGTGGCCACGATTTTGTCTTCTGATCGCTCCTTACGCCGGTCGCGCGGCCAGTCGCGGTCCAGGTTGTAACTGGTTTCGTTGAAGGGATTAAATTTCCAGAGGCCTTTGAGCAGGGCGGTCTTGCCGGACTCGTTTTTGCCGACCAGCACGGCGATATCGCCGATGTCCACCCAGCCGGAGTCGTGGATGCAGCGGTAATTTTCAATGCGAAAAGCGGTCAATTTCATTTACTAACCTTCCGTTAACTGGGTTGGTTCATCGGTAAAATCGGCAACGATTTGACAATTGCCATACTACAAAAGACGCGGACGTAGTCCCAGCCTGAGAGAATAACCGCCGCCACTTATCAGGTGCAAGGCTCGATTTTTGAGTGCTTGCGCACGGCCATTGGGGGAAAGGGAGCGACGATCCACCTTCGCCAAGGCTTCCGCCGCCAAGGCTATGGCGGGACAAGTCGGCGGACAGGCAAGCGCGATACTGACAAGCTAAAGCTTGAACTCCGAACCATGAGCGACGACGACGACGACGACGACGACGATTGGGGAAGGGAGCGGGTGCTTGCGCACGGCCATCAGCAATTCCGCGATCCTTTGGGCAGGTGGTTTCAGGGCTTGGCTCGGCGGAGCTTTTCCCAAGCTAAGACATTTGGCGGGTCTCCGTGAGAGTTGCTGTTCAGAGTTTCACGCGGAAGCCGCGGGAATTGAGCAGGGCGGTGAAGCTGAGGAGGCAAAAGGCGGCGGCGGCGGAACCGGCGATGGCGCCGGCGAGAGTGGAGTTGGTCATGCCGCCGAAGGAAGGGAGCATTTCGGAAATGAGGTAGGCGAGCAAAACGTTTTGTCCGGCGAGGGCGAACGGTTTGGAGATGACTTTTACGGAGGCGACATCGCAGAGGTAATAGAAGCCGAGCCAGAGCGCAGCGGTAATGGCACAGGACCAGAGGCACCACGAAGGGGTGGCGTCATTTTTGCTGATGCCATAAAGGCCGTTGAGGAGCAGTGCGGCAACGGAGCAACCGGCGATAAAGAGCAACGTGAAGTTCAGGCGGGAGCGGTGGGTGGATTTATCCGGTGAGACCAGAATGGAGGCGAGCAGGAGTCCGCCGACGGCAATGGAGGCGAGAGAACCGAGGGACTCGCCAAAGCTGACGTGACTGGCGAGCCAAAGGTCATCGAACGCGCCTTTTCTGTCGGCGACGAAAACGCAGAGCAGGAGCGCCATGCAGCCGAGGAGCGCGGTGCGATAGCCGCGAAAAAGCAGGAACACGACGGAGGAGACGAAATAAGCCCAGCCGATTAGGCCGAGGATGCCCCACCAACTGGTCTGAAGGGAGAAAGGAGCGAGGGAGATGATGCGGTTGCCGTTGTGAGTGCGATAGGCGAAGGCCAGATAAATTAGCGCGGCGAAACCGGCGACGCGGAACAGGGTGGTCAGCATTTTGGCAACCTTTTGCGCCGATGCCGTGGCGTTGCGCGGTGAAAATGAGCCAAAGGCAAAGATGGCGGATAAGAGCATGAGCCGGAAATAGACCGAACCTAACCAGCCCATGGCTTCCTGATCCGGCGAATCGTTGACCATGAGCACGCCGATGAGGAGCAGCGCGAGGGTGCGGGTGATGATGTGGAAAAGCGTTTTCCAAATGGGTTCGCCCTTGGCCAAGCGCGAACCGAGCGCGAAGGGAATGGACATGCCGACGACAAAAAGAAAGCCGGGGAAGACGAGATCGACGAAGGTCATGCCGCTGCCGTGCTCGTGACGATCGCTGAAATGGACCATCCAGTCGGGTGCGATTTTGCCGACGCCAGCGAAGTCGTTGACAAAAATCATGGTGAACATCACGAGGCCACGCAAGGCGTCGATGGAAGTGATGCGGGTGGAAGCGGGGGCGGATTTTTTTGTCGGGGGAGCTTCGGCGGTTGCGGGGGCGGTCATGGGGGGACTATGCATGCGGGGGAAGGGTTGGGCAAATGGATTCAGAACGGAACAATTTTACCGCGGAGGCGCGGAGGGGGACGGAAAGAGATAAGGTGGCAGGTGGCGAGGACGACGAGGACGATGGGAGGGGAAGCACTTGCCCTCAGTCTTGACGGTGGCAGATTTCGGGCACACACTCGGTCAATGGATGGAGGAAGCAAACTAAAAACGCAATCGCGGTCCGAAATTGACACTGGCTGCTCGTGGTGGGCTTGATTGCTTTTCAATCGGGGTTTAATTTCCTATGAAACGATCGCAATTCGAAGCAACCCGCAACAAGTTCAAGAACCTTGGCCGATTGATGATTTGTCTCCTGCTTGCCGCGGGTTTGGCCGACGGCTGCAAACCGAAGCCATCCGCCGAGTCGGCTGGTGGCACCGGCTATTTTCAGACGTCTTTCCAGGACGAGTCGCAATTCATCGTGGAAGCGATTGTGTCCGATCTGGCCGAACAGATGTATTATGCCGCCTTCCACCGGTTGCCTGACCAAAAGTCCTTCTCGGTCACGGCCACGGAAAAGCCCGGCTCGCCTCCGGATGCGCCCGTCTATGGTTTGCAAATCCACCTGGACCCGAAACAGAGCGATTTGAAATTGGAACACGATGTCAACGGTCCCATCTGGTCGCCCGCAGTTTATCAAGGCGTCGCGACGCAATTGGCCAAGGCGGTCGGATTAAGCGCGGGCCAGCCCGACAAGACGGAAGACACAACGCTGCTGGTTAAACTGACCGACGGCACCCCGGAAACCATCGAGCGTGAAAATCAGAAATTATCGGCAGCCCTAGAAAGAGGTTTTACCAATCCCGAACTGCACGAAGAGGCTGCCGTTTTGCTGGGCGCATTTTTGTTGCGTGACCATTCGGGACACTTTTTTGAGATCCGATCACCGCTGTCGCGGCTCACCGCGCATCTTACCATGGCGCGCTGGCTGCGCGGCTCGGGCGCCGCCGGCATCAACGGACAAATGGCAGAGGCGATGATGTTGTCGCTGGTCGGGGATGAAGCTTTGTCGCTGGAACGTTTGAACGCGATCGACACCCACAATGCTCCCGTAGCGCCGATGGTGCGCGCCTTGCGGGCGCGGAACACCGGGGACTACCGCCCGCTGGACAAGCTGGACAGACTTTCCCCCAGTGAGAGCGTGGCGTGGTTTTCAGCCTTGTCCGGCTATGTGTCCACGACAATCGCCTGGCAGAAGTTGAGCGATGACCAGAAGCAAACGATTGATTACGTCCGCGTGGCCAATGCAAACCGTTACTCGGTTGAAATCGGGCACCAACTACTGGACGTTGCGATTCCGCTCGAACTTAAGGAAGCCAACAGTGTGTATGAACTGACACACCAGCAGAAAGCGTCGCAGCAGGAGTTGATGAGCGCGTTAAACGCAGTGCCGGAACATTGTTTGACGCGGTCCGGTGGGGAGGTTCAAGTGCGGGTCATCGGCTGGGGACAATGGGCTTCGTTTCTCCAGCGGCATCTCTGCCAGGCCGTCCAGCAGAATGTTTATTTTATGAGTTCCATGTGGGGCGTTCCCGATGAGGCCAAACAATTCGCGGACCAATGCGACCAGTACTTTGACGGGCTAAGGTTGTATCCATTCGTGCAGCGCTTCAAGTGCACAGATGTTAAAAGCTATCACAATTCGGTGGATGATGGTTTCAAGGTGACCGTCGCCACCCCGCAATTGGTTCCGTCGGCATGCTGGAATCAAATTTGTTACGACGTCTGGTTTGCCTCACGGTACAACCCCAATCCCAATCCGCACGTGAACGAATGGCACAATCATAATCCGCCGCCGGGAACCCTCTACGATCTCAATCCGCGTTTGAATCATACCACCCTGATCGGCCGAACGGATGCCATCAAGCACTTTGAACAGCTCCATGAAATGGCGCCGTACGACGGCCGCATTGTGGACTACCTAATGGAGCATAAATACACCAACAATCCATCCTTCGACCAAGCCACCGACTTAAATCAGGCCATGCTGCCCTACGGTGTCAATGCCAAGCGCTGGGTGGCCCATACGCTTTATGACCAACCGCAGCAGTATGAGAAGATCATGCTGGAGGCGGCGGCGCTGGATCCAGTTTGGTACTATGATTTGGGAGGGTATGCATACAACCGCAAGGAAGAGGACCGCGCGGCGCAATTCATTGAGCAGGGCTGTGCGGCCGATCCTGACGGTGTCCGCGTGGCCAACCATGGCTATGAGCGTGTCGTTTACTTTTTGAAAAAAGGTCAGATCGACAAGGCACGCCAAATCGCGGATGAAGCTGGCGAAGCGTATTCAGCACTGGGGTTGCAGGCCAAGGCGACTTTTTTTGAGAAAACCACGAACTATGATGGCGCTTTTGAATGGTTCGCCAAAATTGAAGAGCGCTACAGTAATTCAACGTATCTAGTCTTTTTTTGTGATCGTTACAAGAATCTGACCGGTGACACGCGGTTTGTGCCGGAGCTTATAAAGCGCCTGGAGAGAGTATTCCCGAACGGGGCAGAGAAAGTTGCAGTTGCGGATTTTCATCGCCTGCCAACCGATGGGGTCTTGATCCAGCGACAAAGCGAGTTATTGACGGCGGCAGGATTGCAGGCTGGCGATGTGATAGTGGCACTCAACGGCACCCGCACCCACACGTTTTTGCAATACGTATATGTGCGGAGTTTGATGCCCGGGCCGGAACTGGATTTGATTGTGTGTCAACGCGGCAAATATCATGAGATCAAGTGCAGCCCGCCCCAGCATTTGTTTGGATCAGACTTTGTGGATTATCAGCCGCGGTGAGGAAGAAAGTGAGAATTGGGACGTTATAGAATGAAGTCCATGAGAAGGCGTAAATTGATTCTGGTCGGGCTCTTGGCCGCGGTAATTGGTTGTTATGCCGGCCTTAAGTGGATGTCCTTGGATGAACCGCCCGTAGTTATTATCGATGACTGGAATGGAGATGTGATTGATGATTATGGAAAATATAAAGATGTTTCTTTGACCGTTGCTGATAAAAAGGTGCTTTCCACGTGTAAAAAGCTGCTCATTTCCAAGCATGTTGCAAAGCGTGAAGGGCAAATAGAACTTACTGCAATGCTTATAAAGGCTGACAAAAGCTCAAGCCTTTACTTTTTCCAGGTGCGAGATCGTTCTGGTCCAACCTATGTTTTTAAAGTTAACGGATCGACGGGAGCCATTATCGAAAAATATTTGCTGCCAGATGCTTGATTTGGTCGCGGGTCATTTTTGTAACCATTGTCGAGACAGGTTGAGGAAAGGGATGGATGCTCGCGGGGCTCGCCGCGCTTTGCGCGAAAGTGAAGGGTTGGTTGATGGAGGTTTCCCAGGGCGGCGACCGGGGCGGTCTTGCCCTGGGTTTTATTATTTCTCGCTGTCAGCGCTCGGGTGCTTGCGTACGGCCATTGGGGGAAAAAGTTCAGCCGCCGCCGCCAAGGCTTTGGCGGGCCAAGGAGTTTTGCGTTCAGGGTTTCGAGTTGGGGACAATAGACAATAGTCGATAGAGTGGCGGGAGAGAATTTTTGATTTTTGATTTGCGATTTTTGATTGGGGAATTTGGACGTGCGGGAGTTGACCGGAAGGATTGGTCTGTGGAGTGTGGCTCACTGCCAAGTGTGGCTGGCTGTTCCAGGCGGGGAAATGTTTGAGTCTCCTGACGTCGTCTCCTACCTCATTTGGTTGGCGCGGGAGTTGTTTCTGCGGGCCGGTCGTTCTGGAGTTTCCGCGGGTGCTTCCGCACGGGCACCAAAGGCGTTGCCCATAGCCGCGCTCCGTAAAAGGGTGCGGGTGATCCGGCGGCGCGGGGTTGCCAAACAGTTTTGTTTAGGGTTTAGCGCTTCAGACTCTGAGGTGGCAGTTTGAACCTCGTTGCCTCGTTTCCTACCTCATTTGGTTGGGTGATGGGGTGTCTTTAGACGAGGGGTTTTCACAAATTGGGAGTTTAAAACGCATTCAGAGGCTGCAAACAAAGGGGATTTTCGCGGTTTTTTTCGAAAAAAGCTGAGCGACACGAGCGACACGAGCGACATCCAGCGGTTTAGGGAATGTGATTAAATCGCCACGATGAAAGTAAGAAGCATAGAAGTTCAGCGTTTAGAGTTCGGGGTTCCGAGTTTGCGGAATTTGGAATTTAACCGCGGAGGTGCTTCCGCACTGGCGATGGGAGGCGCGGAGAAGACGCCGAGACGGGGGGTGACAGGATTAACAGGATTGGGAGTGGATTGGGGCGGGCACGGACGGACAGGGACGCAAAGGACCACAAGGACCACAAGGACCACAAGGACCACAAGGACCACAAGGACCACAAGGACCACAAGGAC